>NZ_CAXBCJ010000002.1:0-529119 GCF_963974565.1 uncultured Imperialibacter sp. | reverse complement strand
GCTTTCTTACTGTAGCGGGGAGCAGGATTCACTGGCCGTCCGCCAACCGGCGGATCATTTGTCCGACTACTGGCGGAAGGAACCCTGCACTCTAATCATCTTGCCTGTAGTTGATTAAGTTCCAATTGAACTCTCTTCCTTTCGCCGACTTAAGTTGTCTCTCCCTGATCATCGCCTCTTTTTTTGTCGGGTAGGATTCTGTATAAACTACAACCCATGGACGATACCGGAAAGTATAGCCTTTGGTTTGATAGATGTTGTGGGCGTCTAGTCGATTCTCCATATCGGATGAGTAGCCGATATAAATCTTATTGAATTTGGCGCTATGTAGTGCGTAAACGGTGAACATAGTCGAAAAAGGAAAAGCAGCCTTTTGAGCTGCTTTCTTACTGTAGCGGGGAGCAGGATTCACTGGCCGTCCGCCAACCGGCGGATATGAACCCTGCACTCTAATCATCTTGCCTGTAGTTGATTAAGTTCCAAATGAATTCTCTTCCTTTCGCCGACTTAAGTTGTCTCTCCCTGATCATCGCCTCTTTTTTTGTCGGGTAGGATTCTGTATAAACTACAACCCATGGACGATACCGGAAAGTATAGCCTTTGGTTTGATAGATGTTGTGGGCGTCTAGTCGATTCTCCATATCGGATGAGTAGCCGATATAAATCTTATTGAATTTGGCGCTATGTAGTGCGTAAACGGTGAACATAGTCGAAAAAGGAAAAGCAGCCTTTTGAGCTGCTTTCTTACTGTAGCGGGGAGCAGGATCGAACTGCCGACCTCAGGGTTATGAATCCTGCGCTCTAACCATCTGAGCTACCCCGCCATTAATCTCCCAAAAATGGGAGTGCAAATGTATGAAGATTGTTTTCTAATTGCCAACCATAATCTTCAACTTTTATTGGGGAAGAACATATCGATAAGATTGAAAGACCCTCTGGTTGGTTCGAATCGCAGTACTTAAGCACCTCATTTGGCTATTAAAAAATAAATTATGTTCACTTCAATTTTATTTTTAATACATTAAGGCACTTTTGAAGAAGTTCGATATGGGTAACTACAAGTATATAGCAGAGTTTGAATTCAGGGCATCGAAAAAAATGCTTTTTCCATATGTGAGTTCAGCGAGTGGGTTGGCGCAGTGGTTTGCCGACGATGTAAACATCAACGAAGACAAGGACTACATATTCATTTGGGACGGGGAGAAAAACAAAGCTAAGATGACTTCACACCGAGCCAATAGCCTTGTTAAGTTCGTTTTTGAAGGCACTGAAGACAATGACGACCCCAATTACGTAGAGCTGAAGCTCGAGGAAAACGAAATGACGCAGTCAACCTACCTCAAGATCACCGACTATTCTGACATGGATGATCTTGAAGAATTGGAAGATCTTTGGGAATCAATGATCCACACGCTAAAAGAAATAGTCGGTGGTTAAGGAATACTTTTTGCCTACTTTTGCGGTTAATTAACAGGTGTTGCTCGCACCTTAATCAGCAAAGCACTTTTCCGCAGGCATGAAGAAACTTGATAAGCTTATACTAAAATCATTTTTCGGCCCCTTCTTCCTCACCTTTTTGGTGGTGGTGTTTATTTTGCTTGTGCAATATATGCTCAAGTACTTCGACGATTTCGTGGGAAAGGATCTCGGTTTTAGCGTTTTTGCCGAGCTTATCTTTTACTTCAGCATCAATATGTCACAGGTGGCTTTGCCGTTAGCGATACTGCTCTCGTCTCTTATGACCTTTGGAAACCTGGGAGAGCATTTCGAGCTAACCGCCATCAAGTCAGCAGGTATTTCGCTGGTTCGAACCCTCAGGCCACTTTTTATCGCTGTCTTATTTTTAGTGGTTTTGGCCTTCATGAACAACAACTTCATTGTGCCTGAAGCCAATATCAATGCCTACAGCCTGCTTTATGACATCAGGCAGAAAAAGCCCTCGCTGGACATCCGGGAAGGCCAGTTTTATAACGGCATTCCCAACTATAGCATCAAAGTCAATCAGAAGTTTCCTGATGGTGTGTCGATGAAAGACGTGATCATTTACGATCACACCAGAGAAATGGGCAATAATAGCGTCACTGTGGCTGATTCATGCAGAATGTATACCATCTTGAATGACCGCTACCTCGTTTTTGAGCTCTATGATGGCAATTCTTACCAGGAATCAAGGCAAAATGAATTTAACAGAACAGCCAGTTTTGGTGGGGTGAACGACCTGGCAAGAAACGAGTTCAGTCAAATGAAAATGGTGCTCAGTCTGGCTTCATTTGACCTCAACCGTACTAAACAGGAGCTTTTTGCCGGCAACAGACTCATGAAGGACATGGGCGAGCTCGCCCATGACATCGACTCTATGCAGGGCGTGGTCAGCGAAGTCAGGCTCAATCTGCTCAATAATGCCGATGGAATGTACGACTACCACCTGAAGGAAAGAAGACAAAGGAAAATTGACTCTATCAGGGCTGCCACGAGCAAGGAAAGGGAGGCCGTAGCGGTGTCGCAGGGGGAGGTAAAGATCACTGTAGAAGACAGTATTTTATCTCCAAACACAGGGAATACCCCGGCTGCCCCCCGCATTACGAGAGAGTCCGCCGTTGAAGCGCTGGCGAAGACTCAGGCCAAAACTAACGAGCAGGCGAAGGCAGATAGTATTAGAGCAGCCAAGGAATTGGTATTACAAAGAAAAAAGGCAGCAAGAGATACAATTACTTTCGAAAAATATTTTGCCGACAATAGCAGAAGAACCCGGGCAGTCAATGACGCCCTGGTAAAGGCCAGGTACATAAAGACTAACCTCGCTAATCAGGCTACCAGAATAGAAAACCTCAACTCGGAAATTTATCGCCACATTATCGAAAAGCACAAAAAGGTAGCTCTGGCCTTTAGCTGCCTGGTCATGTTTTTCATTGGGGCTCCATTAGGCTCCATCATCAAAAAAGGAGGTTTTGGCTTGCCAGTGATTCTGTCCATTGGGTTTTTCATTATATTCTACGTAGTGAGCATCATGAGCGAAAAGTACGCCAGGGAAGGCTTGCTCGATGGCGCTGTCGCCGCCTGGATGCCCAATATGGTGCTGTTGCCCTTCGGAGCATTTTTCCTCCGGCAGGCCCGCAACGATTCACGGCTTTTCGATGCCGATGTTTACCTTATGTTCATTGATCGGTTAAAGAAGAAATGGGCCGACTTTGTGCAGAAGAAGCGCCAGGGTTCGCCAACAGAAAAAGCCTTATCAGATCAATCGGAAGGAGAATAATCCTGTCAGGATATTTTATACAGAGTTTTGTATTTCAATAAGCTTCTCTCTACCTTTGCACATTAATTTCAATTCATACAATTTATTTTAGCTAAGCATGTATTTATCAACAGACAAGAAGCAAGAGCTCTTCGAGAATCATGGTCGGTTAAAATCTAAGACAGATACCGGTTCACCGGAGTCTCAGATTTCATTATTCACCTTCCGCATCAATCACCTTACAGAACACCTCAAAATCAACAAGAAGGATCACTCTTCTCGTTTGGGGCTGTTGAAGCTGGTAGGTAAAAGAAGAAGATTATTGGATTACCTGGTTAAGGTAGACATTACGAGGTATAGAGCAATTGTAGCTGAACTGAATCTCAGAAAGTAAAAAGTTCAGGGAGGGGATTCATAAAACGGATTCCCTCTTTTTATTTTCCCCTTATCTGAAACAATCGAAATTAAAATTTGATTTACTTTTTATACGTTAACTAATATTTATGTATCCAAGCGTCATTACAAAAACCATAACCCTTGCTGACGGCAGAGAGATTACAATTGAGACTGGAAAATTAGCTAAGCAAGCGGATGGTTCAGTGGTGGTCAAAATGGGCAACACAATGCTACTGGCCACAGTAGTTTCCAACAAAGACGCAAAAGAAGGAGTGGATTTCCTTCCGATGTCTGTAGACTACCAGGAGAAATTTGCAGCGGCAGGTAAAATACCCGGCGGCTTTCTAAAAAGAGAAGGTAGACTGTCAGACTACGAAATACTCATTTCAAGACTTGTAGACAGGGCCATTCGTCCACTTTTCCCTGACGATTACCACGCAGAAACGCAAATCGCTATTTCATTGATTTCGGCAGGTGACGATGTAATGCCCGATGCTTTGGCAGCTCTTGCCGCCTCATCGGCGCTGGCTGTTTCCGATATTCCTTTTGGCGGACCAATCTCTGAAGTAAGGGTAGCCAAAATTGACGGTCAGTATGTGATTAGCCCTACAGCGGCACAAGCTAAGACTGCTACACTCGACCTTGTTGTCGCAGCATCTTACGACAATATCCTGATGGTGGAAGGCGAGTCGAAGGAAGTGTCTGAGGCAGAAATGCTTGAAGCGTTGAAAATTGCGCACGACACAATTAAAATACATTGCCAGGTGCAGAAGGAGCTGGAAGCAGCTGCCGGAAAAACTGTGAAGCGCACCTACAATCACGAAAACAACGATGAGGCCCTAAAAAAGGACATGCACGAAAAACTTTATGACAAATGTTATAAAGTTGCTGCCAAGCAGATGCCTTCTAAGTCTGATCGCAAAGAGCAGTTTGCTGCCATTGTCGACGAGTATGTAGAATCGTTTACCGAGGAGCAGAAAGAAACTATTGACAAGGATCTTGTCAAAAGATACTATCACGACATTGAGAAGGAAGCTGTTCGTAACTTTGTTCTCGACTCAAGAAAGCGCTTGGATGGACGTAATCTTGACGAAATAAGATATATCTGGAGTGAGGTAAACTACCTGCCCGGAGCCCACGGTTCAGCTATTTTCACAAGAGGTGAAACGCAGGCCCTTGCGTCAGTCACACTTGGTACCAAGCTGGATGAACAGATGATTGACAGCGCTTTGATGAAGGGCTTCAATAAGTTTATACTCCACTACAATTTCCCGGCGTTTTCAACTGGCGAAGTAAAGCCTAACAGAGGCCCCGGACGTAGAGAAGTTGGTCATGGTAACCTGGCCATGAGAGCCCTCAAGCAGGTTTTGCCCCCTGAAGAAGAAAACCCTTACACTATTCGCATTGTGTCTGACGTGCTGGAATCGAACGGTTCTTCGTCAATGGCAACCGTTTGTGCAGGCACGCTGGCCCTGATGGACGCTGGTATCAAAATCAAAGCGCCGGTTACAGGTATTGCTATGGGGATGATCTCTGATAGCAAAACTGGCAAATATGCCATTCTTTCCGATATCCTTGGCGACGAGGATCACCTGGGCGACATGGACTTCAAAGTGACTGGAACCCGCAATGGCATCACTGCCTGCCAGATGGACATCAAGGTTGACGGACTTTCCTATCAGGTGCTTGAAGAGGCACTTAATCAGGCAAAAGCTGGTCGTTTGCACATCATGGACGAAATTGAAAAGACATTGTCCGTTCCTAATGCAGATTTGAAACCTCATGCGCCAAGGTCCGTGAGGATTAATATCGAACGGGAAATGATCGGTGCGGTGATTGGGCCTGGAGGAAAAATTGTTCAGGAAATCCAAAAGGAAACTGGGGCCACTGTTATCATTGAAGAAATTGCTACTGGAGGTGTTGTGAGTATTTTTGCCAATGACCAGGAGTCGATGGACAAGGCTGTGAAGCGTGTAAACGCTATTGTTGCCGTGCCAGTGGTTGGTGAAGTGTACGATGGAAAAGTGAAGTCAATTATGCCATTTGGTGCATTTGTTGAGTTTATGCCGGGCAAAGATGGCCTTCTACATATCTCCGAAATCAAGTGGGAGAAAATCGAAAAACTAGACGGTATTCTCGAGGTAGGTGAGGAAATTAAGGTAAAATTGACTGAAGTAGACAAGAAAACCGGTAAATATAGACTGTCAAGAAAGGTTTTGATACCTCGGCCTGAGCGAAACCAGGAAACAAGCAACTAACATTTGTCAAAAAAAAAGCGGGAACATTAGAGAAAGGAACTTTACCTTTTTATATTATTGTTTAGTCTATTAGGCTTTAAAAAGTCAGATATTGAATGAGACAGTTAAAGATAAGTAAGCAGATTACCAATCGTGAGAGTCAGTCGCTTGACAAGTATCTCCAGGAAATAGGTAAAGTAGACCTGCTTACCCCCGATGAAGAAGTAACACTAGCTAAACGAATAAGAGAAGGAGACCAAATGGCTTTGGAGAAACTGACCAAAGCCAACCTTCGATTTGTGGTGTCAGTAGCCAAACAATACCAAAACCAGGGGCTTTCGCTGGGTGATTTGATCAATGAAGGAAACCTGGGCCTTATTAAGGCAGCTCAGCGATTCGACGAAACCAGAGGTTTTAAGTTTATCTCTTATGCAGTTTGGTGGATTCGCCAGTCGATTCTTCAGGCATTGGCCGAGCAATCAAGAATTGTGCGCCTTCCCTTGAACAGGGTGGGGTCGTTAAATAAGATTTCAAAAACCTTTTCTGAGCTTGAGCAAAAATATGAACGTGAGCCATCTCCGGATGAACTTGCCGAAGTATTGGAGGTGTCTACCAGTGAGGTTGTGGACACCATGAAGATTTCTGGTCGTCATGTTTCGATGGATGCACCGTTTGTTCAGGGCGAAGAGAACAGCTTGCTGGATGTACTGGAAAACGACATGGAGGAGACTCCGGATTCGGGCCTTATCAACGACTCCCTTCGCAAAGAAGTACAGAGGGCACTTTCTACGCTTACAACCAGAGAAGCCGACGTTATTTCACTTTACTTTGGACTTAACGGAGAGCATGCAATGACCCTCGAGGAGATAGGTGAGAAGTTTAATCTGACCAGGGAAAGGGTTCGCCAGATCAAGGAGAAAGCCATCAGAAGACTGAGGCATACATCCCGCAGTAAGGCCCTTAAGCCGTACTTGGGGTAGTAAGACTCAAAAAATTTAGCAAAGGTCTCAAAAGAGACCTTTTTTCGTTGACACCAAACGATCTTTTGCGTTTAAATTGGTGTTACAGTTGACAGCAAATAATATTTCGAGATGACAAAAGAAGAAGTTAAAGTGTTGATTATCGGTTCTGGGCCCGCAGGATACACTGCAGCTATATACGCTGCTCGTGCTGGTCTGAAGCCGGTTTTGTATACTGGCGGCCAGCCCGGCGGTCAGCTAACCATTACAACGGACGTAGAAAACTATCCTGGCTACCCTGAAGGGATCATGGGGCCTCAGATGATGACCGACTTTCAAAAGCAAGCAGAGCGATTTGGAACGGATATCCGCTATGGACTGGCTACATCTGTCGATTTCTCTTCCTATCCACACAAAGTAACTGTAGATGAAACACATGAGATCACTGCCGAGGCTGTGATTGTGTCAACGGGTGCATCAGCCAAATGGCTGAACCTTCCGTCGGAGCAAAGGCTAAACGGCCATGGCGTGTCTGCTTGCGCTGTATGTGATGGTTTCTTTTTCCGTGGCCAGGACGTAGCAATTGTCGGAGCTGGAGACACAGCTGCTGAAGAAGCCAGCTACCTGTCGAAGATATGTAGCAAGGTGTACATGATTGTGAGAAGAGACGAAATGCGGGCTTCTGTGATCATGCAGCAAAGGGTGAAAAATGCCAAAAACATAGAAATTCTCTGGAATACCGAGACTGAAGAGGTGCTTGGCGACAAGGAAGTAAATGCCGTAAGGGTGGTAAATACTCAAACGGGAGAGAAGAGGGAGCTTAAAGTTGGAGGATTTTTCGTGGCTATTGGACACAAACCCAATACGGACATTTTCAAGGAATGGCTTGATATGGACGAAAACGGCTATATAAAGACGATTCCGGGCTCGTCCAAAACAAATATAGAAGGGGTTTTTGCCACCGGAGATGCTCAGGATCATATTTACAGGCAGGCCGTGACGGCAGCCGGCAGCGGATGTATGGGTGCATTGGATGCAGAAAGATTTTTGGCGGAGAAAGAATTGGCAGTATCTTAGCAGCCATGATCAAGAAAAGTTTACTACTAGCGGCCTGGGTAGTAATATTATTAGCTTTTGAATCACGAGCGCAGGAAAGCAAATCGTGGGTCAAAAGCTTTTTCTCTTTTAAGAAGAGAGAAACCCCGGCCCCAATACCTCCCGCACCGCTATTTGTGGTTTCCAACGACGCCTTTGCGGTTGATTTTGATTTTCTCGATAGCCTCATTACAGCAGAACTGGAAGCGATGGCTCCACCTGCCGAAGGAGGTCCGGCTACACCGCCATTGATACTTTCTTATGGCCATGAGGTGGCTGTTTCCGACAAGCTGTCCCTTGACTCGGTATGGCTTTCCGCTGAAGACTACTACAATATTTGGGACTCGCAGAGAGTCAACCCTTACAAATTCAACGGTTTGGATTACAAAGACACTACTGAGCTGACATTATTTTACCCGGAGGTAGGGTTAGTTTGGGAGAATCCCTTGAAAAAGTCGGTGATTACGTCTGATTTCGGCTTGCGCAGGTATCGCTGGCATTATGGTGTCGATTTGCGACTTACAACAGGCGACTCTGTGAAAGTGGCTTTCGATGGTGTAGTAAGAATGGCGAACTATGACAGACCTGGCTACGGCAACTATGTGCTTGTGAGGCACTACAATGGTGTGGAAACCCTCTATGGACATTTATCAAAGCGCCTGGTGAATGTTGGTGACGAAATCAAGGCTGGAGATTTGGTAGGCTGGGGTGGAAGTACCGGAAGAAGCAGCGGCCCACACCTTCACTTCGAGGTGAGGTATCAGGGCAATGCCATCGACCCAAAAGAGTTTTTTGATTTTGATACTAATTGCCTGATAGATCAGAAGTACACACTCACAAGAGCATCCTTCGCTTACCTTGAAGAGGCCAATAAGGTGATCGTACACCGAGTGAGGAGTGGTGACACCCTTAGCGGCATCGGCAACAGGTATGGTGTGTCGGTTACAAAGCTTTGCAGGCTCAACGGCATTTCAAGAAATTCGGTAATCAGAGTAGGCCAGAGGTTGCGAATTAATTAGATGAAATAGCCATAAGGAGAGCCATACCTAGCGGAAATGAATAAAGTCGGAGAACAGTCGACTATCACTTCCGAAATGCTATTGGCTATTCCATGTGGCCGCTGAAAATCAAAATTTATACACATGAAATGAGCATGCTTAGGCTAAGCTCGTTACATAACAGAAATGGGCGTGCATGCGAATTCCGTGAGGCCGATAAAAAATAAGTTTTATATTCATGAAACTTGATGTACTTGTTTTTACGGCGCACCCCGACGACGCCGAACTTGCCTGCGCAGGAACACTCATATCTCACATTGAGATGGGCAAAAAAGTCGGCATTGTTGACCTTACCAGAGGGGAGCTTGGCACTAGAGGCACGCCTGAAGTAAGAGCCGCCGAAGCCACCGAAGCGAGTAAAGTGATGGGTATTCATGTTAGGGAGAACCTGGGGTTTCGTGACGGGTTTTTTACCGAAGATGAACATCACAAGCTTGAGGTGGTGAAAATGATACGGAAGTATCAACCCGAGATCATTTTAGCAAACGCCATCCGTGACCGCCATCCTGACCATGGCAGGGCCTCCAGCCTGGTGTCAGAAGCAAGTTTTGTGTCGGGTCTTAGAATGGTCGAAACCAGTATTGATGGCAACCCTCAGCAACCTTGGAGGGCGAAAAATGTGTATCACTATATCCAAAGCAACTTCATTATGCCCGATTTCATCGTTGATGTATCAGCTGCTTGGGAAAAGAAAATGCAGGCGATCAAATGCTTTAAATCGCAATTTTATGATCCTGCCAGCAAAGAGCCGAGCACATTTATTTCCTCTCCGGAGTTTATGAAGATGCTGGAAAGTAGGGGAAAGGAGCTTGGACACTCAATTGGTGCTGCCTATGGGGAGGGATTTACCGTTGAGCGGCATTTAGGAGTAAAAGACCTGTTTCACTTACAA
This sequence comes from uncultured Imperialibacter sp., assembly GCF_963974565.1. NCBI lineage: Bacteria > Pseudomonadati > Bacteroidota > Cytophagia > Cytophagales > Flammeovirgaceae > Imperialibacter > uncultured Imperialibacter sp. Next base: position 519,247 of record NZ_CAXBCJ010000002.1, on the reverse strand, counting down.
TAGTAAGTCACTTTTAGCCTCCATCAGGGAGAAAGGCGCTCAATTCGCCAGGAGCCGTCTGCGCCTTTTTTGAACACGATCCTGTCATGCAGCCTGCTTGGTCGTCCCTGCCAGAATTCAACCAACACTGGCACCAGTCCATAGCCACCCCAGTAGTCCGGTTTTGGTATTTCTGCCAGCCCACTAAATTTCATCTTGAAATCTTCTGTTTTCTTTTCTAAAAATGCCCTGTCCGGTATCGATTCGCTCTGCAAGCTTACCCAGGCACCGATTTGGCTACCCAAAGGCCGGGAGTGATAATACCTGGAGGACGCTGCCTCGGTTAGCTTCGTCACGCTTCCCTCAATACGCACTTGTCTTTCAAGGTCGGCCCAAAAAAATGTCAGAGAAGCTCGGTTGTTTTGCGCAAGTTCTTTGCCCTTGTGGCTTTCGTAGTTAGTGAAGAATTGAAAAGCACCATCTTCCAGTCCTTTCAGAAGCACGATTCTGCCATGTGGTTGTCCATCGGGAGAAACGGTGGACAAGGTCATGGCATTAGGTTCTTTCACTTTTACTTCAAGCGCTTCCTGAAACCACTTGTTGAATTGAAGCAGCGGGTCTTTCTCTACAGCCGCCTCGTTGAGAACCTGGCTGGAATATTCTTCTCTCAGATCTGCGATATTCATTTTCTTAGTATTTTTCAAATCCGACTCAAATTTATGAATAGCCCTTACAATTTGACTATTATTAATGTTATATATGCAATGTGGTCTTGCAGCTAAGTAAGGCAACAACGGGTCTAAGTTGTTCTCAATTTGAACAGTTCTTAGGTGTATAGCAGTTAGTTGTTGTCTCTTAAAAAAAGGAGTAGTCAAAAGGACTTTGAATAAACCGAATGGAGCATTTCGACGCATTTAAACGGGTAAATCCCAACAAAGGAGACTTACTCATCTCAGAGCCCTACCTCTCAGACCCGAATTTTGAGAGATCGGTGATCTTGCTATGTGAGCATGACGTCAATGGTTCAATTGGTTTTGTACTTAACAGGCTTTCTGAACTATCGCTCGCAGAGGTGATTGAGGATGCGCCTGATGATGAAATTCCACTGTTTATTGGGGGGCCAGTCCAGCAGGATACGCTTCATTTTGTACATTGTTCGCCGCATTTGATGGAAGAGGGGCGGGAAATTGCCAAAGGAATTTATTGGGGTGGTGATTTTGAGAAGCTGATGGAACTGATGAGTGCAGGGTTGGTTACTGCTGATGAAGTAAGATTTTTCATTGGCTATTCAGGCTGGGGAGCAGGGCAGCTTTCGGAAGAGTTGGATACCAATAGCTGGATTGTAAATAAGAAAACGGCACCGCAGTATATTTTTGAGTATTCACATGAGGAACTATGGAGGCAGGTGCTCAAAGATATGGGCGGTAAATTCAGAGCGTTTTCCAATTTCCCTGCGGATCCAAGGCTTAATTAGACCTAACACAGGAATCCAATATTGAGAGTCAAAATTGTCCAATAGAGCAAAATCACGTTTAAATGATATCCACAACGTAGTTTTGTCCAAATCCAATCGTCAATGCAATAGAATCAAATATTAGACACATGAATTAATATTATTAAATTGCAGAGACTATAGAACCTGATCAAGGAGCGCACGATGAACAATGAGAAAGAAGTGTCTGAAGGTGATGAGAAGTTGAGCAAAACTGCTTCGGAGGAAGTTAACTCCGGTGATAGTGTTGGCAATGACGACTCTCAACCCTCGGTAGATGTCCGTGATGAAGACGGAAAGAAAGAAACAGAAGCTGAAACACCTGCTGCCGAAGTACCGGTAGAATCGGATGAATCTGAGCAAATTCCTGCAGACGCCGTTCCGGAGGCTACACCAGAGTTGGCTGGCACCGATGCAGCGGTGGCGCCTGACACAGAAGAAAGCCAGCCGAAGCTCGAAGTTGCCGCTGTGGAAGAAGTGAAGGCGGAGGAAACCGCAAAGGATGCGACGGAGGCCGAAGCACCGGCGCAAGCGGAAGCAGGAACACAAAGCAAAGAGCTAACGCCTGAATCAAAACAGGAAGCTGTTGCTGGCGAAGAAGCCTCTGATGACAAAAAAGAGAAGAAAGAAGAGCCTAAGGTAGTAGCCGAGGCGTCTGATGCTTTAGGCGATGACGAGGCGGAAGAGGAGGAGGATAGCGAGGAGCACGAAGAAGCAGAGGACTATAGCCATTACTCGCCTGAGCAGTTGGTAGATAAGTTTACTGAGGTGCTTCACTGGGACGACGTGCGCAAAGCAGATCGGATAGTAAGGGAGCTAAAGGCTGTTCACGACGAGATGGTTGCTCATGACAGGGAAGAAGCGCTGAAAAAATACCTGGCAGATGGGGGAGAAGAAGACTCGTTTGAGTTTAGGTTAAATGATTTCGCCTATCGTTTCGAAGAGAACTATAAATTGTTCCGTGAGAAAAAGCACAAGCTTTTTCAGAATCTGGAGCAGCAAAAAGAAGATAATTACAAGAAGAAGATAGATGTTTTGGAAAAGCTTCGCCATTTGGTAGATGGCGAGGAGAATACGACCTCCATTACCGCACTGAAGAAGATACAGGATGAGTGGAAGGTGATTGGCCAGGTGCCTGGCAAGTACGCAAAAACGCTTTGGGCCAACTACAATGCCCTCATCGATCGCTTCTACGATAACCGAAGCATTTATTTTGAACTCAAGGAACTCGATAGAAAGAAAAACCTCGAATCAAAACTTGAGCTTTGTGATAAAGCCGAAGCGCTTACTAAAGAAGAGAATATCAAACATGCGGTAAAGGAGTTGAATGTTCTTCACGAAGAGTTCAAACACCTGGGGCCGGTGCCAAAAGAATCTCAGGAAGAAATTTGGCAACGTTTTAAGGCCGCTTCTGATCTCATTTATTCCAAGCGCCGTGAGATGGTGGATGAACTCAAGGTGGAGCTGAAAGCCAACATGGAGGTGAAGATAAAGCTTTGTGAGGAGGCCGAGACATTTGTGTCGTTCACTTCTGACAAGATCAATGAGTGGAATAAGAAGACGAAGGAAGTGCTGGAGCTTCAAAAGAGATGGGAAGCTGTTGGTGGTGTGCCAAAGGAAAGCGCCAAGAAGATAAATAAGAGATTCTGGGGAGCGTTCAAAACGTTCTTCAGCAACAAGAGCGGGTTCTTTAAGACGCTGGAAGGAAAGCGACATGAAAACCTGAAGTTAAAGGAAGAACTGGTAGCAAAGGCGGATGCTCTCAAAGATAGTGAGGAATGGGATTCTGCTGCCAATCAACTCAAGCAATTGCAGCAGCAGTGGAGAGAGGTAGGGCCTGTACCCGAAAAAGTAAAGGAGGAGATCTTCCACAAGTTCAAGGCTGCATGTGATCATTTCTTTGAAAGGAAGCGTTCGCAAAGCAAGGGAGCAGAGAAGGAGTACTATGACAACCTGAAAAAGAAAGAGGACATTTGCGAGCAGTTGCTAAAACTGGCAGGTGAGAAAAGCCTCGATCTGGATATCATTAGTGGCTTTCAGGAAAAGTACAGCCAGATTGGTTTCGTGCCAAGAAATGCAATGAAGACCATCCAGAAAAAATATCAGGAGGCCATCGACGCCCTCAACAAGGCGGCGGAGTCACTGCCCGAGGATGAACAGCGTAAGTTCAAGACGGCCATGCAGGTGGGTAAGATCAAGAGCGAGCCACATGGCGAACGCAAAATCTACCAAAAAGAGGGACAGGTAAGGCGCCAAATTGCTACGTTGGAAAATGACATAGCCGTTTGGAGAAACAACCTGGAGTTCCTGGCGTCATCCAGAAAAGCTGACAAGCTGAAGGCCGACTTTGACGAAAAAATCGTTAAGGCCGAAGAGGAATTGGATGGCTTGAAGGAGCAACTTAAGGTGATTCACGAAACCTCTTAAAAAAATCACAATAAGTGTTTGCAATAATTAATCAGCCGATTAGTTTTGCAGTCCCAAACGGAATAATCGCAAGGGAAATCGCAAAATACTAGCAATAGTAGGCCTCCTTAGCTTAGCTGCGGTTCGGCGTTCCGATAGAGCAACTGCTTGTAATCGGAGGGTCGCAGTGAAATAAGGAAACACAAATGGAGAGAAGCCTCCTTAGCTTAGCTGCGGTTCGGCGTTCCGATAGAGCAACTGCTTGTAATCGGAGGGTCGCAGTGAAATAAGGAAACACAAATGGAGAGAAGCCTCCTTAGCTCAGCTGGTAGAGCAACTGACTTGTAATCAGTAGGTCGCTGGTTCGATCCCGGCAGGGGGCTCTTTTGAAAGCACTGATAGTTCGCTATCGGTGCTTTTTTGTTGTCCAGCGACCGGTCGCTGGACTGGGCGTCCCCGTTCAATCCCTGCAGGGGGCTCAAAAACAGGGATCAAGCGGAAAATCTGGGGAGTATCGTGAAAGAGTATAATTTTGAGGTAAAAAGCTCCCTTGGAAAAATCTATCCTAGAACTGTTGTTACCTGAAGGTATCCTTGAGTATTTTGATGTTGGTTCAGTTGAAAAGACTGACGAAGGCTATACGATAAGCTTAGAAGAGAAGAATCTGCACCCTTATGAGTTCTCTGGTCAGAGATTAAGTTCTAAGGGGTAAACCGATGCCATCTTGGTAAAAGACTTTCCTATACGAGGTAAGGCTTGTTTTTTAAAGGTGAAACGACGCAGGTGGTTGAATGAAGACACCAACAAGATAGTCTCCAGAGACTGGGAGTTAGTAGCAAAGGGAACACGCATGACCAAAGAGTTTGCGGCTTTTTTAAAGCATTGCATCGATACCACGCCGGCAAGCTGTAAAATTTGGGGACTACCCTTTAAACCCAATATCCCGAGTGGTCATAAAAAAGCAAAAGGTCCAAGCCTAACCCGGCTGGGCGAGACGCATTGAACCAGTTTTGTTTTTTTATTTAACCACAAACGAAACATTCAATCTCCAGAAATACAGATTGATCCATTTTCTCCAGCGCACATTAATCCAATCTGATCAGATACCGTGCGAAATTGCACTTTATTGGTCCTTCGATTGTTTAAAGGTTAAATAATCGAAAACAAATAGTGCGAACTAAAGGTATTGACTTTACCTTTGTATACAATTTGAGAATTATAGTGAATCAGACTCAAACGATAACGCTTTATCAACCCTTGCTTCACAGGCTCGCCTTGAAGATGGTAGGCTCATGGCAAGATGCCGAGGACATTGTTCAGGACACCTTTTTGAAGTGGTTGACACTCGATCAGGAGAAGATAAAAAACACAAAGGCCTATTTGATTAAGTCGGTAACCAATAGCTGCATCAATCATCTTAATTCAATCAAACGAAAGAAGAACGAATACCTTGATGCCATTAATCCAAAGGAATTTGTTGAGAAGCTGGATCTTTCTCATATCGACATAGAGCACGAAATTTCTACTGCTTTAGCAATGTTGCATAAAAAGCTGGAGCCTGTCGAGAGAGCAGTGTACCTGTTGAGGGAGGTGTTCAATATTGAGTACGACGAACTTCAGCAGATTGTCAATAAAAAGAAAGAGAACTGTCGCCAGTTGTTTTCAAGAGCTAAGGAGAAGCTGGCAATAGATACCAGCAAGATAAGTTTCGATATGGTAAACTCAGCCCAGCTTATCGAAAGCTTCAAGAAGGCCTGCTCATTTGGGGAGCCCAAAGAGCTCATTGAGGATTTGAGGCTTGAGATCAGCCAAAAGGCTTAGCTGGCCGGGTAAATGGCTGTGTTGCCATTACGAAAAAAAATATTTTATTAATTCTGTCACAAATTAAATTTGACTTTGTCTTAAGGGAATAGATCATAAACAGGTCAAATCTAAACCGTAAAAAAATACTACTAACAAGATGGAAGTTATCATACCCTTTTTTATTGCCCAGTGGTACTTGTCATTGTTCTTTCAAACGTTCTTTCTACATCGGTATGCAGCGCACGGTGCGTTTACGATGAGTAAGTTCACAGAGAAAGTATTCTTTGTACTTACCTGGATATTTCAGGGGTCAAATTACTTGAGCCCTTACGGCTATGGCGTAATGCACAGGATGCACCACGCTTTTGCCGACACAGAAAATGATCCTCACTCTCCAAAGTATGATGAGACCATTTTCAAGATGATGTGGAAAACAAAAACCATTTACTCTGATATTGCCAGTGGAAGAGTAGTGCCCGAGAAGAGATTCACTGAAGGAGTTGCAAAATGGGATGCCTTTGATAAATTCGCTCGTTCATGGTACTCAAGAGTGTTTTGGGGTGCATTGTATGTAGGAGTGTACTATTTGTATGCTGATGCATGGTGGTTGTGGCTGTTTCTGCCACTGCAGTTCATTCTGTCGCCTATTCATGGAGCGATTATCAACTGGTTTGCTCATAAATACGGATACAGAAATTTCGAGGTTGGTGATACCTCCCGGAATTTCTTGCCTGTAGACTTCCTCATGATGGGCGAAAGCTATCACAATAACCATCATAAATATGGTAATCGTGCAAATTTTGGTGGCATTCGCTGGCATGAAATAGATCCAACTTACTATATTATCAAGCTGCTTGATAAAATGGGTGTAATAGAGATCAAACCTCACAAGGCGGTATCACTTGCCGACGCCAAAAAGGCAGCTGCTTAAGTCATATTCATTATATCTGCAAAAGAAAGGCCCGCTGCGAAGCGGGCCTTTCTGTTTTTATTCACTGTTTTCGGTTTCGTACTTTTTCTAAAGTACCGTGACCCTGACCTTTACCTTCTTTATTTTTTCTCCACTCACTTTGATGGCTGTTTTTACAGCTTTCTCTCTATTTACAGCGGCATAGGCAGCCTTGTCGGTTACGTCTATCAAGCCGATGTCTCCCTTTTCCAAAAGACCTTTTTTGAAGAGCAGACCAACAATATCTACTTTATTGATTTTATCCTTTTTACCGGCTGAGAACTCAAGTGTTGACCAGGCGGGGGCTGGAGGAGTAAGCAGCGTTTCCGGCAAATTTACTAGTTGGGGCTTTTTGACCAGGTACTTTGGTGGCTTCTCCGACTGAAGCAGCAAGAGGTAAGAGCTGCCCGAAGCATTCATTCTGGCTGTTCTGCCATTCCGGTGGATGAAGGCTTCCTGCGTTTGAGGAAGCTGGTAGTGTATCACGTTTTCGATTTCGGCGATGTCAAGCCCTCTGGCCGCCAAATCTGTAGCGAGCAACACGTTGACACTGCCGTTGCGAAACTGCGCCAATACCTTTTCACGGGCATCCTGCTCCAGCTTTCCATGATAAGTTCTGTGTTCAACGCCCTTTACAGATAACAACTCACCGATCCTGTCAACAGCTTCTCTGTGGTTACAAAAGATCAAACTTTTCTTGCTGCCCAGAAGGCATAGGAGTTTGAAGAGGGCATCAAGCTTGTCGTTGCCCTCGGCCACTACCATTTTTTGATCCAATTTACTTTCCTTATTCTCATACCTGGTGGTAAAGTCCAGCGTGTATGGTGCCGACATTTTAAGAAAAGAAGGGATTTTGACAGCCTGCGTGGCAGAAGTTAGAAACCTTGTTCTAAGGTTGGTGAGATGTTCAAGTATGCTTGACATTTCACCACCGAAACCCATTTCGAGTGACTTGTCGAACTCATCCAGGATAAGGTGCTTAATGCTCTTTGTTTCGAAAGCCTCTTTAGTGATCAAGTCGAGCAGCCGCCCGGGCGTGCCGATAGCAATGGCTGGGGGGTTGCTGAGGTTGTTCAGCTCTGTTCTGAGTGAATGGCCTCCATAGAAACTATTGACACGGAAGCCGCTACCCATTCCCCTGGCTACCTGTTCGATTTGGATAGCAAGCTCCCTCGAAGGTGCGATGATTAGTGCTTGCATCCCCTGCTGATCCTTTACCAGACGTGGGAGAAGGGAAAGTAGGAAAGCCAGGGTTTTGCCAGAGCCCGTGGGAGAAAGCAAGATGAGCTCTTTTTCTTTTCCAGCGGCCTTTATTGTAGCCTCCTGCATTTCGTTGAGCTTAGAAATGCCCAGATTGCTTAAGTATTGATCGATCATTTTGAGATTCTTGAGCACAAAGGTAGTTGATATAAAGCTTAGTTGCGGCTTTTCCTGTGCACATTGATAAGCAAGCCGACAACCTGATCTCAATGTTAGCAGCACAGAACGTAATTGTGATAACGTTGCTGCATGGAAATTGAACCAACTAATTTCTAGTGCTATTTTTTTTGCGATAAGAAACGATTTTGAGCCTTATCTTTGCCACCTATGGCAAAGTACCGTACCCTGACAAGGGAAGAACTGACAGCACTTGAAAAGGAGTTTATTGACTATTTGATCGTCAATGGCATTGCCGCTGACGACTGGGAGAAGTTGAAGAAGGAAACTCCCGCCAAGGCCGACAAAATAGTGGATTTGTTCAGCGACGTGGTTTTCGAAGACGTATTGAGAAAAACTGAGTTTTTGGAAATCAGAACAAGGTCTCACGTAATGACCTATCAATGTCTCCAGGAGAAAATTGTTCTTTGCGGAATGCAAGGGGGCGAGGCGGCCGATTTTACCGATCCGGCTTTTTTGCAAAAAGCGTTGGCCAGTCCCCCGTCGGATATTGAGCTATTCACCTCCGAAAAGCATTACAACACAGTACGTGAAGAGGAGCTTTTCCTCATGATGAGCAATGGTCACCTCGTCTCAGACGGAAAGCTCTTCAAAACACTGGCCCTGGTTATAGCCGATCAGGCATAGAGTTCTTCTCTCTGCGCAGTAATCTTTTCGTTTTCCACGTACTCATCGTAAGTCATTAGCTTATCAAGGCAACCATTTGGCGTTAGCTCTATGATCCTATTGGCAATTGTTTGCGTAAACTGATGGTCATGCGAGGTGAAAAGCACCGTGCCCGGAAAATCTGCCAGGGCGTTGTTGAATGCTTGAATGGATTCCAAATCAAGGTGATTGGTGGGTTCGTCCAGGATCAGCACATTGCCCTGGGCCAGCATCATTTTGCTGATCATACAACGCACCTTTTCGCCACCGGAAAGCACACTTGCTTTTTTAAAGACTTCTTCGCCGGAGAAAAGCATCTTTCCGAGGAAGCCTCTGATGAATACCTCGTCTTTTTCTCCCTCTGAAAACTGGCGCAGCCAATCGATCAGGTTGTCACTTGTATTAAAGAACTTGTCGTTTTCATTAGGCAGATAGGCCGTTGTAATGGTTTGGCCAAACTTGAACTCGCCTTTGGTAGGCTTCAGTTCCCCCATAAGCACTTTAAAGAATGCTGAAATGGCCATACTGTCCTTGCTAAGGACCGCTATTTTATCCCCCTTATTAACAAACAAATCCAGCCCGGAGAAGAAATTGACTCCGTCGGCAGAATAGCCAAGGTTTTTCACCTCCAGAATTTGGTCACCAGCTTGGCGGCTTTGATTGAATATAATGGCTGGGTATCGCCTGGTGGAGGGCTGAATGTCGTCGATATTGATTTTTTCGAGCAGTTTCCTCCGACTGGTGGCCTGCTTCGACTTGGAAGCATTGGCACTAAAACGGGCGATGAAATCCTGCAATTCTTTCTTCTTCTCTTCAGCCTTTTTGTTGGCAGACCCTCGCTGCTGAAGGGCTAGCTGGCTGGATTCGTACCAGAAGCTATAGTTACCAGTGTATAGCTTCACCTGGCTAAAGTCAATGTCAACCACATGAGTACACACGGTGTCCAAAAAGTGTCTGTCGTGAGAAACCACGATGACTGTGTTCTTGAATTCCAGAAGAAAGTCCTCCAGCCACGACACGGTGCGGATGTCGAGGTCGTTGGTAGGTTCGTCAAGAATAAGCACGTCGGGATTACCGAACAGGGCTTGGGCAAGCAACACCCTTACCTTCAGGTTGCCGGGCAATTCCTTCATCAGCTTGTAGTGGTCGGCTTCTACGATGCCAAGGCCACTGAGCATGGCAGCAGCGTCCGATTCTGCGTTCCAGCCATCCATTTCTGCAAACTCCGCCTCCAGCTCGGAAGCTTTGATGCCATCTTCCTCTGAAAAATCAGGCTTTGCATAAATGGCGTCTTTTTCCTTTATGATTGTCCAAAGCTTTTTGTGCCCCATCATCACCGTTTCAATGACGGGTACCTCGTCAAACTCGAAGTGATTCTGATTCAAAACAGCCATTCTTTTGCCAGGCTCCATGCTTACATGCCCGGCATTTGCGGCCATTTCACCGGATAGAATTTTAAGAAAAGTGGATTTGCCAGCGCCATTGGCACCGATCACACCATAACAGTTGCCCTGAACGAACTTGATATTGACCTCATCAAATAATACACGCTTTCCGAACTGGAGAGAGACGTTAGAAACAGAAATCATAAATGGAATTTTTGCAATTGAAGCCGCAAAGGTAGGGAAAGAATAGTATTTAACTAAACACTTGCACCATGATACTTTATTATCACCTTTTCTTCTTTTTTCCTTCGACCTCTACTTTTTTATTACTGCCGGCCAGGTAGGGGTAGTCGCTGAAGATTCGTTCGACAGCATCAGGTATGATGCTGTCTTTCTTTTTGGAATTACGTGTGTAGCGAAGGTCGAGGCTGCCCTGCCACACGGTTTTGCCTGTGGCGGCGTCCTTCATCTCCACAATAACAATGCTTTCGGTGTAGTTGGTCTGCGACACATTGTAATAGTTTCCATAGTACCACGGATTATAGTAGTAAGGGCTTCTATTTACATTTGTATCCCGTTGTCGGCTTGAAACGATATCGTAGCTTACCTCCAGGTCAGGAGAATAGGTGAGGTCATAGCCTCTCTTTTTCATCTCGGAATTAATGGCGTTTTCGAAGCTGGCGATGAATTGCTTGCCTTCAGGTGTCAGGTCCTTGTTATCGGCCATTGGCCGCTTAAGAGTGTACTCCTCAAATTTTCCAAAGTTTGTTCTGGGGTTCTCGAAAGACACCACCTTTACCGAACAGCCAAAGTAAATGGCAGATAGTAAAAGAAACAGACTGATCTTTTGCATCATTTTGATTGTATCGTCAGCGTTAATATACAAGGCTTTTACCGGGCATTGCAAATGAATAATGAAATGATGACACGTGTTGGCCAAAACGAGTTGCAACCCATCGTGTAAAGCTCTTCTTACTATGTACAAAAGCAGTATGGATAAAGATAAAAAATCCGTAAGATTGGGCTATGAAAAATAACATTACAGCGATTTCCATCCTTTCGGTATTTGTCTTATTGCTTTCGTGCGGACCAGTTACGAAGGATACTTCTGAAAACAAGGCAGCTGAAAGTGCCAATCAAAAGCAAATGATTGTTTATGGAGTTAATACATGTGATCACTGTATTAATTTCCGAAAGAAGATGGATTCCCTCAACATAAAATATACTTTTTATGATGTGGATGCCGATCAGGATAAGGCAGATGAGATGCTGAGAAAGCTTGAAGCAGCCAGATTCATGGGAAACATCTCATTGCCGGTAGTCGACATTGAAGGTAGGGTACTAGTTAGCCCAGAGCTGCCACAGGTATTAGCGTTTGTGAAGCGATAGAGGAAGGACTACTCAATCAATGTGCAAGTGGTGGATGTGATCATTAATATGATCCATTAGTTTCGTAATATTTTTTACATACTTGTCGAGAGTAGCCTCCAGCAAAATTACCTGACTGTCGTACGAGTTCATGCCGATGTCGTTTCTTAGCTCATCTGAATTCCTCTCAAGAGACCGTTGATCAGAGCATTCCTCCGACAGTGTTTTTGAAAAGTTGGCGGCTTTGTACGTCGTTTCAAATGCCTCAATTTGATGAATTACTTTCTTAATTTCATGGTTGTTGCTGAACCTGGCCTTTACAGCTAGTCTTTCATACAAAAGGCTATCGTAATGGTGGATGCCGTTGAGGGTCTCTGCTACATTGCTCCTGAAGGAGTGGTCTGTGCAATACTTTTTAAGTCCGTCGTACGTCCTGAGGTCGTAAGAGATCAAAGCCCATTGTTTAGTAAGGTCGTTGAATTTACTGACCAGAAGGGCACTTTCATTTTGGTCACCAGTGGCGTATGTACTTCCCGCCAAAAAGAGGCAGGAAACGGCAAGAGCGAGACGTCTGAGCATAGTATATGTTTAGTTGTGGCAATGGCAATGCCTTTGTAAACAAACTAATACAGAACATGTGGTAGTGTTGCAGGAATACAACAAATGTAGGGAACGGAATTGGTGCTCAAATATTGGCGAGCTGACAATTTTGGAAAATTACGTATTTTCCACATCGGATTCCTGGCCCACTCAATCTGCGTCGAGGTGATGGAAATGATCTTCTATGTTTTCCATGATTTTGTTGATCCGGTCAACGTGCTTTTTTAAGAAGACTTCGGTAACTACAACCTGATTGTCGAAGGAGTGAGCGCCAAAATAGTTTTTTACCTTTTTGTACTCTCTTTCGAGCTGTCTTTGGTTGTGGCACTCGCTGTACAATGTCTTCGACAGCGAGAGGGCATTTAGCTTGTGCTCCAAATGGCCGATTTGTCTCAATGTCTTTTTCAATTCTTTGCTTGGGTCTTCCTTCATCATCGAAGAAACACGAATATAAAGAGCGCTATCGTAGGCGTGGATCTCTTTTAATACGCTTTTCACTTCATCTTGAAAGGTGGGATCGCCGCAGTATTTTGACAAACCTCTGTAGGTTACAAGCTTATCTGAGACAAAATACCACTTGTGGGTTAGTTCTTTAAAGTCTTTGAAAATTCCGTTTTCACCGTCGTTTGCCTGCAACGGTAGTAGCGGAGCGGCCGCAGCAATTAGGACAAGCAAATATTTTTTCATCTATATCTAGTTTTAAAACAGCCATGGATTCGCCAGGTGAATTAACTAGAACAGGCCTCGGTTGGTAGGGTGCAGGAATATTCAAATATACGACAGGCAGGGCGCCAGGTTAACCGAAAAAGGGGCGGATTTTAGAAATTACGTATTTGCCACATGGCGGCTATTCAAGATGCAAATGGTGGATATGCTCCTCAATATGATCCATTAACTTGGTAATGTGTTCGACATACCTGTTAAGATCAGCTTCCAGAACAAGCACTTGCCCATCGTAAGAGTTCATGCCAATATCATTTCTGGTTTCTTTGTAGTCTTTCTCAATTTCTCTGCGGCCGACACATTCATCGTGAAGTTTCTTCAGAAAGCTGGGGCCTTTGTACTCAGTTTCAAACTCTTCTATTTGCTTGAGGGTCTTTTTGAGCTCTGAACTCTTGTCGTACCGTGCTTTCTTTGCAAGCGTTTGGTAGAGCAATGTGTCATAGTGGTGAATTTCTTCGAGTGTCTTGATTACATTGTCCTGGTAGGGCTTGTCAGTGCAATATTTGTCCAGACCTTCGTATTTGCCCAGTTCAAGAGATAGCAAATCCCACTGTAGAACCAATTGATCAAATTTCTTGACTATGCTTACACTGTCAGACGACTGCGCCGACAGATTAGTAACACAACTACATGCAAGAATTGATATCAGGGTTAATTGAACAATTCTTAATTTCATACACAAAAATAATTTACACACCTAACGCAATTATTAAGCCAATTGACATTGTAAATATAAGAAATCTTGGTTGTTTTTGTATTTAATAAGTGCAACGGCGCCGTTTGGGGGTTTAACGGCTTCAGTAACCTATGGGTTTCTGTGGATTTTTTTTAGTTGACTGAGCAGGTCGGTCAGCCCATTGAGCCGAATTTCATACATAGTAGAAAGCATCATTCCAAGCCTCCCTTGCGGAAAGCCGACGCTCTTGAACCACTCAAGGTAGTTTTCGGGTAGGTCACATATTAAAACATTCTTGTATTTGCCGAACGGCATTTTTGTCTTAACTATGTCGGACAGGATGCTGGGATCAGGTGTATTCATGTTAATAGCATTTTAAAAAACTATGAGATGAGGTGGGCTTTCAAAATAGGTAACCAAATGCGGATTTCGGTCATATTAGCAATAATAGTTGCCTTGCTTGTGATAAGCAACCTGGTAATGCAAAGAGACATAGACAGCATGGACAGGTCATTCACCTCCATTTATAATGACAGGCTTATGTCGGCAACTGAATTTTTCTATATCACAGAAACTCTTTATCAAAAGCGGTTGATTCTTGAAAAGAACGTATTGGAAATAAGCATTGAGAAAGCGGATTTGACCGAGAAGCTCGATAGCTATGATAGTAGAATTGACTCACTGGTGACTGAAATAGAAAAAACCTATTTTGTACTGGATGAGGCCAGCCTTTTAAGTGAGTTTAAGGAAAGAAGGGAGGCTTACGACCAACTCGAGAACAAGGTGATAAACCTGGCGTACGCAAATGATTCAAGGCAGGCACTGGCAGCGCTGGAAAACGAAGGAGGGGATCGCTTCAATGCTATGCTGAGTGACCTGCATCTACTAACAGAAATTCAATCGAACAATGGCCGAGAGTTACTCAACGACTCTCACCATATTAAAGCAAGTGTTCATATGCTCACATTTTTAGAGGTAGGAGTGGCTATTGTGCTCAGCTTACTTGTTCACGTGATTCTATTAACAACAAGAACAGTGCAAAGAAAGAGCAATCAGCCCTTTCATCTTAATTAAGATCAGAGATTTGATTGACTCTTCAGCAGCCTGCTGGCCCTTTTCAGGTCGTCGGTTGCTTGCAATATCTTTCCTTTCAGTTTCATGGGATAATTGGGGTGGGCCAAAAGAAAGGTGTTGACGATCGATGCGGCTTCGTCACTTTGGTAGGCTCCGAAAGTAGCGCTTAGCCAGGCGGTCGGGAAAAATATATCACCAGTAGCCTGTATGTCAGAAAGCAGCTCAAGGCTCTCCTTCAAGTAGCCGATAGAGACATCCTGCCTTTCCGGATGATGCAGGTAAGATACTGCGGTGCTCACCCACGATTCTTTTTCCCTGTTTTCGGCTAGTTTCAAGCTTTCAAAAAAAGCATTGCGGGTTGCGGTGTCGCTTGATAGTGCGGGAAGAAGAAATTCCCAACGTTTTTTCCGATCACCATTATTAATTCTTGTAAGCTGTTGCTGTTGAATTTCGACAGATTTTGGGTGACTCAGCAGGCTGAGCGTGGCTGCCAGGCCGGTGTAGTCGTCCTCAGATAGCCTAACCTCCTTTGGCGGCGCTTCCGACTTCCAAATGCTATACAGCTTTTCCATTGCTTTTTCTGAGGTGGCTATCTCCTGGAATGTTCCGAATAGCATCTTCTTAATGCTGGCCGAAGGAGCTTGTTCCATTGCTGTCCAAACGTCGCTTTCCAATGATTGGCTGATCAGCTTCCTGTTTGATGGGGTAATAAACCGCCAATAGGTCGCACTTAACTGGCCGGTAAGTTGCCGAACCGAAAGCTCCTCCGTTTCCTGAGAAAGCAGGGCAGTATTCAGTGCTAGCAGCTCGGTGGGCGTAATGCCGTCGCCATTGAGCATGTTTTCGTAATTGTTGATATAGGCCGATGCCCTGGCAACCGGGTCGTTCCATGTGCTGATGTAAGGAAGCATGGCCGAGTCGATTGGGAACACACCGTATCCTTCGCCAGAGGTGTTGAAAACAATATAATTTGGCTTAGGCCTGCCTGTTGCCTGGCTGACGTCTGCTACCGCACGGTAGTTAAGCGCAGGCACCTGAATGAGGCTGTCGCTATAGCTCAGGCCGACTTTGAAGTATTGCGACCAGACTTTATCACTGGAGGATGGCGTATTCGTTTTTTCTTCCTTTTGAGAGATGGTTAAGGCCGTTATCAAGCCTTCATTGGTCTTCATGTCATAACTAAAAACGGGCCTGAATGGCTCTTCTACCCACACTTTATTCCATGCCAGCAGGTCTTCATCGGTTAGTTGATCCAGTATATTGATCAAGTCAGTCCAGGTCGCATTTGAAAAGGCAAACTCAGACAAGTACTGCTGCAGACCTCGTTGGAACTCCTGTTTTCCCATCAGCATTTCCAGCTGTTTCATCACAATGGGGGCCTTATGATAGATGATGGCTCCGTACATGCTGCCAGCGTCCTTCAGGTTATCAAGCTGCTGCCGCACTGGGTTAGCACCGGGCGTACGGTCCACTGCATAGGCTGCGGGGTAGTGAGCCAGCAGAAATTTGAGGTCGCTACCTGTATCTGGGAACGTTACCTCCGAGACCTTGTCGGCCATGAAGTTGGCAAACACCTCTTTCATCCACACATCGTTGAACCAGTCCATGGTGACCAGGTCTCCAAACCACATGTGAGCCGTTTCGTGCGCAATGAGGTTGGCTCTGCCAATTTTGCGGCTCTGGGTGGCGGTTTTATCCAGGAAAAGAGACGAAGCACGGTACTGAATGGCTCCCACATGCTCCATTCCACCATACTGAAAGTCGGGAATGGCAACAAAGTCGAACTTTTTGAACGGGTAGGGGATGGCCGTATACTCTTCGAGAAAATCGAGGGCTTTGCCGTGCAGGTAAAATATTGTGTCAATGCTTTCGGAAATCTTTTCCTCGTCGGTTTCACGGTGAAAAAGTCTCATGGTGCGGCCATCGACGGTTCGGGTTACCTTTTGAAATTTACCTGCCGCAAAGGCAAACAAGTAGGTGCTAATGGTATCAGAAGGCATAAAGTTAAATGTCTTTCGCTCGCCGGAAATCACCGAATCGGCCAGTGGGCCGTTGGAAAGTGCCTGCCATTGGCCAGGCATGGTGAGACTCAGTTGATAAGAAGCCTTCAGGTTGGGTTGATCGAAGCAGGGGAAGACTGTGCGGGCTCTGTCCGGCACTAACAGTGTGTAAAGATATTCGTCGTTGCGGTTGAGGGAGAGGTTGCCTGCAACGAACGTGATTTTGATGCTATTGGAGCCTGGCCTCAATGCGCTTTTTGGAACGATGATATGCTCCTCCCGGTGGTCTACAGGAATAGTCGTGCTGTTAACAACTACCTCTAAAATATGATCGGAATCTTCTTTGAAGTCTATCTGGAGGTCAGCGTCGTTCTTACTTAAGTTGAAAGTGATAACCTCTGAGGCAGGGATGTGTTCTGATTTGCCTTCCGGGATGTCGAATGATAGCTGGTAGCCAAGTGCGCTGATAACCGTTTTTCGATAGTTGGCCAGTTCGAGCGATACGCCGGTTTCGACAACTGGCGGCGTGTCAGTGGTGCTGGCACATCCGTACCAAAGTAAGGAGGAAACGAACAGCACTGCCGGACGGAGACTTCGCTTGGTCATGGTTGAGTCTTTTAAGTAAGTAATATTACTAAAAGCCCACAGAGAGGGGAGAACCTTTGGTGTAAATACCAGGTTGCTCTTGCGAAGAGTGTTAGTCTGGGATCCTGCAGGCGTCAGTCGACAAACACCTTTTTAGGGTTGGCAACAAACATTCGTGTGCTCTCGGTGAATTCGTTGCCCGTCAGGTCGATGTACTTCAGGTCGACATAAAATGCTTTGAAGCCTGTGGACGGATAGCTTTCTTTCACTATTACCGCCTTTGCCTTTGATGCATTCAGGCTTTTCCCCACCCATACTTCATCCCTGAAGTCCCGATCATCGGATATTGCCTGCCAAAGGGTGGCATCGACTAGCTTTTTTGGTGAAGGAGTGATTGTCAGCACAATTTCTTTTCCCTCAATGTCGATGTCCCAATCGCATGCCGGATAAGCTTTCCCATGGGCAGTGAAGCCGAAAAATGCGTTTAATGCTTTAAAAGTCTGTGGGTGATCGTCAATGTCGTGGCCGGCATTGGGCACATAGTGGATGAAATTTTGACCGGGAATGTTGTCGATATAGTGCTTGATAGCATCCACTGGCCAATAGGGGTCGTTGGTGCCAATGAAGATCATCTTGGGCTTGTTGAGCTTTGCCCGGTAGGAGTACGGATCAACCATCGCATTGATTTTTTGCCCTGACTCGGTAGCCGAAGCCTGTGGAATACCCAGGCTCACGTAGTCATTTATTTCGGGACTGTACTCATTCCACGCCTCCAGATGGTATTGCAGGCTTACCGGCATATTAAGCACGTCAATCACCATAGGAGCGATGGCAATTACCCGGTCGTCGTTGGCACCGGTGAGCCAGGTTGTCCAGCCACGTTTGGAAAGGCCCGATAGCACAAATTCGTTCACTGGTTGATGCAGTTGTTCGTTCGAAAACTCCTGTACTGCCTGCATTCCTTTTACCACACTCTTTACCATGGGAAACAACAGGGGCCATGTATAATCACCTGTCTCGGTGAAGTTGTGCAGGGTGTAGGAGATCAACACGTCCTCGGTCTTGTCACCGTACAGCGGCTGATTAGGCACCTGCCGGATAAGAGACACGATGGCGCTATTGGTAGCTGCAATATGGGCCATGGTCTTGGAGAGATCGTCTTGATTGCTTCTCAGGTTGGGCTGGCTGTCTTTGTTTGAACCGCCGGAGATAAACAGGAGGCTTTCAGTTTGGGTCATCTGATCCGGAACAAATACTGTCAACTGATGCTTCCATGTGTACTCCCTCCATTTTTGAGATGTTAAAATGAGTTGGTATCCCCTCACTCCGTCAGTTTCGAAGGTGTCGGTGACCACCCATTCATAGGTTTGGTCGCCGTTGTTTAAATAACTCTCCAGGGCATTGTCCGCAGTAAGGTTGCTCTGGGCAACTATCGAAATGGACAACCCAACAGCGAATAGCAGCAAAAGGGCAAAGAGTGAATATTTCGACGTCATTTTTTGAGAGGTGTCGGTTAAAGGAATGGCAAAACTTAGCCATTTATTCTGAAATTTCTTACGGCAATTTCTACAGCTTCTGTTCCTGTTAACAAATCTTCATCTTCGCAGGAAGAAAAAATAATTACTTTAGAACAGGTAAAAGGCAGAGAAATTATCTTCAACTAACGACATCGCAATGATCATAAGTAAATTGATTCGGTTCGGCTCACTCAGCATTATGACGCTTGTAGCTGTGTTTGGGCTTTTTAGCTGCCAACAAAACAGCGCTGAAGACCACCACGGCCATGAGCATAGTCATCAACACAGCCCAGCCGACAGCCTCCCGAATGCGAAGCTGCTTTTTCCTGGCAACGAACCGGACCGGGTCATTCTTAATCTGACCGAAGATCCTATTCATTCGGTAGCTGTTAATTGGCGCACCTCCACCAAAATCGCCCGAGGTACTGTGGAGGTGGCTGTTGCTTCTGGTGGCCCCGAGTTCAAAGACAGTATTAGAACCATCGCAGCCGCTACAGAACCTCTGACAGTCGCACGGGAAGAAGAACCCGAAATATCAGCCAATTACCATTCAGCAGTTATTAATGAGTTGCTGCCGGGAGGGAAATATGTATACAGGGTGGGCTCCGAGCCTTATTGGTCAGAATGGTACCAGATCGAGATGCCGCAAGAAAATGGCCCGGTTTCTTTTATTTATTTCGGTGATGCGCAAAACGATGTAAAGTCAATGTGGTCGAGGGTGATAAGGGAGGCTTACCAAACCATGCCAAAAGTGGATTTCATGCTCCACGCCGGAGACCTGATCAACAGGCACAACAGAGATGTTGAATGGGGGGAGTGGTTTCATGCCGGCGGTTTTATTCATGCTATGGTGCCGGCGGTGATGACGCCCGGCAACCACGAGTATAAAGACGTGGTGCTTTCGCCGCAATGGCGCCCCCAGTTTAACCTGCCAAAAAATGGCCCCGCCGGCCTTGAGGAAACCTGTTATGTAATTGATTTTCCGCAGATGAAGGTAGTTTCTCTCGATGCCGAACAGATCGACGAATCGGAACACTTCAGAACGCTGCAGGTGCAATGGCTGGATTCTATACTTACCAATAACCCAAAAAAGTGGACGGTGATCACTTTTCACTATCCCGTCTTTTCCACCAAACCTAATCGGGACAATTTGACACTCAGAGAAAGTTTTAAGCCTTTGTTTGATAAACACCGTGTAGACCTGGTGCTACAAGGGCATGATCATGCCTACGGACGGGGAATGGTCAGCAATGTGCCCACAGGTGCAG
Source organism: uncultured Imperialibacter sp. (assembly GCF_963974565.1). Lineage (NCBI taxonomy): Bacteria > Pseudomonadati > Bacteroidota > Cytophagia > Cytophagales > Flammeovirgaceae > Imperialibacter > uncultured Imperialibacter sp. The sequence goes on along the minus strand of NZ_CAXBCJ010000002.1, from coordinate 499,340 downwards.
GCTTGAGGGAAGATCGCTCGGGTACGATGTACGTAGTGTCGGTAAGTGGCCCCAAGATGTATGACATCAGCGATGATAAATGGATGGAGCGAAAGGCTGCCAATACGCAGCTGTTTCAGGTGATAAAAGTGGGAGCAGACACAGCGTCGTACAATGCGTTCACAGCGAAGGGAGAGTTGTATGATGCCTTTGATTTGGTGAAGAAAGCCGGTAAGCCAAATGTACTGATCAACAAGATTCCCAATACTCCGGAAAGGACTGAGTAACTAGCGCTAACACCCTGTTAATACTATTGTTATGAAGCATAGATGCTTTTTTTACTTGCTGGTGGCGACTTTCAGCACCTGGCCGGCAGCCGCACAAATGGCAGACGAGCCCTATATCCAGTTGGTTGGGCATCATTATGATGCGGCTGGTGGTTTTGGTGAAGCCCGACCCAAAAAGGTCGTAGTCGACTACAACAGCATAGTGCATGTTCTCACCGATAAGGGGCTCTTCCGGGACTTCCCTGACTACCAGCTGGCTCCTGATCACACCTACCGGTCGCTGGCCGATAAGGTACCGGTTGACATCACCACGCAAGAGAGCACTGGCATCCTTTTCTATCTGTACAAAGACAAGTTTCTCACCAATGGATACGCAGGTACGCTGGATACAAAGCTTGAGCCAGGGCTGTACAGCCGCATTAGCGTTGGCAAAGACCTGAAAGTGTTGCTGGTGGGTGAGAAGAAGGCCGCTCTTTTTGATGGAAATAAGAAAATAGGAGACTTGACAGTACCGAAAGAGGCAGTAATTGACATCTATGTTGCTAAGGGACAATTCTTAGCACTCACAGCCAAAGCTATTTACAAACTCGAAGGCAAGGCCTGGAAGGTGATGCATGAAGGGCTTGACATGACGTCTTTGGTGTTTAGTGAAAGTAAAATCACTGTCGGGACAAAAAATGGCTACTACACAATCGATGGCCAGGGAAAAAGGGCGACAGACACCGAGTCAAGACTGCCGGTGCCAGCGATAAGAAAGATGTTGCTGACCGGAAACGACGAGCTTTGGTTTTCAACTGCCGACGGAGCTTTTAGAAAAGAGACTGACAGGTATCGATACTTTGCCTCTAAACGATGGCTGGATGTTAACGAAGTGATTGACATGGCGGCGGATGCCAGCGGCAATATCTATCTGCTCACACCCACCGGGCTCAATATGATTGAACAAATGCCTTTTACGCTCGCTGAAAAGACGGAATTCTTTCAGGACCGCATTCGCAAGTACCACATGCGGTATGGTTTCGTCTGTGCGCCACAGTTGCCTGTAGTTTACGATTTAACCTCTGAGGAAATCATTGACCATGACAACGATGGTCTGTGGACGTCCTTTTACCTGGGCAGTCAGGTGTTTCGATATGCCGTAACTGGTGAAGAAGTGGCTAAACGATATGTTTGGGAATCGTTTGAGGCTTTCGAACGGCTTTTGACGGTCAACCAGTTAAGGGGCTTTCCGTCACGAACATTCGAACGGGAGGGGTACAGGGTACATGATCCTGACAGGTGGCGGAAGTCACCAGAGGAAGGCTGGGAGTGGAAGGGCACAACCAGCTCCGATGAATACATCGCCTATCTGTTTGTAGCATCGCTCATGGATCAGTTCATTGCTAAGGCTCCGGAGGAAAAGAAAAGGGTAGCCGACTTCATAGATGCCATTATGACCCATATTCTTGATAATGACTACTACTTTGTTGACCTGGACGGTAAACCCACGACATGGGGGCGTTGGAATCCTGAATATGTGAACATGTATCCGGCGGAGGTGTACGATAGAAAGCTAAACAGTATCCACCTGGTTGCGGGCCTGCAACTGGCCTTTTCTCTCACCAAAAAGGAGAGCTACAAAACCGAGATGTTCAAAGTGATGGACAAGTTTGGCTATTTCAAAAACATGCTTCCCAGCATGTACGACATGAAAGAACACATTGTGATGTACGATGGACACACCATGGGCGACGGTTGGAACCATTCCGACGATGAAATGGCCTTTCTCACTTACTGGCCTCTTTATCATTATGCACTCAATGATACCCTGAAACAGCATTATGCCGACATTATCACCGACCACTGGAAGATTGAATTGCCAGAGAGGAATGCACTTTGGAATCTGCTAACTTACGGAACAGCTGGTGATATCAATTTGGAAGATGTGCGCTGGCATTTGCAGGAGTTTGGCCTCGATCAGATGTCGTATGTAGTAAAGAACTCACATCGCAAAGACCTGGAGCTACTTGAACCCAACTTTCGTGGCCAAACAACAAAGGTGCTGCTAACCCCCGGCGAGCGCCGGACGCACCGGCACAACGCCAATCCCTTTGAGTTGGATGGTGGGAGTGAGGGCAACTCGGTATTAGCCGGCGACGAATATTTGTTGCCGTATTGGATGGCGAGGTACCTCCAGGTGTTGAAGTGACCTTGTGGATAATTCCGGGTAGAGCTGGGGCATGTTCCGTTGGCAAGTAATGAGGTTTTTATCCTCTTTACTTCCAGAATTCATCATCCTTCAGGTCAACAAAACTATGTTCTTCATGAAGGGAGCTGATTAGTGCAAGTTGCTCCGACGATGCCTTTTGCTGGATTTCGTTGAAAAGAACCCTTTCTTCAAACCGGATATGTTTTTCCAGCTCTTCTTCGATCAAACTCAGGGATCTTTCAGCCTCGTCGTCATTGAATAGCCTGGTAAGCCTTCGATGCTCCATTAATGCCTTTTTTACCAGCTCGTTTTCACTGCCAAGTATCGGAAAGATATAACTCTCTTCGGCAACGAAATGCGGTAGAATGTGATTTTCGAAGAACCAGTCAGCGTATTTTTTAATGCGCTCAGGTGCTATTTCCTTAGCGAAGCCTTTTCTAATCTTCCAACACAACAGCAAGGTATGATGATGGTCACGGCTCAGGGGCTGAAGCTGCTTTGCTCTTTTTATGGGCGTGCGCTCTTTCATGGATGACAGTTTTGAGTTATGGTGTGTTTCACCGTTTCGGGTGTAAGATAGGCAGCTCACGAACACATTTTCACCTGATCGTGAGCTGTTTTTTATAGAATCAGTGCATTTACCTGTTCAACTGAGCTGCTTCTCCAATGCTATGGATTTAGGAAACAATATATTGTTCTCCAGATGAATGTGAAGGTGTAAATCTTCCTCAAACTCCTTTAACATGGCATAGGTGACCCGGTAGGTGTTGCAGGCATCGTCCGGCAGCGAGTAGTGATTGCTCAACTCGCTGATTTGCTGGAAGCGATCTCCCTCAGTTTCATGCTCCTCCATCATCATCCTGACAGGACTTTGCACCGTATCAAATTGGGCAAAGGTTATCTTTTCGCCACTTTTTTTCACTCTTTCCATTTTGCGTACAAAAGGAAACAGGATAAATTCTTCCTTTTTCATGTGCATGGCCAGTTCTCCTGCGGAGGCAGTGAACAGCCTGGTTATCTCAAATAGTTCAGGGTGACTTTTTCCATGCACCTGGCACAGCTTCTCCAGGTATTGTTTGAGAACAGGCATTTTCTCCTCAACATAGCGGTGATGCTTTTGCTCTATATGATCGGCCAGCTTATCCAGTGGCCACGACTGGTAGTCGCAGGATGCGGTTTCGCCTTTGTTCAAGATGGCTTCAACCTCCGCAGTGAGTTTTACCTGATCAATATTGGCTTTGGTGCAAGCTTCCTGAATGCTGCGGTTGCCTTTGCAGCAGAAGTCAATGCCATGGTTCCCGAATACCTCTGCTGTGCGGTAGTCTTCGGCTACTATTTCTCCGATTGTTTTGTCTAAAAGATTATTCATGATAATTGAAGTTTAAATTCATACTAAGGGCTTTGTTCCACTGGTTTTGAAGTAGTCAATTTTGTAAAGGAACATTTCAGCCATTTTCTCCGACCTCCATTTGGCCTCTATGGCTCTTTCTCCTTCGAAATGCTTATCAAGGGTTTGATGGAATAACTCGATCCATCTCTCGAAGTGAGCTTTGTTTACAGGTAAATGTGCGTGAGGTGCGAAGGGGCTGCCATAGTAGGTGTGCTCTTCCAAAAGGACGGTTTGCCAGAATTTGTACATCTTTTCCAGGTGCACAGGCCATCTGTCTTGTATCACGCCATTGAAGATGTCTTTGAGCAATTCATCCTCCCTTACTTTTGAGTAGAAGTCGTTGACCAGCAGTTTGATGTCATCTATGTTTTGAATGTCGTTGTTCATCAGAATGAAGATTTGTAAAGTTCAGGCCCCCAATACATGATAAAGTAGAAGAGGGCAAAGCCTACAAAAGAGATGACCAGTGCCCATATCCAGGCGGGAATGGCTTTTGGCGTTTCCGAGCCCCTGATGACAAATTCGTCCTTTGTCTCGCTACCATAGGCATTGATGGTGATCGGAATTTGCGCATCCACCACCTCGTTTTCCTTTAAACCAAGCACGGAAATCTCCGGGCCGTTGCGCACTTCAAAGGCAATCTTTTTCACACCTTCTACGCCTGATGACGACCTGGCTACGATCTTCAGCTGGTGTTTTCCATCGGGGATTTTGGTGGTGTCCAATACAAATTTCACCGGTGGGGCAAATTCTGCAAAGGGTCGGGGACCGTCGTCCATGAAAAGTTTTATCAATCTATTGTCCTTCATTTCTTTATTCGGTTAGTTCAGCACGATGTTTTTGATATGATCGGGTGCAGATTCCTTTGGCCAAATCAGGTACTTGAAACTGAGGAATAGCGTAACAGCCACGATGCTGACTGCCGTCCAGGTGATGATGTAGTCGATGGTGCCGGTGGGCCCTGCCCCATGAGTAACATTCTCCAAACCTGCGGGCTGGTTTTCTTTGCATAGTTCGCAAGCTTTAGCTGCTGACCAACCAAGTATATTGAATACAATTAACAGTGTAAAAAACTTCTTTCTTACCATATCTCAGTCATTTGCGGGTGTTACCATCTCTCTTATTTTCTTCACATCTTCTGCCGAAATTTTTGCGGCACTGTTTCCCCAGCTGTTTCGCTCATGGTTGGCAATGGCCGCTATTTGCTCGTTGGTAAGCTGGCTGGCAAAGGCTGGCATTTGACCGAACTCACTCCGGGCGTCGTACCCCTGCAGGATGATCTTGACCAGAAGCTCATAGTTGGCATCATTCACAATGCTGCTACCAGCCAAGGGAGGGAAGGCGCCCGCCAGCCCCTTGCCCGTGGCCTGATGGCAGGCTGCACAAGTTTGGGTGTACAGGCTGGCTCCGTCGGGCAGGTCAAGTGCCTGCTCCGCAGTCGCATTCGCAGGTGCCTTCTTTGCGGATGCGATAAAGGCCGGAGTAGTGCCACCAGGTAGTTCTGCTTGCTTCAGCGACTGTAGATAAGCGATCAATGCAAGGGCGTCTTCTGTGGCTACTATTTGCTGGCTGGCGTCGTTAAAAAACTCCTTACCAACGGGGACTGTCACATCATTATCCGAAACTTCCGAAGCATCCTTTGTTTCAAAAAGCCATGGATATGCAGGCATCACCGATTCGCTCACTACAGTTCTGGGGTTGTACAGGTGCAGCAAATGCCATTGCTCTGCAGGCTGTCGTTTACCGATATTAGTCAGGTCGGGGCCGGTGCGCTCACTGCCGAGCAGCGAGGGCGATTGTCTCCAGATGTCCATCCTCTGTTTGCTGAAGTAGTAGTCGGAGGGCATGGATGGCCGGTCACCCCACATCTTGTCCATTTCTATACTGCGAACCTGCTGTGTGTGGCAGGCTACGCAGCCCTCCGATATGTAAATGCTGAGTCCCTTCAGCTGCTGCTCCGTCAACAGCGGTTGGCTGGGAAGGGGTTCCACGTCCTGCATCTGGTAGGCAGGCAGCACCGCTATACCGAGGCTGAGGAGCAGAAAGCCAGCCAGTGCTGTGTTGATAAGTGTTCTATGGTCTTTATGAAAATTGAACATGGGTGCGTCGTTTTAGGCTACTATTTTCTTCAGGTGATTGGAGACTGGCAGCTCCACAGGGGCTTCTTTCTTTACCATATAGTAAAAATTGAAGGCGAAGATGATGTGCGACACAAACATGAGGGAGCCACCAATAGCTCGCCATAACCAAAAGGGTTTCATCAAAATCACTGACTCGATAAAGGGAGGCCCGTCGATCCAGCTTAGCCCTTTCAGCGTGCCACCGGCCATCAGAGAAACCATGTAGGCAAACAGACCGATGAAGGCCATCCAGAAATGAGCGCCAACCAATATTTGAGGAGGCTCCTTGTCTGTTAGCTTCGGTAAGATGTGGTAAATGCAGCCCCACAGTATAAAGGTGATGATGCCATACATGGTCATGTGCGAATGTGCCACGTTGAAATCGGTGAAGTGCCAGACAAAATTGGTGAATCGGAATGCCTGCAGGCTCCCCTGGGTAGAGCCCACAAAGTAGAAGATTACACCGACAAGAAAGAAGGGCAGCACGTAGCTTTTGGAGATGTGGTTCCAGCTTCCTTTCATGGTCATCAGGAAGTTGGTGGTGCCCGTTACCACCGGAATAAACATGCCTGCGCTAAACACAATGGCTACAGTTTGCAACCACCATGGCAGCGGGCTGAAGACGAAGTGGTGCGTGCCGATGAGGGTGTAAAATAGCATCTGCGTCCAGAAAGCCAGCACACCCAGAGAGTAGGAGTAGATGGGTTTGTTCAAAGAGGAGGGAAGGTAGTAGTAGACAAGCCCCAGCGAGAAGGTCATGAACCACATGCCCACCCCCTGGTGCATGTAATAGCCCTGTATGATGGTTTCCCCCAGGCCATTTTGATAGAACGGCAGGTAGGCTATCAGCACCAATATGATCGTCCAGGTGAGAGAGGCCAGAATGAACCAGTTGGAAATGTAGATCTCCGATATTTTGCGGTGAGCCACGGTAAAGTAAAAGTTTCGGAAAGTAATGAACAGCCCGGCAGCGAATAGCAACATGACAGGCCAAATGAACTCTCGGTATTCCCCGCCACCATTGTTGATGCCAGCCATCAGGCAAATATTGCCAAGCAGCACCGATAGGTTGAACAACCCCCAGGCGATCCAGGCCTTATTATAGCTATGAATGGTGGTGTTAGATGTCCGTGCTATTACGAAGTAGGCCAGCCCTATCATGGCCATGGAGGCCCATCCCCAAAACACCGTGTTGGTATGCACAGGCCTCAGTCGCCCAAACGAGAGCCACGAAGTGTGGTCCATGTCTGGCCACACAAACTTCATACCTGCATACTGGCCGACCAGCGTGCCCACCAGCAGCCAGCAAACAGCAGCGCCCAGGTAGTAAATGATAATCTTCTTGAGCTCCCAGGGTGTTTCAAGGCTTATCGGCGTCTTTTTTTTTTCGTCAAAAAATGGATTTTCCGGCTCGCTGGTAACTTTGTCGATCAGCCCGTGGCTGTCTTCTGCGTCCAGATCGCTGCCAAGTTCATTTCCCTCAAGATGGTATTGCAGGGCAGCTTTTCGTTTTTGAAGGATCACATCTATTTCTCCAGCTTCCAGGCCAATGAGCTCCTCAGCAAACGCCAGTCGCTGCCTGGCCTGCTTTCTTTTTTTCAGCGTGCCAACATAGTCATTCAGCCGGGCGGTTAATATGATCACAGCAATGAAAAGGACGATGGTAATCAGGACGAATGTGCCGATGATGCCGGGACTCATGTACCAGTTGTCGGTTGTTACCGATTGTGCTGCCAGCGGAGTGCTGGAAGCAAGACAAATGAATAGGGGTAATGATAGCTGCTTGAATTTCATTATTAGGAATTTAAGACCTTTTTATCTCATTAAGGATCAAATTTTTTTACCGTTTCAGAAAAGTGAGACCCACATCAAGGCCTTTTGTTAGTTCATACAGGCTGGTTGTTTCCAGCATTTCCTTCAAATCGTTACGTATCAGTACAAATTTTTCGTGCAAAGGGCAGGGCTCCAGTGCATTACACTCTTTGAGCCCCAAGCCGCACCCCCGATAAATGCTGTCACCATCTATCGCAAATACAATTTGGCTCAGTTTGATAGACGCTATTTTATCCTTCTGGATTTCAAAACCACCAACAGGCCCTTTCACGGAATCGATAATGTTGTTGCGGGCCAGTTGTTGCAAAATCTTGGCTGTGAAGGCGACCGGAGAGTCGATGTCTCTGGCGATATCCTTCAGGCTTACCCTCACCCCATCCATCGACAAAAGGGCGATGTGCAAGGTGGCTCTGATTCCATATTCACAAGCTTTTGAGAACACTGTTTTTTGTTTGTGTCAAAGATATAAAATAATTTTTTAATTCGGATAAATTTATCCGAATTAAAAAACCGGAAACGAGCGTTGCCATAAACACTATTGAGTCAAATACTACCAGACTACAGAAGCTAAAAGAGGTGGTGGTCAATCCTCACTGCTTTCAAACACCCTGGCCAGCTCGGTAAACTTTTGCATGGTTTCCAGTGGCCCTTTGGTAATGAGCATATTAACTAGCCAAACAGGTATTTCTCCGCCGGGGTTGGCCCGGGCAGTGTATACAATATCTACCCTGCCATCGTTTCCTGGCTTTATTTCCCATTTCGACTCAAATTCTGTGATTCGTACAATTCCTTTTTTCTGCGGAACAGCGTTGGCAGCGGCAACTGAATGAGAGTGATAGACACCAGTTTCCCTGTTCCACCATTGAACGGAGTGCACCGACAAGTCCCTGTTGCTGAACGGGTAGGGCAGGGCGGTTTCTACGTAGTAGTGAAAGTCGTTGGAGGATGTAGTTTTGATCCTTTTAGCGTCATTGCATTTGTACACCCACAACTTGTAGTTGGGCACGTCACTGAGCAGGTCGGTCACCCGCTGCATGGTGCTTTCTATGGTCGTGGTGATCTGGATTTCCTTGATTGGTGACCCCTCAGAGGTTCGGGTGTAAATGTTCAGGTCGTTTTCGGCACTAACAAGCTCCCAGCTGGCTTTCTCTACTTTTTGTGCAGAGAGAGGCAGCACCGAAATGGCGAAGAGGGTGGCAATAACCTGATAAATGCGCAGGAGCATACGGGGAAACGAGGAAAATTCTTTCGTCAATTTACGACCTGATTTTGTAGAGATTTTGAATTAGTGCTGTTTTATTTTTGAACGATAGAATTGTTCCATAGTCTGGTTGTAGCGTTCGTTTTTCAAACCAGAAAAAAATCGGCTAGATTGCCAGCTTATTGGTTCTACCTATTGTGTTAAATGGCTATTGAAAAATGAAAGTCTTTCGAAATATTCTTGCTGTTGTCATAGGCTACCTGGTTTTTGCTGTCAGCGCAGTATTGCTGTTTCAAATGTCAGGAATTGACCCTCATAATGATCCGTCGCCAGGTATTATTGCACTGACTATTGGGTACGGGTTGGTGTTCTCCTTTCTGGGAGGTTTATTGGCGCAGCCTATTTCAGGCTCAGGCAAATTGACTGTTAACTATTTTCTGGCAGGGCTAATGGCTGCATTTGCGGCTTTTTCTATGTTTAAAAGTGAAGGCAATCATTTCACACAGTTGGCAGCTATCTTTTTGTTCTCTCCGGCCTCGGTGTTAGGAGGATCAGTGTACCTTAAAAGAAATAATTGAAAAAATCTATCAGCCCTGGTGGCTAAGATCAAAGAGGTTACTTTGTGCAGTTCCGCACAGAGTAACCTCTTTAATTTCTACTTCGTTGCCCTCTCAATCTCCTTCAAATTCTCCATTTTCTTGTTCCGCAGGAAGCCGTTGATGTCTTCGAAGTGCTCTTTTACCCGCTTGTTGCCAAACTCAAACACTTTCGCCGCTAAGCCATCAAGGAAGTCACGGTCGTGAGAAACGAGGATAAGCGTGCCTTCGAACGCTTTCAGTGCATCTTTCAGGATGTCCTTGGTTTTGATGTCGAGGTGGTTGGTAGGCTCATCGAGAATGAGCAGGTTCACGGGCTGCAGCAGCAGCTTGATCATGGCCAGTCGGGTGCGCTCACCGCCAGAGAGCACCTTCACCTTCTTGTCGATCGTGTCGCCGCTGAACATAAAGGCGCCCAGTAGGTCTTTGATGCGTGACCGGATATCGCCTTTGGCTATTTCATCCACCGTTTCGAACACGGTCAGCTTTTCATCGAGCAGCGAAGCCTGGTTTTGAGCGAAGTAGCCAATCTCACTGTTGTGTCCCACCTGTAGTGTGCCATCGACCGGAATTTCGCCCATAATGGCCTTCACCAGGGTCGACTTTCCTTGACCGTTTTTACCTACAAAGGCGACCTTTTCTCCACGGGCAATGGTCAGTGTGACGTCTTTGAATACGACATGGTCGCCATATGACTTGCCAAGATCGGTGGCGATCACCGGATAATTTCCTGACCGTGGGGCGGGAGGGAACTTGATGTTCAGCGCAGACGTATCCACTTCATCTACCTCCACTATCTCAATCTTCTCCAGCATTTTCACCCGGGACTGCACCTGCAAAGTCTTAGAGTAGGTGCCTTTGAACCTGTCGATGAACTGCTGAATCTCGGCAATCTGTTTTGCCTGATCGTCGAACTGGCGCTGCTGCTGCTCACGGCGTTCTTTGCGCAGCTCCAGGTAGTGGGAATAGTTCGTTTTGTAATCGTAAATTCGGCCACGGGTGATCTCGATGGTGCGGTTGGTGAGATTATCGACAAAGGCTTTGTCGTGACTGATCACCATTACTCCGCCGGTGCTGTTCTTCAGAAATTCCTCCAGCCACTGCACCGACTCGATATCAAGGTGGTTAGTAGGCTCATCGAGAAGGATGAGATCGGGCTTTTGTAGCAGAATTTTGGCCAGTTCAATGCGCATACGCCAGCCTCCGCTGAATTCGCTGGTAGAGCGGGTGAAATCACTCCGTAGGAAGCCGAGCCCCAGTAATGTCTTTTCTACTTCCGCATCAATATTGATCTCTTCGATGCTGTAATACTTTTCGCTCAGCTCCGATACCTCTTCTATGATCTTGCTGTAAGCATCCGACTCGTAGTCGGTGCGGGTTTCCAACTGGTGATTCAGCTCTTCCATCCTGTTTTTCATGTCCAGGATTTTGGAAAACGCTTTTGATGTTTCTTCAAACACCGTGCATTCGTCGGCAGTGAGCAGGTGCTGCGGCAGGTAAGCGATGACTGCCTCTTTTGGTGCCGTTACTTTGCCCAGCGTGGGTTTGCTTTCTCCGGCGATGATTTTGAGGAGGGTGGACTTGCCAGCACCGTTTTTCCCCATGAGGGCAATGCGGTCGGTGGGGTTGATATTGAAAGTGATATTGCTAAAAAGGGTGGTGCCGCTAAATTCCACACCCACCGCATCAACTGAGATCATAATTTACTGAATTAGGCCGCAAAGGTATCAATAAGTTTGCTGGAAGCCACCATTGCAAGCCGAATTTGGGGAATGGGTAGCTGTTTGTACTGTTACTCCGGAGCTTAATCGAATCCGTGTGAATGGAACATTGCCAGTATTTTCAAATACTTTTGATTCTGGTCACACATAGCAATAAAAAATGATAGTAAGCTGTACGGAATCGTCATTGGATTTTGTCATATGGACATGAAAACTGGAGAATTTATTGCCTTATCGGCCTGTACTATGATGCTGACAGCCCTGGGCATCGATGTTATGTTACCGGCGCTTGGTGACCTGCGGGCTCATTTTGGATTGCCAGCATCATCAACGGCAACATCTAACGTTATTACGTTCTTTTTTCTCGGGCAAATGGCGCAGATCGTGTTCGGTATCCTGTCGGATCGGTTCGGACGCTTGTTCACACTGAGGATTGGCTTTCCTCTTTATTTTGCAGGTGGAATTGCGGCAGTTTTTTCCCCAAGTCTCGAGCTGATGCTGGCGGCCAGATTTGTGGCTGGCGTGGGAGCCTCAGCTGTTTTTATGACCACCATTGCCGGCGTTCGGGATAGGTTTGTCGGCGACAAGATGGCTCACACCATGTCGTTGATTTTTACTATCTTCCTCTTTACTCCAGTGTTGGCGCCATTTCTTGGGCTTGCCATACTTTCTGTAGCCTCGTGGCAGGCTGTATTCCTTGCTCCGCCTGTTTTTGCCGTGTTTGTGTTCATATGGTCGCTGCGTTTGGAAGAGTCTCTTCCCCAGGAGAAAAGACCATTGATAGACTGGCCAACTATCCGGCGGTCTGTGAAGGGAGTAATTAGGAACCGGGTCTTTCTAAGGTACACATTGGCAACCACATTGCTGTTTTCAGCACTCAGCTCCTGGGTAGCCAGTGCCGATCGCATAGTAGGTGAAATATTCGGCCGACCTGAACTATTTGCATGGATTTTTGCGGGAACAGGGCTCCTGATGTCGTTTTCCAGTCTGATGAACTCCAGACTTACTTTCAGGTTTGGTGCCAAACGAACGATCAGGGGGCTCGTGCTGCTGTACACCCTGGTGGCGGCAGGTTTACTGGCCATAACCCTAATCACCACCGATCCACCTGCCATGATCCCGTTCTTTACGGCAATAGCGCTTTTGATGTCGATCAACCTGGCGATTGAACCAAACAGCAGCGCCCTGGCAATGGAGCCAATGGGCGAGACAGCAGGGCTGGCCTCGGCTGTGTACGGCACCATTTTCTTTTTCACCGGGGCCTCGCTTGGTGCCGTAATCAGCCACCTGATGACGGTTGGTGTTTTGCCACTAGCCATCAGTTTTGTGATGATTGGATTGGCCAGCATTGCTTTGGTTTTCGGTGATACATGAGAGCTCCTCCGAAGTCGGTGAAAGCCATTTGAACTAAGCCGGGCGAATTGACGAGAATTATTCACTTGATTGATGGCCTCAAATTGTTTGTGAATAGTGCCAAAAAGTTTGTGTAGAAGCAGTGCGGGAGAGTTAGAATTTGCAGGAAATATCTAGATTGATCGGACTCTTTTAACGTGACTTTATTCCTAACTAAACTTTCTATGACCAAGTATTTTCTACCGGTTGCTTTATCGTTGGCCATCTTTTCGTGTGGTACGGCCGATAAGCCCAATTCCAATGTGGATACCACGGCAGTGGCCACCGAAACACCCATTGTACAGGAGAATGAGAGTAGCGAAGAAAACACCACCTCCCTAAGTTATCTGGTCAGTCTGGCCGACCGGGAGGGTGTTTACGTCCCCACAAACTTTAACAGCTTTTTCGGAGTAGATGAGGGTAAGGAAATGATCACTCTTATGGGGGCTGAAAATGTTGGTCCGGACGCCTATGCTTTGGCCATGCATTACAATATTGCCTGCGATCCTATTACCTGCCAGCACATGATAATTATGGTGGTGATAGGAGGGGAAACTTTGATCAGCCGGTATACTTTCCTAATGAACCGTGAAGAGGGTATTACTTTTGGTTTCTTTCAACAAAAGTTCTTTCTGGCCGAAACGGAGCATTGGGAGTATGAAGAGGACGGTGAGTCAGACGTGCAGAAAAGGACCAGCGCACCGCCAACCGTTGAACAGGTGCTGTTCGTTTTGCTGAACGACCAAATCACTCCTTTAGCAGAACTTGATAAACACGATTTGTCTTATTCCAGAAACCTTATTTTCGCCAGGTATGGCTACAGGTTTAAGACCGATAGCGTCAGGGCTTACTTCGCTAATACCAGTTGGTACGAGCCACGCTACGATAACGTGGACGATCAGCTAAGTGCCAGCGACAAGAAAATTATAAAATTGTTAGCCGCCGAGGAAGCGAGGCGTAAGTAATTGAAAATTTTCTGCCTCAAAGTTTCTCAAGAAGACGATAAGTAAAGCCACAATAATTACTACACAGAAAAAATGTTGTAAAAATTGCGTGAATCAAAAGTTACATATATAATTGTGTAACTTTTGATTCACATAACATAAAACACATAGCAGTATGAACAGGATCGACGTACTATCAGTGCCGGTTTCAGACCAGCAGCGAGCAAAAGAATTTTATTTGAAAATGGGGCTTCATATAGTGGTAGAAGCGCCTTTTCAGGGAGACCAGTTGTGGATACAGATGGGTTTTCCCAAAGGCGAAACGACCATCACATTGGTGACATGGTTCCCTAAAATGCCAGCCGGGAGTCTACAGGCAGCAGTGATCAACACCGACGATATCGCTGGAGACATTAAAAAGTTGACTGCCAATTGCATCGAGGTTGGTAAGATTGATGATACCCCCTGGGGTAAGTTTGCTTCTATCGAAGACCCCGACGGCAACACATGGAGCTTGAACCAAAAAAACGCTTAGTATAATGAAAAAGGAAATACACTTAAAATGGTTCTATTCGTATCCTATAGATACTATTTGGGATTACCTGACCGATGCAGATTTGCTTAAACAGTGGAGCACCATTCATAGAGACGAGCCTTTTCAGGCCGAGCCAGGCTTTCAGTGGATATCGAGGCAAAAGGCCCGCCGGGGCTGGGACGGCATCATGTATATGGAAGTGCTGGAGGTAGTACCAAAAAAGAAACTGGCCTATGCTCTGAAGGGTGGGCCACGACCCGGTGAGCTTTCATTAGATACTGTGGTTACCTACACGTTGGTAGAGAAGAACGGGGGCACAGAGCTTCATCTTTCACATACAGGGTTTCAGGGGCTTAAAGGAGCCTTCACTGCCTTTATCATGGAAAAAGGCTGGGGTAAATTCTTTGGCAAGCGCCTTGCCACCGTGCTTAACGAAACATATCATGACGCACACACAATACGATAGCTTTCTGGCGCTCGCCGACAAAAACCGTCGGGAGATTTTGATGCTACTCACCAAAGAAAAAAGTAGCATCAATACCCTGGCGGAGTCTTTTAAAATCAGCAGGCCGGCTGTGTCCAAACATATCAAAGTGCTGGTGGATACCGGCTTCATCACGATAGAAGAAAGGGGAAGAGAGCGTCTTTGTAGCCTTAACTCTCAGGGTTTCGAAGAGATTCAAAGTTGGATAAATCACTTCGAGAAATTCTGGAAACAACACCTGAGCAGCCTGGAAGTACTGCTAAAAAAGAAAGGGAAGGAATAAAGACTGCAAATTATGGACATCATTTAGCAAAAATCTTGTGGTAGCAATGACAAAGACAGCCCCGGTGCACTGACCTGTCTGCGTTTATTCAAATTTCTTTGGACAGGGTGTAAGTTTTTTTTCTTTCTGCCACTAACCAGAGAAAACGCTTATGAAAATTGATGAAGCCATTGAACTGCTCAAGACAGAAAAAGCCAGGGCCGAGAAAAAATCTGAGATCAAGATTTTACAAAACATGATTGGTATACTGCTGGACTTGCAAACCCGACAGTTGTCCTCAGAGGATCTAGCCGCAGTAGAAAGCGAACTGGACGTCATGGAATTGGATGCCTACCAGGAAAACAGAAAAAGACACCTTAGAAGGAAGCTAGCTAAGTTTCAGCAGTTTTTGAAAAACAAGTTTTCGCTTATTCCAAAAGGCCACTATACAGCACTGGGAATTGCCTTTGGGGTGGCCTTTGGTGGCATGTTTGGAATGATGATTGACAAAACCCTCGGGAGCTCTCTCGGGATTAGTTTTGGAATCGCTTTTGGTTTGGTAGTTGGGCGCTATCTCGACGCTCAGGCGGAAGCACAAGATAGGGTGTTAAATGTTGAATTTAAATAACTGAGCGCAAACGCCTTTTGTCGCCGCTGTGATCAGTAACAGTTGATTCCACCTCCGCTCCTCAAAAAATATCAAAAAGGGAATGCCCCGGGTGTAATAATCCCCAACTTTGGCCACCAACCAAGGTAAAAGATTTGAGCAGCGACTTTTATACGTCCATGATTTTGCCGTTTTCGGGCATCATCATCAAGATTTGCCGGGCATACACCAATACCCAGGAAGATTTTGAAGATTACTATCAGGAGGTATGCCTGCAGATTTGGAGGAGTCATGCCAATTTCAGAGAGGAGTCGCAGTGGTCGACCTGGGTGTATCGGGTGGCCCTGAATGTTTGCCTTACCTTATTGAAGAAAAGGAAAAACGACCCGCAGCACTTTGCGTCCGACTACCTGCCGGATGAGGCTACCGAAGACAGCCGGGCATTTGCCAACGAGTCGCTCAACGAGTTATACGCTGCTATCAAACAGCTTTCTGAGGTTGACAGAGGAGTGGTTTTGCTCTACCTCGACGAAAAGAGCTATCAGGAAATCGCCGAGATAACCGGCACCAATGCCAATAATATTGGTGTGCGGATTAAACGAATCAAGGATCGACTAAAAGTAATATTGGATGGAAAGGTCAATTGAAGCTATTTGGAAGGAAGGGTTTTTGGTAAGCGATGCTTTGGTGGCACCGAAGATCAATCAGTTATACAGCCAAAAGTCGAAGCATATTGTCGATAAGTTTAAAAGGATGTTTGAGATTAATCTGATCGCCATCCTCATTTTTTCTGTCGTGTTGTTGCCGGTAAGTTTTTTGTTCGGCATGGCTTATATGGGAGTACCCATGTTTTTGCTTCTCAATGCGGTGGCAGTCGTTAACAAACGGCTTTCGAATGGATTAAATAAAATTGATAAAAGCGTAAGCAGCTATCAATACCTCAAAGCGTTCGATGCCTGGATGCAGAAGCAAATTTCCATCAACACAAAAATGTCGGCATTCAACTACCCCTGGGCGTTTCTTTCTCTTCTGGCTGGTTTTTGGTTTTTTGACGTTGAAGGAAGGACGCTGGGTGAGGCACTAATGAATAAGCTAATGATCCATTATCCTCAAACCTATTTGGTTGGCGGGCTTCCCCTCGTTGGTATCATAGGTGTGATGCTTGTGGCCTGTTTTCTCGCTTTTTTCGGTGGCCGCCTTTATAAGTTTGAGCTTAAGCTGGTTTATGGGCATGTGATGAGCAGGCTGCAAGAAATGCTGGCTGACATGGAGGAGTTGAGGAGGTGAAATGTTGGCAGCGGGCTGCCTGAACCTTGTTGATGCTGAGATACTACAGGTATTCCGTTTTTCCTGATAACTCATAGCTGCTATTTAAAAGAATTTGACAAGGGCTCGAGAGGAGGTGAGGATACTAAGCAAAGCAACCCTAAATAGCTGCCGAACCAAAAACAGCCGCTTCGCATCCACCACCTGGCGGAAAGGAATCGTATAAAGTTCTGAAAATCACAGGCAAATAACGCTGAGTGACGATGTGTCTACCTGAGTTTATGATAGCATTAGCCCACCGTTTCCCCGCCGCAAAGCCTTAGTTGGCGTTTCATCGCCATAGGAAGCCCGCTGCAACCGCCGACCATAAGATGACCTGTATATTGAAGACATTTCTTCGGTTAATAGCTCATGACGGTTATCTTAGCGATACACTGGAAATGATTCATGGTCAAGAGCAAAGTTTGGAGCCTCGCAGCGGCTATTATCTTCTTCTTCTTTCATTTCTGCGCAAAAGGCCAGACCGACGCTACGGCATACGAAGCGAAATTTCAAAAATGGTTGGGCGTGAGGGCGGATTCGGCTTTTACCTATGCCTCCAAACTATTGGCGATTGCCCAGGAAGTTAACGACCCAAAAGCTACCAGGGAGGCTCTCATCAAGCAGGGGCTGGCCTATGGGTTTTTGAATGAATTTGATTCGGCTCTAGTCTATTATCGTAAATCGCTCAACGTAAGTCTTGCCAACGACGACAGCCTGGGGATGGGGAAGTCCTACTTGAATATTGGCGTGAATTTGTTTTACAGAGGCTTCCTTGACTCAGCTGCCTTCTATTACGAGATAGCTCGCCCGATCTTTGAAAGCCTGGACGAAAAGAAATATTTATCCTACAGCCTGAATAATCTTGGACAGGTTTACAAAAGGTCGGGCAAATATGAACAGGCCGCCAGTGCGTACGCTAGATCGCTGGCGATTAAAAAGCAATTGAAAGATACAGTGGGCATTTTGAACGCCTACTTCAATTTGTCGAGCTTGTACGTTTCCACAGAAAGCTTTGATACGGCGCTCTTGTATTCACAGGAAACGTTAAAAATTGCACTCATCCTGCAGGATACCAGCGAAATAGCCGGTGCATGGTTAAATATAGCCCTGTCTCAAAAGGGTGTGGGCAATGCCGATGCAGCTCTAAGGGCTTTCAAGGCGGCAGAAAAATTTGTTGGATATCCCGGTGATTCGGAATTCAGAATGGAATTGTACTATAACCTGGCCAGGCTGTATCGGGACCAGGATAATTATGAATTGGCGCAATCGTACCTGGACAAAATGAGTGTCTACATGCAGTCCGAAGCCTTTTTGGAAAAGCAAATGGCGTACTACCAGCTGTCGTATGAGTTGAAAAAGGCCAGCGGTAGTCATGCCGAGGCGCTGGCACTTTTAGAGGCTTTTGTGCAAGTCAAGGACAAATACTTATCTCAATCTGTTCAGCAGCAGATAACTGAGCTTGAGCGAAAGTATCAGTCCGAACAGCAGGAACTCAAAATTACGGGGCTTGAGCTGGAAAAAAAGACCACCGACCTGGTGCTGGCGAAGTCGATTAACCAGCGAAATATATTGATTTTGGTGGCCGTCATTTTTCTTATTCTGGCAGGGTTTGCCGGGCACCGGTACAGAGAAAAACAAAGGACTTCCAAAGTATTGAAGCAGAAGAACCTCCAAATATCGGAAGCGCTGGATGAGAGAGAAATCCTACTCAAAGAGATTCATCATAGAGTAAAGAACAACCTGCAGGTGATTTCTAGTTTGCTCAAACTTCAGGCTGGTAGCTTGAAAGACGAAGCGGCTGTGGATGCGGTGATGGAAGGCCAAAACAGGGTCAGGTCTATGGCATTGATTCATCAAAAATTATACAGTGCGGAGGACATACGGGGAGTTAGCATTGACACGTATCTTGAAAACCTGACAGGAGAACTTCTCACGGCTTTTGGGAAAAATGAAGTAGATGTGGAGATAGAAACTAACGAGCTGAAGCTCGATATTGATTCGGTGATCCCCCTGGGGCTGATTCTTAATGAGCTGATTTCGAACAGCCTTAAGTATGCATTTGACAAGCCGGGCGGACGAATAAGCATAAAAATGTGGGAAGCAGATGAGAAACTGAACGTAACGGTTAAGGACAATGGCAAAGGAATGGACGCAGCCACTCTGGAGCAGTCTAATTCTTTTGGATGGAAGATGATTCGGTCGCTCAGTCGTAAAGTCAAAGCTGAGATAGATATCCGGAATGATGGTGGAACCGAGGTGAACTTGTACTTGTCACGTTATAAATTGGTGGTATGAAAAAAGCCTCTGTATTGGTAGTTGAAGATGAGCCGCTTATTGCTGATGATATTGCTGAGACCCTCGAAGCCAACGGCTATGAGGTTGTCGGCATTGTAGACGAGGCAAGCGATGCGTTGGAAGTTTGCAAGACTTGCCATCCCGATGTTGCTCTTTTGGATATTCAGATAGAAGGGCCTGTTGATGGAATTGCCCTTGCTGCGCAGCTATCCATGCCGATCATTTTTCTCACCTCTTTTTATGATCAAAAGACGCTTGATCGGGCCAAATTGGTGAATCCGTCGGGTTATATCGTAAAGCCTTTTAATGAGAGAGACCTTATCGTGAATCTGGAGATCGCCATAGCCCGTGGCAGAAAGCCGACCAGGAGCAAGTCGCCTGCAAACGAGAAGTTTTTTGTCAAAAAGGATCAGGAGATCGTTTCCGTCTCCACTTCGGACATTGTGTACGTGGAAGCGTACGATAATTATTCAACGTTGTACACGGAAAAAGAGAAATACATGATCAGCCACACGCTGAAAAGTATTTCGGAAAAACTAGAACCTTTGGGCTTCCTGAGGATACACCGTTCTTACCTGATCAATTTTGATGCGGTGGACAGCATCTCTGAGAACTATGTGTACCTGAAAGGCCATCAGGTCATGATTGGCAAGTCGTACAGAAAGCAGTTCATGGAGTCGCTTTCCCTGCTCTGACGCCTTTAAAAATCCCGCCATCGACTAAAAATTTCCTTTCCTTCACTAAATCTCACTATCATTTGAAGTAGTCAGCGGTCAATTTCATAGACAAAAAACGACTTATGAAATTTTTTCTTTCTGCTGCACTTTTATTTTTCACGCACCTTCTTTGGGCCCAAAACTTTGTAGAGAGCTGGGAAACGACATTTTCTGCTACCGGAACGGTGGAGATCGTAAAGATGATTCATGATGCTGATGATAATGTGATCATTCTTGCCAACCAGAGGCAGTCCGGCGGGCCGGTTTACGATGGTCTGGTACTCAAATACAGCAAGAGTGGTGTGTTCCAGTGGTCAAAATCCTACGGGTATGATTCCGAAACGAATGACTATGGGGTCGACGTCGATGTTGATGATAATGGAAACATCTATGTACTTTTTAGTATTGACCCTGAGAACGCTGGTAATACCAACCCAAATGGCTTTTTGCTGAGAAAATATTCACCCTCAGGTACTGTTGTCAATAGCTACGAAAGTGTTGGTTCATTGGGATACGTACCCCAGAAAGTGGCCTTCTATGAAAGCCAGAATAGGGTTTATTTTACTGCCAGTAAAAACCAGAACCCAGGCAAAGGATTGCTGCTAGGGCTGTACAGGTTGTCGGATGGCCTTGTGTATGAGTATGCAAAAAATTATGAGAGCGATGAGGATGATGTAGCATTTGCCATTGATACAGGAAGCACAGTTACCGTTCAGTTTCAAAAAGGAACCTCTGAGATAGCGGCATTGTCTATACCCTACAATTTCGGGGTTTCCGATTCTTTTTCAGAAGCAGGGTCTATCGTAGTAACTGAATCCATTGACAACATTGCTTATAAGCAGATCAGTAGCTATCGCTATTTTAAGCTCGAATTGGGAAATGGAACAGTTGATCTTTATGAAAGGTCTTCAAGTAATGTAACAAAAGCTGTATTTACCGGAGAGCCAGGCTTCGTTGGCGACTTTTCAAGATCCAGTGGCAATGTGGTGGTGACAGGTGATTTTTATGGAAATGCCGTAAGGAGGGAGTATGATTTTGCCGGCGGTTCTTATACCCTTGAATACGAGTTGGACGATCCGCAAACTATTGGAAATCTTATTACGCCTGAGGGCTACGTGCTTGGGTCTGTGGTTGAAAACAATACCCGGTATTTTGGTGCCTTAGAATTTGATTTTTATGGTGTTTCAGATAAATGGTACCACAGCTCAACCGGTGGTGAAACACTTGACAAAGCCCTCGCCGATTCGGATGGCAATTTCATTTTTGCGACCTCTCCAGGCAGTCAGATCAAGCTATTCACCCTGTGCAATGGCCCTGTTGGTATTAATCTTGGTGCTGACATTAACACGGAGCTGGAGACTGTCACGCTATCAATAGGCTCAAGCCCGGCCAATGAGGCCAACTGGGAAACTATAGAATGGAGCACGGGGCAAACAGGGGTGAAGTCTATCGATGTCTCAGGGTATCGTGAGGTGAAAAACATTTCTGTTACCGTTACTAATGCCAATGGGTGCTCATTTACTGACGAGATACAGGTTACTTTCAGGGTGCCTGCTCCGGGTTTGCCACAGCCGGAAATAGTTGGCATGAACGGCGCTGCTCCCGTTTTTCGGTTTACCTGGGACAAGACCATTGCTGAGGTGGTGGAATACGGGATTGACCAGAAGTTCTACATCGGTAGCTGTGGAGTATTTCCTGGTGACTGGGAGGAGTTTAGCAGCAGTTCTTCAGGAAACGCAAACGATTATATAGATATCACAACGTCCATTCATGCTGGCTTGCAATTGTTCGGCGGTTATGCAGAGGATGCAGCTGAGAACCGGTCGTACCCTGGTTATCAGCTGGCTCTCCAACCTTGTAATTGCTATGATATGGAAGCCTTGGATACCTACCTGGCCACCGTTGCAATCAATGACGGTAATGATGTAGTGGGAGAGGGTGAGATTTCATCATTCTTGATTGTGAACCCAGAAACAAATACCCGTAAAACAAGCGATCAGGAACTGCTTTCCTTCTTTCAGTGGGAAGTGCCGGAAGGCTGGGACATCATTGACTACCAGGGTACGCTTATCAAGACAAGGATCAATGAAGGAGCTGCAAGTGGAAGTATTTCTGTGAAGATTGTCAATCCATGTACCGGAGATCAGACCTCTGCGATATCAAAACAAGTCACTGTAACGAAAGACCAAACGATCGCATTTGATCAACCAGCTGATATCCAAATGGGGGATGACCCAATAGCGCTTGGGGCAATGGCTTCGTCTGGTCTGGATGTTGCCTATGATATCGAGCCATTCGATATACTCGACATCAATAATGGAATGATTACGCCACTTTATGCGGGTACAGCAACCGTCACGGCGACACAAGCTGGTAATTTCGAATGGAATGAAGCAAATCCTGTTCAGCAGACTTTTTCCATCAATAAAGGCGACGACGAGATTACGTTTGGGGAATTGGATGATGTGTTTTGGAATGCGGAAAACTTCGATTTAGATGATCTGGCCTCTACCAAAAGTGGAAGGAATATTTCGTGGACTGAGGTAGATAATGCTTACGTTTCGGTTTCATCCCTGGGGGCTGTTGTAGTCAAAAAGCCAGGTGCTGTGGAGATCACTGCTACCTTGACGGGAGATGATAATTGGAATACCGCCGACCCGGTCAGTCAGACGCTTACAATTCTGAAAACAAACCAGCACCTCACCCTTGATGAATTTCCGGATAAGTTGGTTACCGATGATGATTTTCTATGGAGTGACTTCCTGGATATTTCTTCAGGCCTGACCCCCTCTTTGGAAAGTGATGATGAAGGGGTGGCAAGGGTCTTGGGCAGCCTTATTGAAATAGTTGGAGCAGGAACAGCCACCATTACCGCTACACAATTGGGCAATGACAATTACAACGCTGCGGACCCGGTGAATCAGACACTGACCATCAATAAGCTTTCGCAAACCATATCATTTGACCCCATACCTGAAAAGACGACTGTTGATCCTTCGTTTGAACTGGATGCTACAGCAAGCTCAGGTTTGGATGTTGAGTATGAAAGCTCTAATACTGCCGTAGCTACTATTGATGACAACATCGTTGCAATTGTTGGAGTGGGCACGGCAGATATCGTTGCCTCGCAACCCGGTAACGGAACTTATGAGTCCGCACCTGACGTGACCCGCACGTTGACCGTTTCTGAGGGTGTGACCATTGCTTTTACCGAAGGGTACCCGCAATTTGAATACTATCTGAATGGTGCATATCGCCTTTTGTTGGAGTTGACTCAGAATGGAAATGTATACTATGTGGTTACTGCTGAAGGTGCAGACGAACCCACACCGGCACAAATCGAAAACGGCCAGGATGCCTCGGGTGCACCAGCATTCAAAAGCGGATCGGCCTATTCTTTGGCAGCCAACAATGAATATAATTTGGCCCAGATCTTGGAGCTGGAAGAAGTAACCTCCTATGAGATTTTTTTGACCATTTCTGATGAAAGTTATGCATTGAGCACTGTTGTCTATCAGTTATCAGTTGAGACTGGTGATTATTCAAAACCTGAATGGGAGCCCGGCTACCCCGTAATGGGTACCATAAACTCCCTGTCTGCCGAGGTGGAAATTGACCTTAATGAGGGGGACGGAACAGTGTACTACGCTGTATTCGCAAGTAGCGGTGCTACAAAATTCCCTGCCAATTTGAAGGCCGGGAGCAATTATGGGGCCGTCGACGAGGGTTCTGTGTCTGCTAGCGATGCTAGCTTTGTCCTGACCGGGCTAAGCGAGGCAACGGCATATGATGTGTGGCTGGTGGCTGAAGATGTGGCTGAGAACTTGCAGACTGCTGCCACCAAATTGGATTTTACGACCATTGATGATATAGCGCCTGAATTCGGTGCGGGTTATCCATCCATTGCTACAGTTGATGAGACTGACGTAGAAATTGATGTGAAGATAAATGAGGCGGGAACTGTCTATGCCATTGCCCAACTTGCCGGAGAGAGTGCTCCGTCGTTTGCACAGGTACAGAATGGCCAAAACAGCAGTGGTGCAACGGCGATCAGTGCTAACTCGGTAAGGGTGGATAAAAATCAAGCGGCTGGCTTGGCACTTTCCGGGCTGACCTCTCAGGTGGGATACGATTTTTATGTAGTGGCTGAAGATGACTTTGGTAACGAGAGTGGCGCTCCTGTGAACCTAAATGCAACCACTAGCGACCTGAAGGCACCCGATATTTCTCCTCAGACTCTTACATTGGAAAGTGTTGATGAGACCAGTGCAACCTTTAGTTTTTCATTGGACGAGCCAGGTTCATTCTATTGGGTAGTCGACACTGACATTGCAACATCACCATCACCCACTCAGGTATCGAACGGCCAAACAGAAGCTGGGGCGGCCTCAATACACTCAGGATCAGTAGATGTTACCATAGCGGATCAGGCCTATCAATTTGAGGTTACCGGACTGTTGGCCGATCAGGAGTATGAAATTTATTTTGTAGCCGAAGATGAAAATGAAATCCCTAACATCAGTGAAAGTACATTTTCAGCGACGTTCTCAACGGTAGACCTCACAGCTCCTTCATTTGGGTCTACTCCCCAGATTACTAACATTTCTGCTGAAGGCTTCGATCTGCAGGTAGATGTTGACGAGTCTGGTTCTTTATTTTATGCCGTGATCGGTGCGAGTGACCCGCTGCCATCCACTGGTGAACTATCTACAGGTTCAGTGGCCAATGTAGCAGATCAGGGAAGTAAAAGTTTAACAGCCGGAGCTAACGATCTTACTGTTGCTATCAGCCTGGCAGAGGAATCTTCCTATCAATTGGTGTTGCTGGCAGCTGATGATGATGAGAACTTGCAAAACGATGTTGTCTCGATAGATTTCACGGTTCCGAGCTCCAAAATAACTCAATCGATCACTTTCGAAGCATTAGAGGAGAAAACCTATGGAGACGCTGATTTTGACCTGGCAGCCATTGCCACGTCGGGATTGGGTGTTAGCTACAGTAGCTCAGACGAGTCGGTGGCTACTATCTCGGGGAGCAGTGTGACGATAGTGAGAGTGGGTAGCGTTACTATCACTGCCTCTCAATCTGGAAATGGCAATTATCATCCTGCGGCTGATGTTGAGCAAACCCTTACTGTCAGTCAGGCGAGCCAATCGATCACTTTCGAAGCATTAGAGGAGAAAACCTATGGAGATGCTGATTTTGACCTGGCAGCCGTTGCCACGTCGGGATTGGGTGTTAGCTACAGTAGCTCAGACGAGTCGGTAGCCACTGTCTCGGGGAGCAGTGTGACGATAGTGGGAGTGGGTAGCGTTACTATCACTGCGTCTCAATCTGGAAATGGCAATTATCATCCTGCGGCTGATGTTGAGCAAACCCTTTCTGTCAGTCAGGCGAGCCAGGTCATCACCTTCGATGAAATTGATGATCAGCATTTTTCAGTCGGAACTCTTTCACTGCGGGCAACGGCTTCTTCAGGGCTGCCTGTTGTTTATGCACTGGAAAACGGCGATGGTGCCATCAATGACAACGTGCTAACCTTCCGTTCAGCAGGAACCTTTACCGTAACAGCTTCACAGCCTGGTAATGGCAATTTCAATGCTGCCGAGCCTGTTAGTCAAAGCTTTTTAGTGAATGAGGAGAGCGTCAAAGTGCCTCAAACCATCACTTTTGCTTCCATCGAAGATCAGACCTACGGAAATACAATCCAGCTATCAGCTACCTCGTCCAGTGGTCTTACTGTCAACTATGAGGTGGTCAGCGGAGGAGCAGTAATATCAGATGGAGAAGTGAAGTTTACCGGGATAGGAACCGTTGCCATCGAAGCAAGCCAGGAGGGAGACGATTCTTACGAGGCTGCGGCTTCGGTAAGCCAGACTTTCGAGGTGCTTCCCAAGACTCTTGACGTATTGGCGGAAGATAAGCGGATTGTCTATGGTCATCCAATGCCGGAGCTGACTTATACCATTACTGGCTTTACGACAGGTGAAGATGAGTCTGCATTGACCACAGCTCCCGCCGTGAGTACAGAAGCAACTCAAGATAGTGATGCGGGTAGTTACGGCATATTCGCTGATGGTGCAGTATCAGACAATTATGTTTTTAACTATCAAGACGGGCTACTTGTCATCGACAAGGCTCAGGCAGGTATTACGATAACAAATTTAGAGCAGGAGGCAGATGGATCAGCCAAAGAACCAGTGGTGACCACAACACCGTCCAACCTGAACTTCACAATCACTTATGATGGATTAGCAGATGCCCCCATCGTCGCAGGGACTTATGAGGCGAAAGTAACGATTGATGAAATAAATTATGCAGGTGAGCAGGTAGCTATTTTTACCCTGACAGAATCGAGCCCTCTGGGTGTCGAGGCTGAAGCATTGCTGAGTGTCTATCCGAACCCAGTAGCTGATTACCTGACCATTAAGAATCTGGCTAACAAAAACATGGCTATATATGACATGGAAGGCAGGTTGCAGTCGGTAGACAGGGTGGGAGAAAGACTCGATTTTTCGGGATTGAAACCTGGAATTTATTTACTAAAGAGCGATGGGCAAGTATTGAAGCTCATTAAACTTTAAAGCAGAGGCATACCACAACAATTGACTCAACGCAGATTAACCCCGGTCTCTAAGGAGCCGGGGTTTCTTATTTTATTCTCACCAGAAGGCGTCAAAGGTTGGGTGGGCCCTCATGGGAAAAAGGTAGCCTGTTAGATGCAGGCAATCTCAAATGACTGAATGTTTCGGTGCCTGCGGTAAAAGTATCGGATTAAGTGGTTACTTTCATTCAGGAAGTAACTACTCGTGCCAATGATCAGAATTCCCTATGCCTTCTTTTTCATGTTGCTTTTTTATGGTTGTAACCAAAAGAAGACACAAAAAACTACCTCGCTTAGCGAAATTATAACCAACCCCATTGTCGACTCCGGAGCTGATCCATGGATCATCCGGCAGGGCAGCACGTTTCACTATTGCTATGCCAAAGGAGGAGGCATTTATGTGAAATCGGTTCAGAAGTTCTCCAACTTGAATGGCGCCGAAGAACACGTGGTTTGGCAAGCACCCGATACTGGCTCATATTCCCGGGAAGTATGGGCACCAGAGCTACACAAGATCGACAGTAAGTGGTATGTCTACTTTGCGGCTGACGATGGCGAGAACAAAAATCACAGAATGCATGTATTGTCATCTTCCTCCGATATGCCACATTCCGGCTTCTCTTATGCCGGCAAGGTAAGTGATGATACGGACAGGTGGGCCATTGATGGCACTGTGTTTACACTTAATGGTAAAATGTACTTTGTTTGGTCAGGCTGGGAAGCTGAAGTGAACGAGGCTCAGCACCTCTTCATAGCTGAGATGAGCGGCCCGACGCAGATAAGTTCGGAAAGGGTGAAAATATCCAGCCCGGAGTTTGAATGGGAAAAGAGAGGCTCAAGCGACAACTTGCCTGCCATCAACGAAGGCCCCGAAGTTTTGCAGAAGGGTGGTCGCACGTTTATTGTCTATTCTGCCAGCGGCAGCTGGTCCAACGATTATTGTTTGGGTTTGCTTGAACTGAAAGGAGGCGATCCTATGCTCCCTGACTTGTGGGAGAAGAGCGAAAGGCCGGTGTTTTCCGGAACAGAGCAAGTGATCAGTCCAGGCCATGCTTCTTTTATTATTTCCGGCGGACAGGATTATATTGTGTATCATGCCATGCCGGTGAAAGGAGGCGGCTGGGCTAGTCGGCAGGTGAGGATTCAACCTTTTTCCTGGAAGGAAGGAAAGCCTGATTTTGGGGTGCCAGTTGAGAACGAGGTAGAGGTCAATATTGAGTATTTCACCAACCAATTAACGCCAGGCCAACAAGCTCAGAGATAGTGCGGTATTCGGCAAGTATTCCCTATCCTTATCCCTATTCTACTTCCTTTACTAACCCCCTTGAAATGAAAAAGGCTCTACACGTTCTTCCCTGAAGTCGTCGAAAGACTGCTTTTTGCACACACCTGGCCAATGCACCTCCAATTCGGCGCTTTGAGGGTTACAACAGCTTGCTCAAACAACCATTTGTATGCCTGCTATTGGGAATGGCGTCATATTTAATTGGTTAATTTTAGTAGTTCTTCTTCGATAATGTCCAGCCCCTGATTCAGCTGCTCATGGGAAATAACAAGCGGGCTGAGTACACGCACTACATTTTTGTTTGTGCCAGCCGTCAATAGAATGAGGCCCCTTTTCAGACATGCCCTGGTGAGGTCTGCAGCGGTAGCAGCATCCGGCCGATTGGGGTCGCCGTTTTCCACAAATTCAATGGCCTGCATGGCACCAAGTCCTCTCACGTCTCCGATAGCCGGGCACTTTGCTTTTAGCTTCAGAAAGCGATCATTCACAATTTTAGCCACTTCCTCGGCTTTCTGGTTCAAATTGATTTCTTCCATGTACTTGATGGTAGCAATAGCGGCGGCGCAGCAAACGGGGTTGCCCAAATACGTGCCTCCGATTGTTCCAACGGCGGCTGCGTCCATCACTTCTTGCCGGCCAATGACAGCGCCGATGGGCATGCCTGACCCCATTGACTTTGCCCACGTTGAAATGTCCGGCGTAACGCCGTAGTGCTCGTAAGCGCCCCATTTTCCGGTTCTCCCAAAACCACTCTGCACTTCGTCGAATATCAGCATGATGCCATATTCATCGCAGAATGCACGTAAGCCCTCTACATAGGTTTTCGGGGCTATATTAAAGCCACCTTCGCCCTGTACCAGCTCGATAATAATAGCGGCCACACTTTCAGGATCAACAAGCGTATGGGTGGAATCATAAAGCTTTTGAAGTTCCTGTTCCGCAAAATCATCTTCCTGGAGTCCACGCCCATCGTGGTAAAAATTTGGGAATGGCAGGCGGTACACTTCGGGTGCAAAGGGGCCGCAGTCAGTTTTGTAGCCAATTTTCGAAGTGAGCGTCATGGCCATCATTGTGCGACCATGAAATGCTTCGCTGAAACACAGCACAGCAGGCCGTTTGGTTGCCTGGCGAGCAATTTTAATAGCATTTTCAACCGACTCGGCCCCCGTGTTCGTCAGCATCACTTTCGTGCTGTCGCCGTGGGGGAAAAGCGAGGCCAGTTTTTCGCTTAATTCAAGGTAGGGCTCGTAGGTGGAAATATTAAAGCAGGCATGGATCAGCTTTTCCGCCTGTTGCTGAATTGC
Organism: uncultured Imperialibacter sp.; assembly: GCF_963974565.1. Classification (NCBI taxonomy): domain Bacteria; kingdom Pseudomonadati; phylum Bacteroidota; class Cytophagia; order Cytophagales; family Flammeovirgaceae; genus Imperialibacter; species uncultured Imperialibacter sp. The sequence goes on along the minus strand of NZ_CAXBCJ010000002.1, from coordinate 470,289 downwards.
CTTCACCACTGGCTGTGGGCAATGGCCAGCGTTGGTTACGCCAATTCCTCCGGCAAAATCGATCAACTCGTTTCCATTGGCATCAACGATGGTGGCTCCATGCGCCTCCATGGCCGAGGAAGGCACAAAAATGCTTACGCCGTTGGCCACCACTTTTTTTCTACGGGCAAGCAATTCTTCTGTCTTTGTAAAGCTTAGAGGGTGGTTGCCGGTGTCTGGTTGTAGGAACATGGTCTGCTTCGGTTTTGATATCAAACGACAAATTATTCAATCATCAGAAGCTTTCAAGATCATCGATTTGTATTTTTAAGTGCAAGGACGATAATGATGGATTAAACCAGCAAATATCATCATTTGCAGAGGGCGGAAATGTTATTAGTGAATGCTGAAAATGCATTGTTGTTGTATCGTAGAATCAATTACAGAGAGTCGGTAGTTACTGACTACATTAGTCATTAAATTGAGATGAATGGAATTCAAGAGCATTAATCCATATAACGGACAGGTTATAGGAATTTATAAAGAGCAAACGTCGGCGGAAGTCGACTTGAAGATTGAAAAAGCCCAAAAGGCTTTCCAAAGTTGGCGAAAGGTACCCGTGGCTGAGCGAGCCCGTTTGATGGCAAAAGCAGGCGCTGTACTTCGTGATAATGTGGAGGAGTATGCCAAAATGATTACTCAGGAGATGGGTAAGCCAATTTCTGAGTCAAGAGGAGAAGTGAACAAGTGTGCCTGGGTATGCGATTACTACGCTGAAAATGCCGCTGATTTCCTGGCTGATGAAGTGATAAAGACGGAAGCGCAAAAAAGCTTCGTGCGGCATGACCCCATGGGAAGCATTCTGGCCATCATGCCCTGGAATTTCCCTTTCTGGCAGGTCTTCCGGTTCGCTGCACCTTCTCTTACTGCCGGCAACGTTGCCTTGCTCAAACATGCCCCCAATGTCTTTGGCTGCGCAGAGCAGATAGCTGGCGTGTTTCAAAAAGCAGGTTTTCCTGAAGGAGTATTCCAAAACCTTATTATTCACCACACCAAAATTGAGGACGTTATCGCTCATGATACTGTAAAGGCAGTAACGCTCACCGGCAGCGAGGGAGCAGGTAAATCGGTGGCTCAAACAGCTGGAAAGTACTTGAAGAAGGCTGTGCTTGAGCTGGGAGGGAGCAACGGATTTATCGTACTGGAGGATGCCGATATGGAAAAAACTATTCAGACAGCGCTCACGGCAAGAATGATGAATTGCGGGCAGAGCTGCATTGCGGCTAAGCGCTTTATCATCGTCGAAGGTGTTTTCGATGAGTTTGTGACAAAGTATGTTGAGGCAGTTGGAAAGCTGAAGGCTGGAGACACCATGGATGACGCCACTCAGATAGGCACGCTGGCTCGAAGGGATTTGGCAGATCAGCTTCAGCGGCAGGTGCAGGAGTCGATCAAAGCTGGGGCGAAGCTCTTGCTCGGCGGAAAGCAAAACGAATGCTTTCACGAGCCTACCATTTTAACGAATGTTACTCCGGGCATGCCTGCCTTTGACGAGGAAACATTTGGACCGCTGGCGCCAATGATCAAAGCCAAAGATGAAAAGCATGCCCTGGCTTTGGCTGAACAATCGAAATTTGGATTGGGAACCACGGTATGCACGACGAATATTGAGAAAGCGCTAAGCTTTGCAGCCGACATCAGCGACGGTGCTTATTTTGTCAACGAGTTGGTGAAGTCGGATCCACGATTGCCCTTCGGCGGAACTAAAAGTTCTGGCTATGGCCGTGAGTTGGCCAAAAACGGCATGATGGAGTTTGTAAACGTGAAGACCGTGTATGTAAAGTAGGAGTTGGTTGGCGATTCTACTTAGCGAATATAGACGTGCCGCCTGGCCCGGAAGGTTTTCTATCTATATTTAGTTGAACAAAGCAGGAAAGATAGCCCTGCAACACCATTCAAAGGATAAACTTTGGAGCTCGTCAAACAATGTTAACCCCCGGTGGAAGTTCCCGTAGTGAATGTGAGAAACTGACCCAATATGATGCGTAAACTGACCCATTTTCAAAAGATCAAGATTGCTGCGGCTTCGCTGGTCGTGTTTTTGCTCGTGCTGGCCACGAACATCATGGACAATAATCATTTCGACATTGTACAGCAGTCGCTGGAGACTGTTTTGGACGATCGCCTTGTTGCCAAAGACTATATCTACAAAATTTCCCGTCAAATACATCTCAAGAACAAGCTGCTATACACCAGCGACCACGAGCAAATGGCCAAAGCGAATCAAAAAGCCAATGACTCCATTCAGACCCTGGTGGCGAAATATGCCGCTACAGAGCTTACTCCAAAGGAGGCACAGTATTTTGAGTCGCTTGAGAATAATCTGGACAAGCTCTTTCAGCTTGAAAAGCAATTGTACAGCAACTCTTCTTCAGATCAGGTGGCTGCCATTGAGAAAGCGGAGACCTATTTTACCAGAATCAGCAGCAACCTCGACGTTTTATCAGAGGTGCAGTTGGCAGAGGGGAAAAGGCAAATACACTACTCAAACCGGGCGATCGAAAATAGCAACCTCATAGCAAAGCTTGAAATAGGAGCGCTTATTGTGATCGGGCTCATTATCCAAATCTTCATCTTCTTTAAGCCTTCGGAGTAGCCCTAAAATCTTCAGCAGGTGGGCGTGGAGACTCGATATTTATAAGATATCGAAAGGAGGTTGGATGGGCCGCCCCGTGAGAAGGCCGTGTTTTTCTACGATCCGTACGTTTCCGAGTACCACGTTTTGTCAAATCAATCAACTTTGCTCAGAGCGATTTCGATCACTGTGGTTTAACGGATCAATTTTCGCTGTTTTGGCGGTGATGTCTCTGATGATTCCGTCGAGCTGCTTTGCCGACAAATCTACATACTCGAGCAACTGAGCTTTGTCTTCCTCCTTGGAATGGGCCGATGAGATCAATTCAATCAACCCCATGATTCGTGCTACGGGTGCACGTACAACGTGCGACTGCATCCAGGCGATCTCGCTCAATCTTTTATTTTGTTCTTCAATGGCTTTCAATTGAAGCGTCCTTTCCGTGATGTCTTTGATGAAACAAGCAGCTCCAACGCATGCGCCATCCTCCATAAAGGGGTTGAAAGAAACGAGCGAATACATGGTTCTATCACCCAAAACATCCTCTTCAGTGATGCTGAATTGCTCTCCTGTCAATGCCCTGGTCAGGTGCGCCGCCCACTTATTGCTTGTTTCTCCTCCTGCATCTGGTGCCTCAATTGGCTGCCCTTCTTTCAGTTCTACGTTCAGGTCTGTTCTTAGGCGATCACGAAATGCTCTGTTGGCCGATATGAGGCGCATATTACGATCTATAGAAAAGATCAGGTCATTGGTACTGTTGATGGTGGCGTCCAGATTGTTCTTGATTTCAAGGATTTGCTGCTGCTGTTCAGTTTCTTTAGTTATGTCTTTGAAATAGACTGACAATCCGCCGGATTTGGGGAAAAGTGAAATTTCGAACCAGCGTTTTCGTACCTTAAACTCTTCTACAGCAACAAAAGGCTGCTGTCTTTCAAGCGCATGGTGTGCCTGTGGGTAAAATTTCGACTTCTTCAGAATGGGCACCTCGGCCCACAATTCCTGGCCCACAATTTCTTCTGCCTTTGATACACCAAGCATTTGGGAAGCTGCCGTATTCCAGAAGATAACCTTCCATGTTTTGTCAACAGCAAAAAAACCATCCGTGATACTCTCCAATATTTCCTTACGTTCTTCTTCAGCTACTTTTCGGGCGTGGATGTCCTGAAAGCTTCCTACAAGTCTCACACACTTGTTGTTGATAAATTCGGGTTTTCCTGTTGTTCTGATCCACCTCTCATTGCCTTTGGCAGTGACAATCTGGAGTTCAACATCAAAAGCCATTCCGCTCTCTATGGCCATATTTACTTGTCTGGTAATAGTATCCCTGCTTTTTCCGGCCTTGTAAAAATCGATGGCCCTATCCAGCTCGGGTGTAAAATCGTAGGCCACTTCATGAATTTCTTTCGTGATCGACGACCAAAAGAGATTTTGTTTCACTAAATCAAGTTCCCAGGCACCTACTTTTGCCAGCTGCCCAATTTCCCGATATAGAAGCTCTAATTTCTTTCTTTCGGTAATATCCTGGGCCACACCATCCATTCTTTCCGGCTGCCCGTTTTCGTCGTTATAAACAGTAATGATTTCGGAAATCCATTTTATTTCCCCCGAGGGGGTTTCAATCCGGTACTCTTTGCTATTTCTTTGAAGACCTTCCAGTTTTGTCAAATTAAGCCCAAGTAGCTTCTTTTGGTCCTCACGATGTACGGTCTTTTTCAGGTTCTCGAATGTGGGCTTCCATTTTGCAGGATTCTGCTCCCAGATCATAAACATTTCCTCTGCCCACTTTGGCTCATTAGTTTTGAAGTCATGTGTCCAGTAGCCGAGTTTAGCAATTTGTGGCGCTGTCTTGAGTTGACCAAGAGATTCTTGCAAGGCCTTTTCGGTCTTCTTTTTTTCAGTAACGTCCTTGCCCACTGCGTACATAAGATTTTGCTCAGGAAGGGGAGTTGACGACCACGAAAGCCAAATTTCTTTATTGTCTTTAGTGGTATACCTGATTTCAAAATTGTGAGTTGACATGCCCGATTCAAGGGTTGTCAATTCAGAAACGGTTTTTTTTCTGTCTTCAGGATGAATAAATTTCAGATAAGGTATCTTCAAAATTTCTTCCTGAGAGTAGCCAAGTATTCTGGAAAATGCCGGGTTTACTTTTTTGTAGAAACCATCTGTCCCTGCTATTGCCAAAATGTCGGTCGACAGATCAAAAAAGCTATTGAGTTCTTCTTCCAACTTCTTTCTTTGAATATCGGGGCCCAGTTGTGTTCCAATGGCCGATAGCACATTGGACAGATCTGTAAAACTATGATGCTCACGCTGATCGAAAAATACAAAAACGCCAATTACTTTTTGACCGTAAAGAATAGGTGCTCCGTAGGCAATAGATAGCCCGGCTTCTGTTGCTTCTTTTCGTCGTTGAAAATCAGTGTTCGAGTCCAGGTTTCGCCAAACTACAATTTTTTTACCGACCCATACTTTGCCGGGAAGGCCCTTTCCCCGTTCAAAAAAGTGATTTTGATGAGCTATTGGGTACAGCGCTTCGGATTTCTTTGATCGTCCAAAGTGAGCCACCAGATTTAGCTGTGTGTCATCGACTGCGGTCAACCATAATTCGCCGACCTCTACGCCAGCGTAGTCGGTAATAAGCTTAAGCAGATTGATGGCCGCTTGCTTAAACGGGCCTGGGGTGCCAATTTCTCTTCGTAGGAAAGCAACAAGCTCCTGTTGGGCCAACTGGTTTTTTTGCTCCGTCACATCCCTGAGGGCGCCGACCAGCCGGATCGCCTTGCCAGTCTTATCCCTGATAATATAACCTTTGTCGTACACCCATGCGAAGCTTCCATCGGCTTTCTGAAAGCGATATTCATGTTCACAATAGCGCTCTGAAGGTGTGCCAAGGGCAGTTTGCAGCTTTTTATATGCTAGATCTTTATCGTCGGGGTGCACGTGCTGCTCCCAAAACCTGGCGTCGGATTGCAGGTCGTTTTGTGTATAGCCAAACAACCTGTTGATGCCGTCCCCCATTCTGGTGACGTGGTTACTATCCAGCTCCCAATCGTAAATGATGTCCTTGGTGGCCAGCGATGCCAGGCGGTACCTTTCATTGCTTAGCTTAAGCGCTTCTTCCCGGTGAATCTTATCTGTGATATCCCTGGAGTTCACGATGATGCCCTTGATTGCTGTATCTTCTAAGGTGTTGGTGGCGATAGTTTCGATCCACCGCCAATCACCCTTGCTATTTTTGAAACGAAAAGGCCCAATCAGCACCCGTTTATTTGCTGTTAGCGTGCTGAATTTTTGGCGAACCCAGGCTTCGTCGTCGGGGTGGATAAAATCAAATGCACTTTTTCCAATAAAGACATCTGGTTTTATCCCCAAAACTCTTTCGGACGACTTGCTGACAAACAGGTAGTTGGCTTCGATATCGAGTACACCTATGAGGTCGGATCCTTCCTGAACAAGTGCTGCAAAACGCTTTTCACTTGCTTCCAGGCGGTTCAACACTTCCTGCTTGTCCATCTTGTGTTTTTTTTCACGCATCGCCCGAAGCACAGCGGCGGGCAAATGGCCAAGATCTTTTTTGAGAATAAAATCAGTTACCCCCTGGCGCATGGCTTCCACAGCGTTGTCTTCAGTGAGGGTGCCTGTTACAAAGATAAATGGAGTCAATTCATCATGTTCCCGTAATTGAGAAAGTGCAGTCAATCCATTAAATCCGGGTAGATTAAAATCGGATAAAACTATGTCTGGCTTGAAATCCACAATCAATTTCGAATACTGCCTTTTTGAGGCGCAGACCTCAAAGTGGCACTGGAAGTCGAAATTCGTGAGGCTCAGTTTGACTAGCTCCGCATCGCTGCTGAAATCCTCGACAATAAGTACTTTTAAAGGTTTGTGTTGCATACCGTACCCTGCGGATCTGATTCATTATCAATATTTTTTTCCAGATATACTATCCAGAATACTGGTTGATGAGCGCCCAATAGTAACCAATTTCTTTTACACACCTGGTGAATTGATCAAAATCGACAGGCTTCACAATAAAGCTATTGACTCCAAGCTCGTAGCTTATAACGATATCCTGGTCTTCTCTCGAAGACGTAAGAATTACCACCGGAATTTTTCTTGTGTTTTTATGTGCCCTTATTTCACGCAGTACCTCTAAGCCGTCTACCTTAGGCATCTTCAGGTCAAGAAGAATTACCTTTGGGTGATGGTTGATGTCTCGTCCTTTGAATTGCCCATCACCAAACAGGAAGTCGAGAGCTTCCTTTCCGTCTTTCAGCCAAACTACGTTGTTAAAAAGCTTGGCTTCCTTGAGCGCCAGTATCGCCAGTTCGGCGTCGTGCTTGTTGTCTTCAACGAGCAGGATTTCAACAATATTATCCTTTGTCATTTTGTTTTTCATTTGTGGAAAGCGAAAAATAAAACGTGGCCCCCTTTTCTTCTTCTGAATCGACCCAAATCTTTCCTCCGTGTCGGTGAATGATGCGTTGCACGATGGCAAGCCCTACGCCAGTACCTTCAAATTCATCTTCGCTGTGAAGGCGCTGGAAGATACCAAATAGCTTTTTTGCATATTTCATATCAAAACCTACGCCGTTGTCCCGAACAAAGTAGACTAGTTCATACTGACTTGTTTGGTAGCCGACTTCAACCAGTGGTTTTTGGCGGGATCCGCTAAACTTAATGGCGTTGCCTAGTAAATTAGCAAACACATGCTTCATCATTTCCCTGTCTGCAAACATTGGAGGAAGGTGCTTGTCTAGTTTTAGCGTGGTTTTTTTCCCGTCTTCTATCTGCATGAGGTCGTTGAAAACTTCATTAACAAGCTGACATGTGTCAAAAGTAACCTCTCTTTTTTCTCGCCTGCTCATTCTTGAAAATGCGAGAAGGTCATCAATCAGGTGCCCCATTTTTCCTACATTCTCAATGATGACTTCAAGGTAGTGCAATGCATCGGGTTCTATTTTTCCGCCGAGGCTGGAAACCAAAACTTTGGAAAAGCCATCTATCGCTCGGAGCGGCGCCCGAAGGTCATGTGAAACGGTATAGCTGAAACTCTCAAGTTCTTTGTTGGTCTCCTGTAGATCGGTGGTTCTTTCCTTCACTTTTTGCTCCAGCGTAGCATTTAGCTTTTTGACTTCCTCTTCCGCTTTTTTAGCATTTGTGATGTCCGAAATGGATCCAGCCATTCGGTAGGCAATTCCCAGTTCGTCCCGGAGTACTTTACCTCTTGTGAGAAACCAGCGGTATCCACGCTTTTTCGTCTTAAGGCGGTAGATTACATCATAAGGAACATCATTTTCCAGTGTGGCATTTATTTTCTCAAAAACGTATTTTTTGTCTCTCGGGTGAAGAGCATTTGCAAAGGAATCAAATTGATCGGCAAATTCATGCTCTTCGTAGCCCAGCAGCGCTTTAAACCTGGGTGCATAAAACACTTCGTTGGTGCGGATGTCCCAATCCCAAATACCTGCACTTGAACCTTCAATGGCAAGCCGGAACCGTTCTTGTATCGATTGTAATTCCTCAAGCGCCGTCTGAGCCCTGGTTTTTTCTTCTAATATCCGATTGTTCTTGGCTCCCATATAAGCGGCAGCTATCGACGACATGGTATAATCCAGGAGTTTGTCAGCGCCGTTCCATACTCTTAATAGATGATCCACATTACCGTGATACTCCTCAACCAGGTACGGTTGCAGTTTTTCTCTGAAGAGTTTGACTACACTATACCAATCATGAAACTCAAGTCCCATTTGACCATAAGCTGTCCCCTGCCTCATGAGGTGGCGGGTATAGGGCTCCCACTCACCTTTCATAATGGCACTCTCCTGTAGTTCGCTGGATAGCCGTTCCTCTTTTAGCTGGGTGTCAAGATCCTGGTTTTTTAAAATTGGCCCGAAGATGGGGTGGTGTGACAGGGTATGCCGTAAATCCTGTGTTACCTGGGTTTGATATTTTAGGTAAAAGCTATGAAATGCCTGAAGCGCTTCCATGTCATCGAGCGAGAAGCCAGGTTGCAGTTTTGTCACCAGATGCGAGTAGCTCATAGGTTACCGGGGCTTAGTCATTCACAGAAGTAAGGATAAAAATTACTGCCAACTAAAAACTAAGACAATTGTTTTAAAAAAAATCTTATATAAGTACAATTTAAGTGAAGACACGTAAGCGTTTTATGCGTGTTTTCTACGAGTTTTGTTGCTCTTGGGCTACTCTCAATGAATAGCGACGCAGGTCTCTGGCGTCTTTTAAGCCCAACTTGCTGATCAAATTACGCTTGTGGGTTTCTACAGTTCTGGGACTTATGAAAAGTTCTTGAGCAATTTCCTTGTTGGTGAAATCACGTGATACGTACTTCAAAACCTTTTTTTCCTGCCGGGTTAGATCTTTCAGTAGCTCACCGTTGGGAGAAAAGTGTAAGTGCCTCCGGATGATTTCTGCCAGGTCTTTTTGTACGTCTTCGCAAAAGTAAACTTCACCCCGGTGCACTTTGTGAATAGCATCTCCGATTTGGTCTTTGTGGGCAGTTTTAAGAAGGTAGCCGTTGGCTCCCGCACGAATCATGCCCTGCAAGTATTCAAGTTTGTGATTGGAGATGAGCCCTATTACTTTCTCTGACCTTCCATGGCCTAAAATCTCTCTGGTTATTTCTATACCGTCAACCTGGGGTGGGGCGATGTCAATAAGAATAACGTCGACCTGGTGCGTCTCGCAAAAAACGAGCGCTTCTTTTCCACTGGACAAAGTAGCGAGACAGTTAAAATCTGGATCGGATTGGAGGATTTCCCTGAGCCCATACCTGGCAAGTTCGAAACTATCGACAACAAGCACTTTTATTTCAGCCATCTTCAGCCTTTTGAGAGTTACATTTCCTTCAAATAATCAAAAACTTGATCAATACTGAAATATTAAACTCTAGAGCAGTAGTGACGTATAAAAATTCGCCGGTATGTGAAGATAACAAATTTGCGGTCAATAAGTCTTTTTTATGACCTTTTGTCAAAGGAGCTCTCTCCACGATCGCATATTCCCTTATTCTTGTCAGTCAACCAGTGCCTGGTAGGCCAGCACTTTAAAGGTGTTGCCAGTCGTGTTGGTATGAGAACCCCACATTTGCTGATAGAAAAGGATCACCATTTTTTCTTTGGGGTCAACCCAATAACTGGTGGAGAATGCACCACCCCAACTGTAGGTGCCCTCATTGGAGGGGAATTTGCCACTTCCTGCTGCTGAAACGACCTCGAATCCTAATCCGAATTTGTTCACCCCAAATTTCAGGTCACCAATTTGGTTCATGGTCATCATCCGCACCGTGTTACGTGACAGCAGGCGCACTCCATCATACTCCCCACCATTCAATAGCATCTGAAGAAAAATAGCGTAATCGTAAATGGTGGACGACAATCCACCGCCACCGGAGAAATAGCTTTTTTTCCGAAGGGGGAAGTTCATATCACCACCCAGGGCGTTTTCACTTTTTTTCAAACCGGTGGAGTCCTCCAAAAAGAAGTTCACCAAACGGTCAGCCTTTGCTTCCGGGATATTGAAATAGGTGTCTTCCATGCCCAGTGGTTTGAAAATGCGGGCGTTGAAGAATTCTTCCAACGTCATCCCTGACCAGATCTCGACAAGGCGGCCTATTAAGTCGGTATTGAGCCCATATGTCCATCGCTCACCGGGCTGATGTGTGAGAGGCAGGCTTCCCAACCTGACCATTGCGTCGCCCAGGGTTCCCTCGTATACATCCAACCCGGCAGTGATATTGTTTTTAGCGTAAATTGCCTGCGCCTCCTGGCTGCCTATTTGTGCATAGTCTATACCGGAGGTGTGTGTAAGCAGGTCTCGTATGGTAATCGCCCTGTTCGCCGGAACGGTGGTGTAAGTGGTGTCTTCCGGGCTGAACGTGTCCAAAACCTGAGCGTTTTTGAAGGAGGAAATGTAGTTCGCCACCGGGTCATCCAGCAGAAATTTTCCTTCCTCGTACAGCATCATGGCAGCCACACTTGTGATAGCTTTCGTTTGCGAGGCAATTCTGAAAATGCCTTCTCTATCCAACGCCTCTTTAGTTTCGAGATCGTCGTAGCCAACGCCCTTAAAGTAAACAATTTTGCCATTTCGTGCGATCAAGCCAACGGCACCATTTATCCAGCCTTTGTCTACCCATTCTTGCAGAGAGGTGTCGATCCTGGCCAGGCGGGTGGGGGAGAACCCGGCAGCCTTCGGGATGCCAATAGTAAGCGCAGAGGAAGCCGGATCCTGGAGGGGCTGGCAGGTGAGGAGAATTCCTGCCAGAAAAATGAGGGGTAGTCGTTTCATGGGTTTAGGTTTATCCTCTCAATTTAATTGATTATTCGGGATTACGCCATGGTGATGGCTATTGGTTTGGAGCGTCTTTTTTTGAGGATATAAGAATGAAAGAACCAGCAGTAGCGATTAATCATCATCTTCGTCAAAAGGCCCCTTCCCGGGAGGATTGAACAAGCCCCATTGGTCGATGATATAATTGCTGGTGTCAAACCCGGCAACCCAATCGATGAAAAGCAGCCGGTATTCTTCAATCAGGTCCCGCACCAGTTGGTAATACCGCACTTCTTTGAACCCATACATGTCGAGACTGTGGTTTTGCACCATTAAGTCTCTGGCTGCTTTTCGGATAATGGCCGCTGCTTCCATTCTGATGTCGTAAAGGTCGCCTGCTTCCGCCCCAGCTACTTTCACTGTGAGCAAAGCCGCATCCGACAGCATATGGCCCTTGATGTCCTGCAACACCTCGTTGTCCTCAGGAATCAGATTTCCGATAAGTCGGACCGTTTCGAGTATTTCTTGTCCTTTTTTGAAGATAGGCAGCGTTCGGGGATCAGTTTCGTCCATGTCTCTATTTGTCTTGTCCTGAATTTCTTTTTTGGTTAAACATCGGCGTCGCCAGATGACGGGCGGACACTAAAAGTAAAGCTAATTGACTAGAAAGCCATTATGTCTCAGGTGCACGATAGCATACAAATTTGCATGACAAGGAGATTTTTCGATTGCTCCGAAACTATAAAACTGAATTTGGCTTGGCGCCAGTCCTGGTGGACAAACGGACGACGTTCGGTTCTTCTACATGGTTTTGGCACAACAGCCAACACATCCATTAATCAGAAATACCGACCGGAAAGGTCATGTCTTTTGCCAAGCTTGAGGTCAGCAGAGATAATCACTTCATGTGTTCCATACCCTACAGTAGCCAGTTCGTTGAACGGAAATTGGAAGGAGTAGCCAAAGTGAAACATATTGTTTTCTGTGAATAGGATATTCACTCCACCAGCACCAAAGTTTCTGATGGAGGCACCCAGCCATATCTTTTCGTCGATGAGCACCTGGCCGTTCAAATCCACCAGGAGGTCGTTGTGAGAATAGCTGACCAGAAAAGAGGGTTTAATTTTTACGGTTCGGACAGTGGTGATGATGAACCCGCCGGTTACGTTATAACTTTGATACAGGTTCCGTGTTTGGACGCCGTTGGTTTGCAGATTAGAGTTAGTTACCTGAGGAACAGCCACGCCCAGATAGAAGAAGTCTGACTTGTACATGGCACCAAAGCCAAAACTTGGCGTAAACTCTGACTGCTTGCCAGTGCCTACCGACGGGTCGTCAAAGACGTCGACATCTAACTTAGAATAGTTAATGGTGGAGGAAAGGAAACCACCCTGAAGACCAAACGAGAGGTTATGGTCATCGTCGAAATTGATATGATAGGCATAGTTGGCGATCACTTCAGTGTCGGTATTAATACCATAACTATCACTCATCAGCCGCAAGCCGGCGGCACTATGCATGGAAATGGTGCTCGATCCCATTAACGTAGTGGTGAGGGGAGACCCATCGATACCAAGCCATTGTTTCCTCGACACCGCTGTAACATTGGCCAGGTTGTTCACGCCAATATAAGCGGGGTTCAGAGCCGATTGATTCATCAGATACAGGCTATACGGTACAACATTCTGTCCAAAACAACGCCCCGCTACAAGTAAGATTAAAAATAAGTAGAAGTATCTGTTCATATTTAATCTCTTAGTAGCTGAATGAACCCGGATTCATTTTTACCACGCTCCAGTTTGATCAGGTAATAATAAGTGCCAGCATCCAGGGCCTGGTTGCTGCCAACATTTCCATTGCCTTCAAATTTGATGTCTATGTTGTCATACCTGTCAGCCTGATACACTAGTTTACCTGCCTTGGTGAAAATGGATACTGAATTATTTGCGTATTCGGTAATTCGCTCAATCTTCAGGAAGTCATGTTTTCCATCGCCATTGGGGGTAAGCACGTTAAAGACATGAATGGTTTTGTTTCTCGGTCCAACCTCACCCGACACGTCAAAAACGAAATCTGCGAAGTTGCTTTTGATTGTCACCGTACCCGAAAACCTTCCCTCGGCAGTTGCCCGAAGCACCACCTCAAGCAGGCCTGTTTCGCCAATCTCAACGGTTTCTGGCACCTGCGCCACCTCAAATTCGTCACCCGTGATTTCAACGGAGTGAATAATCAAGGTTTCACTTTCTGACGGGTTGGTGATAAAAAATACTTTGGAAATAGGATCTCCAAACTGAGTGGTACCCAGGTTTACTGTCGTGTTGGAAGTGATCAGCTTGTTGTTGCTTTCCTCTATTACCTGCATCTCTTCAAATTCAACTTTTCCATTGATCGAGAACTCAAAAGCTGCTTCGTCTTCATCATTGCTGGTGATGGAAATAGTTGTAGTGAAATTTCCCCCCGCCGAGGCGTCCATTACCACCGTAAACTGCCCGGTTGTTCCAGGCAGTATGCTAGTTACAGATGAAGAAATACTGAATACTTCACTTGAGGAGGTGATGCCCGTGATTTCGAGCGCAGAATTTCCTGTGTTTTTGATCGTAAAGACCGCTGATAGGTCGACACCTTGTTCGGTAATTCCCATTTCAATAGCGGTGGATTGTCCATCAGTTATGCTTGTGCCGGTGTCGCTGCTTCCCACAAATATTTCTATTTCGGGCACCAGCGGCACTCCAGATAATATTTCGCCGGTTATGGGGAATGTAAAAGAGCTTTCATCCAGGTCGTCGCTGATGATAGTAACAGAGGCATTGAACAAGCCTGCATTGGTGCCCGAAAGGGTCACTGTAAATATTTCGGTATTTCCTGGTGAGATACTGGCGATGGTGCTGCTGACACTGAAATCTGTGCCGTCGACGGTAATGGCGCTGATGTTGAGGTTGCTGGTGCCGGTATTTTCAATGGCAAAAGCCTGAGAAATCTCGCTCCCCTCTGCTCCGCTGCCGAAGTCTACAGGCGTCGACTGACCGTTGAGAATAGCAGGAGCTGTGTTGCCCGTCCCTGCAAAGACGTTGATTTCAGGGAAGGTGATAGTTCCGCTTACCGGGAAAGTGAACGGGCTTTCATCTGCATCATCGCTTGTAATCGTTACGACCCCATCAAAAGTGCCGGTATCCGTTCCCGAAAGCATAACGGTGAACGTCTCGGTAGCTCCAGCGGCAATAGCAGTAATAGCATTGGTCACGCTGTAACCAGTACCTGAAACGGTGACCTCGCTGATGGTTAGTGTACTGGTACCTGTATTTTCAATGGCAAACGTTCTGGCGATATTATTTCCCTGCACAGCACTTCCGAAGCTAACCGGAGTGGCTTGTTCATCAGATATTGCTTCTGCCGAATTGTCCTCTCCGGCAAACACTTCAATGTTGGGATAGGTGATAGAGCCAGTAATCGGGAAGGTAAATGAATTGTCGCCACTATTGTCGCTGCCGATGGTCACATCGGCGCTAAAGTTTCCGGTGTTGTCCCCCGACAGTGTGACGGTGAATGTCTCCGTAGCGCCAGCAGCAACGCTGGTAACGGTATTGGAAACGCTGAAATCAGTACCGGACAAGTTTATACCGCTAACGGTGAGTACACTGGTGCCGGCATTTTGTATGGCAAAAGTACGGGTAATCGGATTGCCCTGCACTGCACTACCAAACTCTACAGCAGAGGTTTGACCATCTGTGATCATGGTGGCCGAATTGTCCGTGCCGGCGAAGACATTGATCTCAGGATATGTGACCGTTCCGGTGATGGGGAAGGTGAATGGATTTTCATCCGCATCGTCAGACGCAATCGTGACTGTGGCATTGAAGGTGCCCGCATTTGCCCCTGAAAGGGTTATGCTAAAGTTGGCTGATGCATTTGTTGCGACGGAAGTAATGGCACTTGAAACACTGAAATCTGACCCGGAAACAGTCACACTACTTATGTTAAGAGCACTGGTGCCGGTATTCTCAATAGTGAAAGTTCTGGACACGTCAATCCCTTTAACGGTGGGTTCAAAACTAATTGGTTCTGTTTGGTCATCGGAAATAGCTGACGCCGTGTTGTCATTACCAGCAAACACGTTTATTTCCGGGTAGGTGATGGTGCCAGTTATCGGAAAGGTAAAGGGATTTTCATCTGCATCGTCGCTTGTGATGGTTACGGTGGCACTGAAGTTGCCTGTGTTGGCGCCTGAGAGGCTGACAGTGAAGGTTTCCGTTGCATTCGCAGCAACCGTTGAGATGGTGCTGTTTACGCTGTAGTCGGTGCCTGAAACGGTGACGCCGCTGACATTAAGTACGCTCGTTCCCGAATTCTTAATGGCAAAGGTTCTTATGATCTCGCTTCCTTGTACCGCACTACCAAAGTTGATGGCGGTCACTTGTGCATCGGTAATTGCTGGTGAGACGTCTGTGGCACCATCGAAGACGTTGATCTCAGGGAAGGTGATTGTGCCAGTCACCGGAAAGGTGAACGGGTTTTCATTAGCGTCGTCGCTAATGATCGTAACCGTGGCGTTGAAATTACCAGTATTTACGCCTGACAGTGTAATACTGAAAGTTTGGGTTCCGCCGCCTGCAATAGTCGTAATGGAACTGGCAACGCTGAAGGCTGCGCCGGAAACGGTAATGCTGCTGACATTGAGTACGCTCGTCCCCGAATTCTTTATTGCAAATGTTCTTATGATCTCGCTTCCTTGTACCGCACTACCAAAGTTGATTGCAGTCACTTGCGCATCGGTAATTGCTGGCGAGACGTCCGTGGCGCCATCGAAGACGTTGATCTCAGGGAAGGTGATTGTGCCAGTCACGGGGAACGTGAAATCGCCTTCATCAGCATCGTCGCTTGTGATGGTTACGGTAGCACTGAAGTCGCCTGTGTTGGTACCTGAAAGGCTGACAGTGAAGGTTTCCGTTGCATTCGCAGCGACCGCCGAGATGGCGCTGTTTACGCTGTAGTCGGTGCCTGAAACGGTGACGCCGCTGACATTGAGTACGCTCGTCCCCGAATTCTTAATGGCAAAGGTTCTTATGATGTCGTTCCCTTGTACTGCACTACCAAAGTTGATTGCAGTCACTTGCGCATCGGTAATCTCCGGTGAGGCATCAGTGGCACCGTCGTACACATCGATTTCAGGCAAGGTGATGGTACCTGTTACCGGGAAGGTGAATGGGTTTTCATTGGTGTCGTTGCTGGTGATGGTCACGGTAGCATTAAAGGTGCCCATGGTTGCGCCAGAAAGGGTGATAGTAAATGTCTCTGTGATGCCGACCGCAACTGTCGAGATTGAACTGGTAACGATAAAGTCTGTGCCCGAAACACTAATGCCGCTTACCTCCAGAGGCAATGACCCGGTGTTTTCTATAGCAAATGTTTGTGTAATATCATTTCCCTGCAGAACGGATCCTAAATCGATAGCTGACAACTGCCCGTCCATGATGGGAATACCAGCATTGCTACTTCCATAGAAAACGTCTAGCTCTGGCTCAGATATACCGCCCGTGATGGAGAACGTAAAAGGATTTTCGTCGGTATCGTCGCTCGAAATTGTGACCGTCGCATCAAAGGTGCCTGTAATTGTCCCTGATAAGGTAATTGTAAAAGTTTGAGTAGTGCCGGCACTCAACGCTCCGATTGAACTGTTGACAGTATAGTCCGACCCTGTGACAATTATACTGCTGATAGTTAGCGTGCTCGTCCCGGAGTTTTTAACGGCAAACGTCTTTGTAATGTCGTTTCCTTGCAGTGCGCCACCAAAACTGATCGGTGTGATTTGTGCATCGATGATCGCTGGCGAGGCGTCGTTAGGGCCGTTGTAGACGTTAATTTCAGGGGCGGTGATTGTGCCTGTTACCGGGAAGGTGAACGGGTTTTCGTCTGCGTCGTTACTAGCAATAGTCACTGTTTCACTGAAGCTGCCTGGGTTGGTGCCCGACAGGGTCAGGGTAAAAGTTTGCGTAGCATTCACGGCAACAGATGCGATGACGCTGACCACACTGTAGGCAGTGCCCGAAACAGTAACGCTGCTGACATTGAGCACGCTCGTCCCGGTATTCTTGATAGCGAAAGTCCTTGTAATATTGTTTCCCTGTAGCGCACTGCCAAAGTTGATAGACGTGACTTGTGCATCGGTGATTACAGGAGAGGCATCCGTGGCACCGTCGTAAACGTTGATTTCGGGAAAGGTGATGGTGCCTCTTACAGGAAAGGTGAAAGGGTTTTCGTCTGCGTCGTCACTGGCAATAGTCACTGTTTCATTGAATGTGCCTGTGTTGGAGCCAGAAAGAGTCACAGTGAAGGTCTGGGTAGCGTTCACGGCCACTGTGGTGATGGCACTGCTGACAGCGTAGGCCGTACCGGAGACGGTAATGCTGCTGACATTGAGTACACTCGTCCCAGTATTTTTAATCGCAAAGGTTCTGGTGATGTTGTTGCCCTGTACCGCACTGCCAAAGTTGATGACGGCTACTTGTGCATCAGTGATTACAGGGGAGGCGTCCGTGGCGCCATTGTAAACATTGATTTCGGGAAAGGTGATGGTGCCCCTTACAGGGAATGTAAAGGGGTTTTCGTCGGCATCGTTACTGGCAATAGTCACTGTTTCATTGAATGTGCCTGTGTTCGTACCGGAAAGAGTCACAGTAAAGGTCTGCGTAGCACTTACAGCCACTGTGGTGATCCCACTGCTGACAGCGTAGGCCGTGCCGGAGACAGTAATGCTGCTGACATTGAGTACGCTCGTTCCGGTATTTTTGATGGCAAAAGTCCTTGTGATGTTGTTGCCCTGTACGTCACTGCCAAAGTTGATGACGGCGACTTGTGCATCAGTGATCGCAGGAGAAGCGTCCGTAGCCCCGTTGTACACATTGATTTCTGGCGCCAGGATAGTGCCTGTTACGGGAAATGTAAATGGATTTTCGTCAGCGTCATTGTTGTTGATAGTGACGGTGGCGCTGAAGGTTCCGGCGTTTGCGCCAGACAACTGAACAGTGAACGTTTGGGTGGCACCCACTGCAATGGAGGTAATTGAACTGTTCACGCTGAAGGCTGTGCCGGAAACAGTAATGCTGCTGACAGTGAGTGAGCTTGTTCCGGTATTCTTGATAGCGAACGTTCGGGTGATATTGTTTCCCTGTAGCGCACTGCCAAAGTTGATAGCGGTGGACTGTGCGTCTGCAATAGACGGCTTTGTATCGTCGGCACCATTGTAAACATTGATTTCGGGTTGTGGCGCTTCCGTCTGATTAAGTCTGATGCTCAGCGTTCCTTTCCCTTCAGCCTGTCGATTGGTGTAGATCAGGTCAGGCTTTTCGTCGCCGTCGATATCATCCAACTGATCGGCAAATGGCGCTGTCGAGGTGGCAAAAACGACGACTTCGTTCATTGCAATCGTGCCTGGCTCGCTTTTATTGCCATATACAAACACCCTGTCTTCAGTCACTGAAGGTACGGCAATATCGGGCAGCTTGTCTCCATTGATATCGCCGAGATCAAAGAAGTCGCCATTGCTTGATGAGCCAGAGCCTGTGTCATACCCTTTTGGGGCATCCAGGGTGATTTTCCCATCGCCGGCGTAAGCATTTCTGAATATTTCAATGGCCGTTTGCGTCTGAGAGCCCACAATAATATCCAGAAAGCCATCCTGATCCATATCTGCCGCTTTTACTATGGCAACCGATGAGTTAGGTTTAAAAGTATCAGTCCGATCGAAAGTCAGCTTCCCTTGGGTACTGGTGTTCGTGATAACCTCCAAATTGGCTCCTGCGGCATGTATCAATTCCGGGAGGCCGTCATCATTCAAGTCACCTGCTGTAAGGTCTCCGCCACCTGTAGGTAGTGTTGTTGGGCCGGAAAAGCTTATTTTGCCTATTGAACTTGTGTTCAGGTAAATACTGATTGTACTGCTTGTCATGGCCGCCACATCAACTCTTCCATCCTGATCGAGGTCAGACAGTACGAGTCCTATACTGGGTGTACCTTCGATAGGGAATGTTGAGCCAGCCTCAAAAGTTATTTTTCCGGGGGTACTCTTATTGACCATATAAGCCAAATAGGTACCTGCAACTGCACTTGATCCCCAGAAAACGATATCAAGTAAACCATCACCATCAAGATCATGGATTTTTGGCCCGAAACCGCTAGGGACATTGACGGCAAATTTTGAGACGTCGAACGAAGGAATGCTTTTAGTGGTGTTTTGGTAAATGCTGATAGCGCCACCCGAATGTGTCAAAAGAAGGTCAATAAGCCCATCCTTATCAAAATCAGCGCTTTCCAATCGTTCAGGATTGTCTTCCGTTGTTATTTTATTTTCAGCACCGAAAGCATTCGTGTCGATCGTTGAGACGCCATTCGCATAGGTCGGAATAAAATTCACATTGGAAGTTGCCAGCAAGCCAGACACAGAGATGACAATGATAGGTCCCATTTTGGCTTCCAGCGGAACAGTAACCGACAGTTCAGTTGTACTTCCATCCTTAATTGTAGCGGGTACACCCCCAACAAACACCAGCATGGTGTTGAATTTGTCATCAAAGTTTTCGCCGGTAATGATGACCTGCTCCCCAACTCTGGCAGAGGTAGGAGAAAAGCTTTTGATGATGGGGGCTGTGGCTCTGGAAAAACCATCGTAGCCGAACAAGATTAAAAAAAGGACCCAGTGATATTTTGACATAGGTACAGAGAAAAAATTGATCAAACCTCCGCTAATCTACGGACGAAAAAGGGCATTTCAACAGTGAAATGCAAGCTTTTTTTCATTTTAGAGAGGCTTAAACGAACCCCTCCAGCCTATCAAACCTGTCAAATGCACAAGTTCCGTAAATGTATTTTTGCAATTAAAAATTGTATTATTTTTATACTCAACCAAATGCTTATTTGAGGTAAATCCAGCGCACTCACAATGTGTAAACGTTCAAAAAATGTACCTCAGATGGGTAGTTGATTTCAGTGCTATGGTGTTGAGCGGAGATTCTGAACAGCACATGAGAAAATGTACTTTGCCGGGGTAAGGTAACATCAGATTAATGCGAAATAGGCAAGGACACCGGCCTACATTCCAACCAAAGCCAGTGCTTTTTTCATTGCGGTCATATTGGTGGCCAGTGCCTCGTCATTCTCAAGCTCGTTAAGTGCCTGGTTGAACGGTTCCGTCCTTACCGGCCCGTCGTACCCGATGTCGATCAAACCCTGCAGAAAGTCTTTCATGTTGATCACACCGGTGGCAAGTGGCAGCTCTCGTTTTCCGTCCTGTTGCTCTTCTCGTTTGAAGCCTGCTCTGGCGTCGTTGATGTCGGCGGTGATGATATCGGAAGGGGTGAGGGTTTTGATGTCCTCCAGAGTATCGTTGGCGCAATACCAGTGGAAGCTGTCCAGCACAAACCCAACATTTCCAGTTCCTATGGCAGCAATGAGTTCTTTCCCTTCCTTCATGGAGCTGATAAATGTATAGCGATTCCCGGCCACAAGCGTTCGCATGCCCAGGTACTCAAGGCCAAGCCTGATGCCATATTCATTCATTATTTTGGCGCATTCCCCAAGCCTGGCGGCATGCTGGCGCATGTTTTCATTGTAGGTAAGGGTGGGGTGGGAGGAGATGATCCAGGTGTTGATCCGTGTGGCACCTTGTTTTTGCATGGCCTCGCAGAACTTTGGCAGTTCCTTCACGTCCTCTTTGAACTTGGCTTCGTCATGGCGAAACTCCACAGGTATATTGGTGGAGTCGTAGGTGATCTTGTTCGCTTTCATCTTCGCCATAATTTCGTTCAGCTGTGCTGACGAATAGTCTTTCATCACCTCCTGAGTAAACGGACTAATAGCTTCATAACCATACTGGATGGCGTAATCCAAAGTTTGAGCAAAATTGGCCTTCACTCCAATAATCCCCGGGTTGAGGGCCAGCTTGAACTTTCTCTGTGCTTTAGGAGCAGAAAATAGAGGAAATGACGGGCTGGCTGCAACTGCCGCCGCCATGGCTGAGGCCTGAATGAATTTTCTACGACGCATATCTTGATCTTATAAAACTTTAAGATAAGCGATTCGCTACTAGTTCGAAAAAGAAAATGGATGTGTGGTAGTAAGCTTGTCTGATTGATTAAGAATGCTGCCTCCAGTTCTCAATCTGCAAGTTCTCGACCCTCGCAAATTCCTTTTCATTTGATGTGACCAATACCAAATCATTGGCTAATGCTGTGGCGGCAATAAGAAAGTCATACGGACCAATCGGTGTTCCCAGGGCTCTCAGGTGGTTCCTGATTTCTGCTGCTGTTGCAGCTTCTTTGGAGGCAAAATCTAGAATATTGATTTCTGATAGCATCGCCTCAACGATACTTTTGGATTTACTCTTAAGTTTTGAAGTCTGTGCCAGACCATACATCAATTCAAATTCTGTAATCGCAGATATGTTTACCTGATCAGGAGATTTTGACTTCATGGCATCAATGGTACCAGGATCTCCTTTAACAAGGTCGATAATGACACAAGTGTCTAACAGATAAGTCATACTAAAAGATATCCTCTTTTGGAGCCTTCAAATCTTTTCTCAGGTCTTCTATGCATGGAAAGTCATGGTCGGGTTCTAATTGGTTAATCCAATCTCCCCATTTCTTGCTAGATTCAGTTTTTAATAACAGTTCAACGGCCTCCCGAATAGCACCATTGGTGGTCATTCCTTTGTTTTTGACATAGGAATCAAATCGGGTCTTGAGCGCATCTGGTAAATAGACAGATATATTCATAATTGATATGTTATATTATAACATGTTACGAAGATAGAAAAGTTTTGTTATTCCCTGGTCTTTAGTTTACAATTTCAATCCTGCGCTTATAGCCATTGCATCGAGGTTAAATAGTTGAGAGTGTGAGTAAAGCTAATTTGAGGGGGCGGTGACGGACGAAGTATCAGTCCCATCGCCTCAGGAGCATTTCATGGTAGAGCCTCTTTGAAGGCCGATCAAAGTCTTTCTTGTGATAGGAGACCAGGTTATCGGCGATCATTCTATTGTAAAACGCTTCATCGTCTGCCGCATCCACGTTGTGGTGTTGTGACTTAATCATATACTCATACTCCATTTTGGTTCTGGACAAGTGTGCCGAAGCCGATTTGTCGCTCTTTTCGTATTCCACCAACCAGTCGCATTGTTCGAGGTACTTTTTGGGATCAATACCGGCGCAGGTCATGGTATAGGACAGCTTTTCTCTGAATTTTTGAAGAAAATCAGTACTTTCTCTTCGGGAATATCTAAAAACAAAAAATGTAAATTTGGTCAATGGGTTGGCAATGACCAGGGTTGGCTTCCTATTTATAAAGAATACATCAGCGTACCAGATAGTAAGTGCATCTACCTGTGACTCATGCCAGGCGTAGTCGTTGTAAACCTGCATACCTATATTGCGCTTGGCTCTCTTTGATTGATAAAGATGTATAGCCATTACTTGTCGCTTATTTTCCGATACAAAACTTACTAAAAATATTCGCCAGCAAATCGTCATTCGTTACCTCACCCGTAATCTCACCGAGGTGATGGAGGGCTTGGCGGATGTCCAGAGCCAGGAAGTCGCCGGTGACGTTGGAGCCGATGCCCGTGAGCACGTCATCGAGTGCTTGGCTGGTCTTCAGCAGGCTTTCAAAGTGCCGGGCGTTGGTGACTATGGTGTCGCTGCTGCGGATGTTCTTCAGGTTGACCTGATCGAGGATTTTGTCTTTCAGCTCTTCCAGGTATTGCTGCTGAGAGGCAGAAATAAAGATGAACCGGTCATCTTCTTTTAGCTGAGCCACCAGACCAGCGGGCGCTTTGTCTATCTTGTTCCCGATAGGAATGAACGGCTTGCCCAGGTTCTCAAGCTTGTTGATCTCTTTGTTGATGTCGGTGATGTTGTCGTTCACCAGGTCAAAAAGGTAAAGGATCAGCGAGGCCTCTTTCATTTTGCTGTGCGTTCTTTCCACACCGAGTGCTTCGATTACATCGGTTGTTTCTCTGATGCCGGCCGTGTCAATGAACCTGAAAGCCACGCCTTCAATATTGATTTCATCTTCGATGGAGTCACGGGTGGTGCCGGCAATGTCCGATACAATGGCCTTTTCTTCTTTGAGCAAAGCATTGAGCAGGGTAGACTTGCCTGCATTAGGTTTCCCCGCAATCACAGTAGGCACGCCGTTTTTGATCACGTTGCCCAGGTCGAAACTCTTGATCAGCTGGTTGATGATCGTTTTCAGGTCAGTCACCAGCTTTGCCAGGTCGTGGCGGTCGGCAAATTCCACATCCTCTTCACCGAAGTCCAGCTCCAGCTCAATCATGCTGGCAAAGTGGATGAGCTGCTCCCGCAGTTGTTTGATGTCCTTCGAAAAGCCTCCCCGCATCTGCGACATAGCGGCCTGGTGGGCTGCCTCCGAGTCGGAGCTGATCACATCGGCTACTGCCTCGGCCTGGGCCAGATCGAATTGCCCGTTGAGAAATGCCCTTTTGGTGAATTCTCCCGGCTTGGCCAACCTGGCTCCCTTGCTCACGAGGAGGTTAATGATGCGCTTGATGATATACGACGAGCCATGACAGGAGATCTCCACCACATTTTCTTTGGTGAACGACCTGGGAGCAATGAAGACCGACATCAACACCTCATCGATGATCTCTTTGCCTTCTCTGATAGTACCAAAATGGATGGTGTGTGAATCGGCTGCGTCGAGATTTTTACCATGAAAGACCGCATTGGCAATACTGATGGCCTGAG
Source organism: uncultured Imperialibacter sp. (assembly GCF_963974565.1). NCBI lineage: Bacteria > Pseudomonadati > Bacteroidota > Cytophagia > Cytophagales > Flammeovirgaceae > Imperialibacter > uncultured Imperialibacter sp. The sequence goes on along the minus strand of NZ_CAXBCJ010000002.1, from coordinate 446,621 downwards.
GCCCGGAAAGGCGAACAACGGCAATGGCGCCAATGCCCTGAGGGGTAGCAAGTGCCACAATGGTATCGTCGAACTGAGAGTAGGAGAGAGCACCCAACGGTTATGAACTGTTTGTTAGAATGAAAGACTCGATTGAAATAACAAAAGACAAGCAACAAAATTCAAGGAATCACAAAAATACAACATCGAGGCACTAAACCGTTTCGAGTGTGAATTTTAGGTGATTGGAGCTTATTTTGCGTTTTGTTGCTTGTTGTTTGTGGCTTAGGTCTATTTTTTGGCTAGCTTAGTGATGATCCTCTTGAGCTGCGGCGAAGTTTTGTATCCTGAAACTATTTCAAGTCTGTCCTGGTCGTTGTCTACCAAAATGAAGGTAGGATACCCTTGAATCCCCAGTGCCTTTACCATGTCCCTGCCGCTTGTTTCCTTCCCCAGAAAGGTAAACTTATCGGTTGTTTCACCATTTATTTTGACGACATAAACGGATTCGTTCAAAAGAGAGACAACCTCAGGATCAGCAAAAGTGGTTTTATCCATCTTCTTACACCAGCCACACCAGTTGGCATACATCTCCACAATCACCGGTCTTGGCTCCTTTTTCAGCTTTTCAGCCAGCTGGTCAATAGATGTCCATTCCGTGGTGGTTGGCTCAGCCGGTGCCGCCGCCGTGACCACAATGGCCAGCATGGCTACGGACAGTAGTCCAATCAATTGCTTCATATCGGTTCCTCTTTTAAAGTCATGGAAAGTTTCGATCTTCTATTTCTGAACACTACTCCTTGCGTAGGAGAGAACAAAAATACAACCAAAAAGATTAAACCCGCCACCGTCGACATAGCACCGGCGATGGATCCGTCAATATAAGACGCAAGATAATAGCCCAGCACGGAGACAATTATGCCGATGATACAAGTGAAAATAAGCATTTTCTTGAAATCCTCCGTGAGCAGGTAGGCTGTTGCTGGTGGGGCAATAAGCAAAGCCACCACCAAAATTGCCCCAACGGATTCGAAAGATGCCACCGTTGTAAGCGACACAGCTCCCATGAGCAAATAGTGCCAAAGCGTGGTGTTGATGCCAATGATGGCGGCGTAGGAGGGGTCGAAGGTGGTGAGAAAGAGCTCTTTGTATCCGATGAAGATGAAAGCAATGACCACCAGCAGCACAGATCCGGAGATGTACAGTACCCTTGGCCCCATGATGGTGCCGGTGTCGGTGATCCAAAGGTCAATGGGCACGTAAGCAATTTCACCGTAAAGTACGCAGTCCTGGTCGAGGTCAACCTTGCCAGCGAAAGTAGAAATCAAAATAACGCCCAGGGCAAACAGCCAGGTGAAGGTGACACCAATGGAGGCGTCGGTTTGGAGATTGCCCTTTTTGTGGAAGAATTCGATGAGAAAAGTGGTGATGATGCCCAGCGCACCGGCTCCCAAAAGCATGGGCAGGGAGTCCCGGCTGCCAGAAATGAAAAATGCTATTACAATACCCGGCAACACAGCATGAGAAATGGCATCAGCTACCATGGCCATTTTTCGAAGGATGAGGTAGCTCCCCACCAGGCCGCACGAAACGGCCACCAAAGAACCTGCTAAGATGATATATATCGCTTCCATGGCTTATCTGTAAGGTATGGTTTCGTTGTGCGGATCAACCGACGGATAGTTCAGTTTCTTCTCCAGCCGGGCTTCTATTTCCGGCGTTATGATATGCTCGATGGTTTCGGCCTCATCGTGCACATGGTCGGGCGCAATTCGCAAATACTCGGTCAGGTAAAGCTCCCAAAGCCGGTGAAGCTTCACTATGCGTTGCCCTTTGTTTTTACCCTCTTCGGTAAGTACCCAGCCTTCCCGATCCTGCTTCAGGAAACCGCTTCTCACTAGTTTTTGGAGGCCGCCTTTTAACCGCCCCATTACGAAACGTCGTTGGGAGATCAGGTCGCTTATCTTTCGGTGGCCATAGTATTGTTCATCGGCCTCACCCAGGTGGAAAAATGCCTTGAGGATGTTTTCCTCCAGGATCTGCTTTTGATACTTTCTTTGCTGGTATTGCTTGTACAGGATGCCCTTTCTAGGCGCAATGAAGAACGAGCTCATGGCGATGAAGGAAATCACCAGGACAATCCACGGTCCTGTAGGCATAGCAGGAGCCACGAAAGAGATGTAGGCGCCAGAAATACCCGAAACTGCCCCAAAGAGTGCTGCCAGGAACACCATTGTGGTCAGCTTGTCGGTCCAGAACCGGGCCGCCGCTGCGGGCGTGATGAGCATGGCAGCCATTAGCACCACGCCCACAGCCTGAATGCCGGTAACTACGGCCAGCACGGTGAGGGTTGTCAAAACGAGCTCCAGCCCTTTCACAGGCATGCCAATGGCTTTGCCAAACTGTTCGTCAAAGGCAAGAAGAGTCAGCTCTTTGAAAAGGAGGCCGACAACCAGCAGCAAAATAATACTGACCGACCCGAACACGATCAGGTCCTGGCCAACAAGAGAGGCTGCTTTGCCAAACAGGAATTGATCCAGTCCGCTTTGATTGGCGTTACCGGAATGCTGGATAGCCGTAAGGATCAGAATGCCGAGGCCGAAAAAAACCGACAGGGTGAGGCCGATGGCGGTGTCTTCTTTTAGTTTGGAATACCTGACGATCATGTCAATGAACCGGAGAGAGAGCCAGCCTGTGATGAACGCTCCAATAATCAGGTAAATGGGGTTCTTGGTTCCTGTGACAACAAAGGCCAGACATACACCGGGAAGAACCGAATGTGCAACGGCGTCTCCAATGAGGGCTCTTTTTTTGAGAAAGGTAAAACAACCCACAATGGCCGCACTAATAGCCAGTAGAACCGAACCCACCACCACGTACCTGATGTTGGGATCCTGAAAAGAAAAGAAATAGAGAAAGTCTTCCATAATAAGGGTCGCCTGGTTTGCCTACACTGTTTTCTCTCTGCTGGGGAAGCGCCCTTTCGTAAGCAAGTCTCCCACTTCCGACAGAATGGTGAGCTTGCCTCCATACGCTTCCTGCAAAAGCTCTTCTTTAAACACATCGACCGTTGGCCCGGAAGCCACCAGTCGCATGTTCAGCAAAATGAGCCAGTCGAAATACTTGGCTACGGACTGCAAGTCGTGGTGCACCACGACTACCGTTTTACCTTCTTTCGACATTCTCCTCAGCAGCTCTACAATTGCTTTTTCAGTGGCCGCATCTACACCGGCAAATGGCTCATCCATAAAATAGACCTCTGCCTGCTGCGCCAGTGCCCGGGCCAGAAACACCCGCTGCTGTTGTCCACCCGACAGCTGTGATATTTGCCTGTTTTTAAAGGCTTCCATTCCGACCAAACGCATGCTCTCCTGCACCACCTCCCTGTCGGCTTGACGTGGCCTTTTGAAAAGCCCCAGCTTTCCGTAACGGCCCATCATGACTACATCATTAACCGATGCTGGAAAGTCCCAGTCGACAGACTCCCGCTGAGGCACGTAGCTGATCTTTTCTCTTACGTTGTCAAGTTGTGTGTCAAACAGCTTCACATAACCGCTGCTAAGCGGCACGAGATCCATAATGGCCTTGATAAGGGTTGACTTACCGGCGCCGTTGGGCCCCACAATCCCTACCAGGCTGCCTTTGGGAAGAGAGAGATCAATTCCCCACAGCACAGGCTTTTGACTGTAGCTGACTGTGAGGTCGTGAACTTCGATGATCGGATCTTCTGCATGTATGTTCATCTTACCAGATTATTTTAACGAGGATACTATTGTGTTTACATTCGCCGTAACCATACCTATATAGGTGCCGTCTTGTGTGCCAAATTCGCCCATTGCGTCGGAATAGAGCTTGCCACCAATCACTACATTATGTCCACGCTGCCTGCAGCCGTCTACCACCGCATTAATGGCTCTTTCAGATACCGAAGTCTCAACAAAAACAGCTTTGACGTTTCTGTCAACAATAAGGTTCACCAGGTCGGCTACGTCTTTGAGGCCAAATTCTGATTGTGTGGAGATACCCTGAAGCCCGTTTACTTCAATATTGTAAGCATCGCCAAAGTAGCCGAATGCATCATGTGCAGTAACCAGAATCCTCTGGGTTTCGGGAATGGTGGCTATTTCTGTCTTTACCCAACTATGAAGCGAATCAAGCTTTTTCAAATAGATGTCCAGGTTTTGCTGGTAGTAAGCGGCGTTGTCCGGGTCTTTTTCTTTCAGCGTCTTGCCAACTTCCAGCACGGCGTTTTTCCACAGGTCAACATTGAACCAAATATGAGGGTCATAGTTTCCTGCGAAAACAGGCGTGTCCCTAAGCCTTTTCTTTGGTATTTCTTCCGAAACTGCCACGACTGGCTTCAGCCGCCCCAGCTTCTCCAGCACTTCACCCATTTTCCCTTCAAGGTGAAGGCCGTTATAAAAAACAACGTTGGCCGCTGATAGTCGCTGGAGGTCTCCCTGGGTGGCTTTGTAAAGGTGAGGATCAACGCCGGGCCCCATTAGGGCATCCGCTTCAACGGAGTCTTTTGCGATATTCAGTACGGCATCGTAAATCATTCCCGTAGTCGCCAGCACTTTGAGCTTCGCATCTTTCTGCCTTTTTTGGCTGGTTTGGGTGCAGCCAAAGAACAGTATGTTGATGATTGCAACTGACAGGGTTATTCTCAATATCAATTTTTTCATATTTAATCTGTAATCAAAATGTTTTGAGACACTTCTCTGGATATGAACACCTTTTGTTTGTTATCTATCAGTATCTCCATGGAACCATCAAAGTCGACCCGCCCGGTTACCTCCAGTCTGGCACCAAGGTAGATACCGATTTTATCGAGGTATTGTAAAAAGGACGAGCCTTCGTCATTAACCGCTACAATTTTCCCTTTGACTCCCACCTCAACCTTGTCCAGAGGTGTTTTTTTTGCAACCGCCATCTCACCGTTTTCGTCAGGAATAGGATCTCCATGAGGGTCTACTTTGGGGTAATCGAGGAACTCATCCAGGCGCTGGATAAGGAGCCCCGACCTGATATGCTCCAGCTGTTCGGCCACTTCATGCACTTCGTCCCAATTGAATTTTAATTTATCAACCAGAAACACTTCCCAAAGCCGGTGCTTGCGAATGACTTGCAAAGCCATCATTTTTCCTTTCTTGGAAATATTGACCCCATAGTACTTTTTGTAAGTCACCATCCCTTTTTCGTCCAGCTTCCTGATCATGTCGCTGACCGACGCAGGCTTCGTGCTCATGTGGTCAGAAATAGCATTGGTAGACACCTCAGTAGCACCGCTGTCAGACAAATGAAATATGGCTTTCAGGTAGTTTTCTTCGGCAAAGCTTAGCATTACAAATTATTTTTATCCAAAGGTAAAAATATTTTAGAGTTATCTAAAAATATTTTTCAACCGATATCGTAACGCAAAAACAGGAAGAGACGTTCACGCCTTGGTCAAAGAGGCCTGAACATGTGGTTACCGATCCAACGTAAGCGTGTTAACCAACTCGGTAAGCTTGTGTTCCTCAGCTGTCCAGTAGATGTCGCTGTAGTCGATAGTGGCAGGATAGAAGGTGCTATCAAGTATGGATAAAAAATCGCCAGTCGAAGCTTGCCCGGATTTAAAAATAACAGCTGCTTTTTTTTCCAGACAGTAGTTGGTCCACATCCTTTCTTCCTGAATGATCATCGGCAGCCGATAGGACATGTACTCCCAAATCCTGGTAGGAAAGCACTCGTTGATGGCTGGGTTGTCACGATAAAAGACAAGTCCAAAGTCGGCTTGAGCAATGGCAGATTGTATGGCCTCGTAAGGCACTCCATCGGCTCCTCCGGTCAGCGTGATCGAGGGGTGATTGCTCGTCGTTTTAGTAACATATTGAATCGACTTTTTATCGGGCACCTTGCCACACAGGTGCAGCTGGCTTCCGGGAATAGTTTCGTGAATTTTCAGAAAAGCGTCGATGGCCTCCCGAATTCCATAGGTGAGAGACAGCGTGCCCGACACAAGAAATACCGGGGCGTTGAGGTCTCCCTTTCCGGCGGCAGGAGCAGGAAGGGGCAGCGCTTTGTTTTGCAGTAGAGTCCACCGGTGACCGATAAAGGGTAGTGAAGTGTAGCTGTTTTCTGCCAGAATGAAATGCCTGACAAATGGGGCGCTCATTGTTTCAACCCCTCTGACCCATGCGGCTGCAAGAGGTTTTAGAAAGGAGGGAAGAGGAGAAAGGTATTTGATGTTCAGTTGATAATTTTCCTGAATATCATACACAATTCGGGTACCAAATATTATTTGGTATAGAATACTAACAGGCAGTAATTCAGATGTATTAACTATTATTGCTTCAGGTTTTAGTTTAATCAATTTCAAGAGAAATCTGAGAGGAGCGAATAGTCTCCCTAACGAGATTCTTTTAAAGTGAAAGAGAGGGATAAATATAATATCGGGGTGGGTGGAGTGATTTTTCGAATTGAATCCTATGATATTAAAACCATATTTATTTGTTTTCGTCATTGATAGGGCAAGCTTGTGATAGTGACGTATGTCATCCACAGGTTTCAATACCGAACCAATCACAATTTGTTTTTTTAACATGGCGCTAAGGAAATCCGATTCCTTCGGCCGAAGATAATTTAATAGAATTTCTACTGAATGGAATTAAGAGAATTAATAGAGAATGCGTGGGACGACCGGGCAACTTTGCAAGACAAGGAAACGGCAATTGCCATCAAAACAATTGTCGACGATCTTGACAAAGGGATCCGTCGTGTGGCTGAAAAAGTAGGAGATGAGTGGGTCGTGAATGAGTGGATCAAGAAGGCAGTAATTCTCTATTTTCCTCTGATGAAAATGCAGGCCATTGAGGTAGGACCGTTCTCGTATCACGACAAGATCAAGCTAAAGACTGGCTACGATAAATTGGGTGTGAGGGTGGTGCCAAATGCCGTGGCTCGCTACGGTTCTTACTTGAGCGCAGGCGTGGTAATGATGCCAAGCTATGTGAACATTGGTGCCTATGTAGATGAGGGCACGATGGTGGACACCTGGGCAACGGTGGGGAGTTGTGCGCAGATCGGGAAGAACGTTCACCTAAGTGGAGGAGTCGGAATTGGCGGCGTGCTGGAGCCTGTTCAGGCGGCCCCTGTTATCGTGGAGGACAATGCATTTATTGGTTCACGGTGCATCATCGTAGAGGGTATCAGGATTGGCAAAGAGGCTGTGCTTGGTGCTAACGTGGTGCTGACCGGAAGCTCCAAAATCATTGACGTTTCTGGTAGTGAGCCAATGGAGTATAAAGGGTATGTACCTGAGCGTTCGGTAGTAATACCAGGAACAATTCCCAAGAAGTTCCCAGCCGGCACGTTTCAGGTGCCCTGTGCGTTGATTATAGGAAAGAGAAAAGAAAGCACAGATAAAAAGACGTCGCTGAATAGTGCTTTGCGTGAGAACGACGTTGCTGTGTAACATACAATCAATTCTGCCTACTTAATTATTTTCACTTTATTTGCACCTTCATTTTGGAAGGGTGCAACCAATTTTATTATCTCAAAGTTGTCAGATGAGTTTGAATAGAAATTTCCTGAAGGGATTTTTAGTAGTCATGGTGTTTCTGGTTTCGTGCAAAGACGAAGCTGTGGTGAAGGGAGACCTGCTTTTTGAAAAAGGACAATACAAGGAAGCCATTGAGGCCTACGACCAGTATTTGTCACTCAATCCAACGCACGTAAAATCGGTATACAACAAGGGGCGATCTTATGAGGAGTTGGGGCAGTATAATAAGGCGCTTGAGGCCTTCAGAAAAGCCCTTGAGCTTGACGGCAAGAATGTGGCAGCGCTCCTGAGCATTGGACAATACTATTACAGAGACGGGCAGTATGACAATGCAGCCTTTAATTTCGGAAAAGCTGTTGAAATCGACGAGTCCAATTCACAGGCTTATTTTCTTCTTGGACGGAGCTATCACCTGCAAGGCATGATGAAGGAGGCGATGGGAGGTTACAATAATGCCATTAGCCTTAATAATAACCTTGGAGAGGCCTACTTGTACAGGGGAGCTTTGAAAATCAATCTTAAGCAGGGGAGCAATGCCTGCAATGATTTTAAGACGGCAAAGTCACTGGGCGTGAAAGATGCAGACGAGGCACTTTCTCAGTATTGCAAGTAAGAAACCTTTAGTTTTTGATTTGAGTCATTGAAGGGATTATGAAGTGTTCTTTGTGGTTACAAAGCAAGTCCGATCCACTCCTTCCCAGCCCGTTGCAACGAGGGCAGTCCTGCACCACATGCTTTTCACCATGGCATTGGGTACAGGTTTCTTTGCCTTTGCCTGCACAGACATCGCACGTTTTATAAACATTATCTCCAAACTGATTTTTGGAAATTTGAACGCCTTCACCCAGGCATTTGTGGCAGGTGATCTCTCCAAAACCGTGACATAGCGGGCACTTGTCATCGATGTGCCCCGAACCATCGCACTGGCTGCAGGTGATCAGTCTGAATCCATCATTGTCACAATATTCACAGGCTTCAATCTCCCTTGCAAGCACATCAAGCCTGTTTTGCAGCATTTTGGCTTCATTGAAATACTCACCGGACTTTCCGGTAAGGTCTGTGTACTTATTAAGGAAATTGCGGCTGCTTTGAAGTTGGTGGTTTTTTTCTAACGTGAAAGCGAAAAAGTACAACGCCTCAGTGGGCACTACTTCGTTGAGAGAGAGAATCTGGCGAAACTTTTTGTCAGCAGCCCGATAATCTTCTTTGGCCATATAACCCTTGGCCTCTTCGAGCAATGCTTTGGCACGGCCCTGACTAGTTTGAGCCCACCCACTATACGATGAGATGATCAATAGGCAGAATACCACGCTTTTCATTGTCCAACTTCTCATTTCCAGAGGTTTTTATTAATTGTGCTCTCCAATTTCTTTTCCAGATCATCAGGAATCATCGGGAAGAAATCCAGCCCCGTGATCTTTTCGATGGAGTCAATAGTCACTGTATATTCCATTATTCCGAGGGTTGAGGCCTTATTCTCCATCACAAAACCAATTGCCTTCAGCTCGGGTTCAGAAATATCCAGAACAATTTTGTAAAACTTTTGAGGAACAGCCACTTTGTTCTTGCCTATTTTCTTGGCTCCACCTTCTACGATTGGGCCCACCACTACAAAAAGCTCTTTGTCTCTCATTCCCCAACCCCTGACCTTTTCCTCCAACTGTTTCCAAATTCCCCGATTGAAAGAAGGGTCCTGAGGGCTCATGTTGCTAAGAAAGAAGGTGCCATCCATAGCAGACTGTGACCAGCTAAAATCGGCGGCTGGCGCCAGATGCCCTCTGTCATACCCAGACCCTTTATAGTCTGCTAAGGTTGCAGACTCAGTCCGCACGTCCTTGTCCGGCCTAAAGTTATCCTTTCGTTGAGCCACATTTTTGCTAATGTTTTCTGCCGTCAGACGGTACGCCACCCACTTGGGCTGTTCGATATCCTCGTCGTAAGCAAGGGTGTACCCTTCGTGTTCTACAATGAGGTCGTCCTGGCTGTAAGCTGGCCAGGCGAAATCAAAGGAGGTGGTGTAGTAGTAATGGTTGTAATCGGTGGGTTTTCCCGCCTCCTCAGCTGGTTTGTTGGCTGATGACTTCTCCTCATTTGACTCCCGTTTTGCAGGCTTTTGAGTTGACTGCTTTTTGGCAGACTCCTTTTTCTCAACCGGTTTGGAGGGCTTTTTAGGGGATTCTTCGGTCTGTTGCTGCTTGCGCCCTGTCTGAAGAAAGTCAGGCAGGCCATCATTATTTTTTAAATACCATGCCAGTCCTATTACCAGGATCATCACAATTGCGAGTATGAGCCCCGAATTGCTTCCTGAGTCTTTAGACGATTTACGGGTGGTTCTTTTTTTCGCAGGAGCTTTTTTCTTAGCCATTGGTGCTTTTTGATCTCTAAAGACAAATCTAATTTATCTGTTTGAATGAATCCCGTATTTTCGTGCCTTCTTACAAGGAAATTTGCAAATGGCAGTCAGGTACGATCTGGTAGTAGTAGGAGGAGGTGCAGCTGGGATTTTCGGTGCGGTGAATGCCTGCATACAAAATCCCGGCTTGAATGTCGCAGTGGTAGAAAAGACCAGTAAGTGGCTCGGGAAGGTAAAAGTGTCGGGCGGCGGTCGCTGCAATGTGACTCACGACTGCCAGTATGCCTCGCAACTTGTAAAGTATTATCCAAGAGGTGGTAAGTTCCTTAAAAAGGTATTTGATCAGTTCGATGCCCGGGACACAGTGAAATGGTTTGAAGAAAGAGGGGTGCCATTGAAAGTGGAAGCTGACGGACGAATGTTTCCGGTGACCAACTCGTCGCAGACAGTTATTGATTGCTTGTTGAAGGAGGCGGAAAAGTATAAGGTCGAGCTTATCCCTCATTTTGCTGTAAAGGCATTGGAAAGGACTTCGGGAAGTTTCCTCGTGAAAAGTGAAACCGCAACGCTTGAGGCCGTTAAAATATTGGTCACCATCGGTGGGCAGCCCAAAGAAGATGGGTTTAGCTGGGTCAAGGCACTCGGGCACACTATTGTGCCGCCCGTTCCGTCTCTTTTTACATTCAATGTGCCGGAAGGTGGGCTGAAAGAGCTTTCCGGAGTGGCGGTGCCATCTGCGGAAGTAAAGGTGGCTGGCCGTGGGCTGGCGGCAACAGGCCCGCTGCTGATCACGCACTGGGGCTTCAGCGGCCCAGCTGTTTTGCGCCTTTCAGCGTGGGGCGCCAGGGATCTGGCGGAAATTGGCTATAAGTCACTGTTTCTGGTGAACTGGTTGGGCGACAAGAAAGAAGAAGCCTTGCGGGGTGAGATAGAATCACATGCTGCGCAGAGCCCCAAAAAGGTAGTTTTTGGAAACCCAATGTACGGTTTGCCAGGTCGCTTGTGGGAAAAAATAGTTGAAAGAGCCGGGATTGCGCCAGAAAGGCGGTGGCTGGATTTATCCAAAAAAGATAAGAACAGGCTGTGCGAGATGCTGATACGCTGCGCATTCGATATGGATGGCAAAACAACTTTCAAAGAAGAATTTGTTACCTGTGGAGGTGTGAGCCTGGATGAAGTAAACCCCACTACCATGGAGAGCAGAATCGTTCCCGGCCTCTACTTCGCTGGCGAGGTACTTGATATTGATGGCATTACCGGTGGCTTTAATTTTCAGAATGCGTGGTCAGGGGGGTGGGTAGCTGCGAGGGAAATAAGCCGCTAGTAGTTCAGATTTGACTTATCAATCGGTCGCAAATTACTTAATTGTTTAGTGGGAAGGCATAGCTTACGCCAATCTGTTGTGCTATCCATCTGGCCTTGTAATCGAAGTAAGAACGATTGATCAGGGTAGGGCAGAATCTGTATCCAAAATCTATTTTTCGTCCACTCTTTAGGTTCTTGCTAAGGCCGACACCAAACTGAAGACCAAGCATGTCTTGGCTAATTTCAACTTCCCTTTCAATTTCATGATATATTCTCGTGGAGCTATCTGCAACCTTAAAACCGAAACTTCCTCCTGCCAGAATGTAAGGCTTAATGTTTTGAGTTGGAAGGGTATACTTAAAACTTATAGGCAATTCAATGTACGATACTGCCACATTCGTTTCATCATACCAAGGTTGGCCTGAGTAAACAAATAACACATCGGAAAGGTAGGAAGCCTTTGTTGCAAGAATAATTTCTGTTTGCACCGACAACTTATCAGTAAGGACCATGTTTAAAAATGGCCCTATTAGGAAGCCGATTTTTGAATCGAAACGATGATCATAATACAAATTGTTCTTGCTGTCTACAAAGTAGGCCAGTCGGTTTATGGCAGCTCCTGCCCTTACCCCAAAAAATAGCTTTGTTTTGCTAATGTCTTTATCGCTTTTCTGAGAATTGGGCGCAATGCAGTTCTGATAGGACGCCAGCACCTTTGAAATGTTACTTGCGTTATATGACACAGTCTCTATTTTTCCTTTAACTGAGGGGCAATCAGATGTTAAAAAAAGTAGCGTCCTTATATAACGTTTGTCTTCGATTAGTTTGAAGTCCTGTTTTTTATCTTCTTCATGTAACAGTTCAATGACCTCTTCGCTACCTTTTTTTCTTACATATAGTTTTTCTTCAATTTGAAAAAGGCTGATTTCTCCGTTGAATAAACGAAGGGCAAATCGTTTGCCAAGGCTTGGGATTGTCATTGTTTCATAAAAGTAGCCTCCGTCAAAGTAATAACTCTGTAATTCACTGGGTGTGAGATCAGTATATTGCTGGCTCCCCGAAGCCCGAAATGCCACTTGCTCGTTGAGATCACTTCTTCGCTTTATCGATCCATTGATAGTGTCACCGGTTACTTTGACTATATAGCCTGAAACCGAATTGAAGTCTTGTGAAAGTAGGTTGTGGTTCGCCAGAAGAGCAAATAAAAAAAGAAGGAAATATAAATTCTTCATCAAGTTTAATTATAGTTTTACATCCTGATTTATAGCGAATTAATCATATTTACTGATAAATAGTTACTGTATTGTTGCGTCGTATCTCCAGATTTTTTTTGTTACGTCGGCCCCGGTTGGACTGATAAATCCAACATACCCATAATTATTATACGAAAAGGAGTTCTGGTAGGCAGAAAGTGCTTCAGGGAAGTTCTCGATTCTGGCCCATTCAATACTTTCAAGATTGAGGGTGAACATTTGCGTCTCGGTTTGCCAGCCTGTTTTAGTTTGAAATCGTGACGTGTTTTCCAAGTAAAGTTTATTATTCAATACAAATACTATTGGCATTGTTTGGATAGCTGGTGGGCCAAATGGCAAAGTGGCTATTTCCTCAAAAATACTAGGAGTACCGGGAGAAAACTTAAAGACCTTTACGGGGCGGCTTTTCGGGTTACTAATGTCGACGACATAGATTTCTCCTTTGTAAGTGAAGGTTGCGTCCTGATTATTTATCCCATTGGCAATGCCAATTTCACCTAGCATGTCCCACTGATCCAAAGCTGGATCATAGCGCCATATTTCTTTTATGCCACCGTCGTAGTAGCTCGATCCAATGACATAGCCATTTCCTGACATTGATAAGAATTGGGATTTCACTTTCGGCGGGCCAGTAAAATTCTTAAGTCGTGTCCACTGGTTAACAGCGGGGTTGTATTTCCAAAAATCATTAAAAAATCCATTGGCACCAGTAACACCCAAGCCGTAGTATATAATTCCATTGATGTTGAACGTTATTGCACCACCCCTTGCCTGACCCGGAAAGTTGCCCTGAAGAGCCCACTCGTCTGAATCAAAAGAATACCTCCAAATTTCATTGAAGTATATGTCGCTATTTAAGCTGGTAGAACCAAAAAGGTAATAGGCGACATTTCCTACAGGAATCAAATTCCCAAGGACTCGACCGTCACTTGGAAAGTCGTTAATTTTTTGCCAGCGAGAAAGCACTTCAATTGTAGAGTTTGAAATTACTTGTGTGCTATCGAGCTTGACAGACACTTGATAAGAGCCGCTCGACATCTGATAAGGAAGACGTGCTCTAATTGTATTTCCTATTCTTGTCACTTCTTCTGCTTTGTGGTTTCCGAAGTAAACTTCAATTGAATTCGGCATCGTTTCAATAGTTATTCCACTAATGTCGATGAGGGTTTCGCCGACAATACCATGGTCAGGATTGACTTCTGTAATCTGGAAGCCCTCGATAAGAAATGACTCCTTGGCCATAATTTGGGTATTGCCACTTTGTACTTTTAGAGGTAGTTGACCTGAATGGTAAACGATATTGTAAGGAACGATGACGGAAATGTGTTTAACATCCGCAGAGACAATTTGGCAAACATAGTCGTTCAGAGTCACTTCTATCCTTTCCCGATTGAGAGAAAAGTAATTTCCATGTATTGTTACTGTATCTCCAACAAAGCCAGACTTAGGGTAGAAATCACCAATGGTAGGGTCGATTGTGCCCAAGCTGCTAAAAATTAAACGGTTGCCCAATAATAGAAGGCTGTCAATTTTTACATAGGCTTGGTAGCCATAATCTTTTCCGTTTGATAGGTCACTCTCTAGTCGCAGGCTAAAGGCGTTTTTTTCCAGAATAGTTGGATACTTAAAACTTGTCTCAACATCCCCCCAAATAAATCCCACTTCAGAAATATTACCTGTGTGCTCTCCGACTAATTTTGCGTTAAGAGTTACTCCCCTCTTATCTAAAGCCTCGTAGGGAAGAGTTTCTAAGACCAAATAATCTTTTTTCAGTGGGAATTCTACTTCACTAGAACAGCCATTGAAGCATATTAGTATGGCATTCATTACCATATATTGAAAATGGCGTATCAAAGATTGGCTTTAAGCGTGAGTGTCAAGTTTCTCAGATTTGTTTCCCGAGTTGCGTAGACCATAGAATTATTGATTTCAAACGAAACATAGTTTGATGTTGAAAAATGGAACTCTGAACCCACGCCAAAGCAATAACCGAATAAAGACTTTTGAATATTGATGGAATCATTATACTTCTCAAACTCAATGAATTTTTCCTGAACTCGTGCCTGAAACACTTCGCTTTTTGATTTCACATTGAACATTCCCGTAGGCCCAAAATAAGCAAAAGGAGTAAGTCTATTTATATTGATTTCATATTTTGGAGCTACTATCAACTGCAAATTGACAAGCTCAACTTTAACATCCTGATTGACTGTGCTGGAAAAAAGTTCTATGATGAAAGTTTCTTGGGCAACCTGTAGTTGGTTGAAAAATGATAGTCGTTTCGAGTGCCAGAAAGGTAATTCGTAGAAAACGCCAAGCGATAAAGTTTTGCAATTGATTTTATACCCTCCGAAAGTATTTTCCGGATATGCAGTTTCACCAAGGAACAAGCTAGACGCCCCAAATCCTGCTATAAAACCATAACTTGTGCTCGGAATGTTTAGGCAACTATTCTGGTTGTAAAGTCTGGCAAAATGTGAAAGTGATTTTGTATTATACTTGACAAGTCTGTGTTGATCAACCCATTTAGCGCAGCGAATCGATTTGTCCGCTAAATAGTTGAGATAGTCGTTTTTTGAAAGACTTGTCAACTGGTTTTGATCTTCGAAGAAAAACATCGCTCCATTCTTATAGAGTGTTAGCTCTCCTTCTTCAAGAACTTCTAAAAAGACCCTAGTAATTTTATCGCTATCCCTTGTTTCTTTGGCTACAAACCTGGTGCTGTCCTTGTAGCCGAATTCGGAAAGACTGTCAGCATTGTATATTATAGGAGATTTCTTGTTAGCTGTGTAAAATAGGACTTTGTTGGGGCTGTTTCTATCAAATTTTATCTTTCCGCCAATAAAAGCAGTATCGCCTTTAACTATATATCCATTTGACTGAGAAATTGCTAGCCGACTAAGTATCAGAATACATAATGTAAAAAGGGCTCTTTTCATCTAGTTTAAATGGAAGAAATTAAGGCTAACTCAATAATGATCTTATTTCTTCGGAAAAGCAAAAAACTATTGACGCAATTGAAGTTGCGTTTGAATTAAGTGCTACCTAAACCTCCCCGCCACCACCAATTCCTTCGACCCAGCTGTATACTGATAAAACCCTTCTCCAGCTTTGACCCCCAGCTTGCCAGCAGTCACCATGTTGACAAGCAAAGGGCAGGGGGCATATTTTTGGTTGCCGAAGCCATCGTACATCACCTTGAGGATAGAAAGACACACATCCAGTCCAATGAAGTCAGCCAGTTGTAGTGGGCCCATTGGGTGAGCCATGCCCAGCTTCATTACGGTGTCTATCTCTTCCACACCAGCCACGCCTTCGTACAAAGAATAGATGGCCTCGTTGATCATTGGCATCAGAATTCGGTTGGCCACAAAGCCTGGATAGTCGTTTACCTCAGTCGGGATCTTGTCTAGAGTCCGTGACAGCTCCAACACTTGCTTTGTCACTTCATCGCTGGTGGCATAGCCACGAATAACCTCGACCAGCTTCATTACAGGCACAGGGTTCATGAAATGCATGCCTATCACTTTATCGGGCCTTGAAGTGACCGAAGCGATTTTAGTAATGGAAATCGAAGAAGTGTTGGAGGCCAACAGGCAGCTTGCCGGGGTGAGTTGATCCAGTTGCCGGAAAATCTCCAGCTTGATGTCCATTTTCTCTGTGGCTGCTTCCACTACAAGGTCAGCTTGCGCAACACCTTTGGCAGTTTCAGTGAAGGTGGTAATGTTGGAGAGCGCCGTTGCTTTCTCGGTCTCACTGATCAGCTCCTTGCTTACCTGGCGATCGAGGTTCTTTGCTATGGTGGCTTTTGCTTTCTCAAGGGCCGCCGCCGATACGTCGACAAGTGCCACTTTAAAGCCTTTCAATGCAAAAACATGAGCGATGCCGTTGCCCATGGTGCCTGATCCAATCACTGCTATATTCTTCATTCTATGTAGGGTTAATGCTTTGACGGCAAAACTAAAAAGGATATTGAAAAGCTTACCTGTTGTTGTCGATTCTTTCGTCGTGAAGCAGGCGCAACACAACGCCGTTGCTCCATCCAAATCCATCCTGCGTAGGATATTCTCCGCCTCCTGCATCGAGGCTCAGGTCGAGCACGTTGTATTTCTCCATCATCTTGCCAGTCTTGTCAAACACACGTGAGTTCAATGTAAGCCACCTTTCGCTTATCTGATCTGCTAGCAGGTCGTTGCCATACCTGCGAAAACCATAGATGGTCATCCATTGCAAAGGAGCCCAGCCATTCGGGGCGTCCCATTGCTGACCTGAGATAATGTTGGTCGTGGTAATTCCACCTGGCTTCAGCAGACTGCGCCTTACTGCCCCCTCAACTTTTTGAGCCTGGGTGTTGTCTGCCAGTCCGAAATAAAGAGGATACATGCCTGCAGGAGTGATAAAGTTTCTTTGCGCCGCAGACGGCCAGTGATAATCAACAAAGTAGTTTTTTTCGTCATTCCAGAAGTACTGGAGGATGAGCGACTTTCGATCGCTGGCCAGTTGATCAAACTGTTGTGCTCCATCCTCATCTCCAGCAAAAGCCTTCAGCCTGGAAATGGTTGACTCCAGGTTGTACATGAGACTATTCAGGTCCACCGGCAGGATTTCTGTGGTAACGATCGTTTTGAAATCACCAGCAATGGCAAACCAGCGGGTGCTGAAGTCCCAGCCCGATTCGCAGCCTGCCCGTAGGTTAGTGTACAGTTCTACCTTCTGATTTTCGCTAAGCCCCTCGGCCAGCTCTACGTCTTCTCTGTACGATTCGGGTCTTGGCTCCGGTCTGTCATCGAAATAGCGGTTCATTATGAGGCCGTTATCTACCATCACCACCCTGCGGTAGGCAGGGTTGCCCTGGTTGAGGGTCTCTTTGCCATCCATCCAGAAAGCATACTCTTTCTCAAGAGCTGGCAGGTACTTCACCACTGCTGAATCACCTTTTGAGTCAGCCAGCAGGTTCACCATAGCAGCGAAGAAAGGCGGCTGGGAGCGGCTGAGAAAGTAAGTGCGGTTGCCGTTGGGAATAAAGCCGATGGAGTCGATCAGGTAGGCAAAGTTGTCCAGCATGTTCTCCATCAGGTCTTCCCGACCGGACACCTGAAGGCCCAGCATGGTGAAATAGCTGTCCCAATAGTAGATTTCGCCAAAGCGTCCGCCAGGCACCACGTATTTGTAGGGCAGGGGAATCAGCGAGCTATAACTCTTTTCATCTGGGGAGCGGGTGAGGTAATCCCATTTTTCCGTGAGTATTTCGGTAAAGGTTTTTGTGGTGTCGGGTACGTAATCAGCGCCTCTTGGCTTCGGCTTTCTGAAATTGGCGCTTACAAACTCGCCAAGGCTAAAGCCGGGTTGATCTTTTTTCTCCATGTACTCAGCCACAATTTCGCCGGCTGGCCGCAAGGGGTCACTGTCCACAAATGTTTTTGAGTCAGAAAAAATTTGCGCCATTTGTACGTCGTGAAAAAGCACTCCCAGGTCTTCATTGGGGCTGTAGTAGGCATTGACGTCAACATTTGACGACTGGTCGCTGGGCTGACAAGCAAAAAGCAGGGCTAAGAATAATAGCTGGGTGTACTTCCAAATGGTACGTTGCATAGGTTGGCTTTTGGTAAGAATCATGACGGTCATTTACTTCTCAAAGTGAAGTCTTTAACTCATTTAAAATTGTCATAAAATGTAAAATTATCCAAAGCAGACCAATCTCAGCCAGAATTGTCCTATTTTTACAAAAGCTGACATTTCTTAGGAGTGCCGGCCCACGATCAGTCAAGAGATTTTTTCATCACAGCTAGGACTCCTGACTCCTGAAATGTAACAATTGAGTGCTTATCCCAGTTAAACTGCGAGACCTTTAATAAACATGAAGAAAAAAAATATCTACGCCCTTGCCTTCCTGGCATCACTACTAATTATCACCGGATTTAGCCGAAGGCTGAGCAACAGCGCTGAGACAAAAGAAAAGGCACCTTTTGCTTTTGAAACAGAAGTGTTTGCCAAAGGCTTTGAAAGTGCCTGGTCGATGGCCTGGCTGCCCAACGGCGATATGCTGGTGGCCGATAAGCCGGGCAAGCTTTGGAAGATCGCCAAAGGCAGCAAAGAGAAAACCGAAATCAAAGGCATTCCTGCTGTGTCTACTAAAGGCCAGGGTGGTCTGTTTGATGTAGAACTTCACCCTAACTATGCAAGTACGGGATGGATATACATCAGCTACGCCGGGCCAGGTGAAGGCGGAGCCAATACCGTCATCATTAGAGGGAAGCTTTCAGGCAACGAACTGACAAGTCAGGAGACAATATTTAAGGCAGGTCCCTTGACGGAGAAAGGACAGCATTTTGGCGCACGGATGGCGTTTGATAAGGATGGCTACCTTTTCTTTTCAGTAGGAGAGAGAGGCGAAATGGAAAATGCGCAGACGCTTACCAATGATTGTGGCAAGATCCACAGAATTTTTGATGATGGAAGAGTGCCGGAAGACAACCCCTATGTGCGGATACCTGATGCCAAAACTACCATTTGGAGCTATGGCCACAGGAATCCTCAGGGACTAAAATTTCACCCGACCACAGGCGAACTGTTTGAGCACGAACATGGCCCGAGAGGCGGTGACGAAGTAAACATCGTTCGCAAGGCAAAAAACTACGGCTGGCCAAGAATTACTTACGGCATCGACTATGATGGCAGCATCATCAGCAACGACAAGGCAAAAGACGGCATGGAGCAGCCTATTCATTACTGGGTGCCATCTATTGCTCCTTGCGGTATGGATTTCGTGACGAGCGACAAATATCCTGAATGGAAAGGCAACCTGTTTGTGGGTGCTTTGGCGGGACAAACCCTAGCAAGGCTCGAAATAAAAGACGGCAAGGTGTTGAAAGAAGAGCGTCTGTTGAATGGTGTGGGCCGTATCCGTGACGTAGCTCAGGGGCCTGATGGCTACCTTTATGTTTCAACGGAAGGGCCGGGGCAGATTATCCGGTTAATGCCGAAATAACAAACGATGAAGAGTTAGTAATAGGAGAGTGTGAGAGTAAATTTAGTTTACTCTCACACTCATTCCTCTCCAACTAACTCTTTTTAAAGAACAATATTCACAATCCTCTTTGGCACCACAATTACCTTCTTCGGTGCCTTTCCCTCAATCCATTTCTGCACAGCCTCGTCGGCAAGCACAGCCTTTTCAACTTCAGCAGGTGAGGCATCAGCAGAGAAACTCATTTTGTGGCGCATCTTTCCGTTGATACTAATTGGGTATTCGAAGGCGTCTTCCTTCACGAACTCAGGATTGAACTCAGGGAACTTCGAATAAGTGATACTCTCAGTATTACCCAACTTCTCCCAAAGTTCTTCGGTGATGTGAGGAGCATATGGCGCAATGATCTGTGTCAATGGCCCAAGAATCTCTTTCTTGTTGCATTTCAGGTCAGTCAGCTCATTCACACAAATCATGAAGCTGCTCACGCTGGTGTTGAACGATAGCTTGTCCACATCATCCGCCATCTTTTTGATGGTTTTGTGAAGTACTTTCAGCTCATCAGCTGTTGGTTTTTCGGTAGAAATGCTCAATTCACCTTTGTCGTCGTGGAATAGCCTCCAGGTTTTTCGCAAGAACTTGAACACACCGTCGATGCCGTGGGTGTTCCAGGGCTTGAACTGCTCCAGCGGCCCGAGGAACATTTCATATAGGCGCAGCGTGTCGGCACCATACTTCTCGATCATGTCGTCGGGATTGACCACATTGTACTTCGACTTTGACATCTTTTCGACCTCCCAGCCGCAAACATATTTACCGTTTTCGAGTACAAATTCTGCTGTGGCCGCATCCTTGTTGAATATTTTGTAAGCCTCCAGGTCAAGCACATCGTTGGTCACAATGTTGACATCCACATGCAAGGCCACCGTGTCATACTGGCCCTTTAGTCCGTGCGTTACAAATTTATTCTCACCCTTCACCCGGTAAACGAAGTTTGATCGTCCCTGAATCATTCCCTGGTTCACCAACTTGGTTGCATATTCGTCGACGGTGACCAGTCCAAGGTCATAGAGAAACTTCGTCCAGAACCTTGAGTACAGCAAATGCCCGGTGGCGTGCTCGGATCCACCAATGTAAAGGTCGACGGACTTCCAATAAGCTTGTGCCGCTTTGCTGCAGAACTCCTTTTCGTTGTGCGGATCCATGTAACGGAAGAAATACCAGCTTGATCCTGCCCAGCCCGGCATGGTAGTCAGCTCGTAAGGATAACCTTGTTTGCTTTTGAAGTCTTTCGCCCGGCCAAGTGGTGGCTCTCCATCTTCGGTAGGAAGGAATTTGTCTACATCAGGAAGCTCCAATGGTAATTCGTTATCTTGTAACAGGTAGGGGATGCCGTCCTTGAAATAAACCGGCAAAGGCTCGCCCCAGTAGCGCTGACGACCAAAAATGGCATCACGCATACGGAAATTCACTTTACGAACGCCAATGCCTTTTTCTTCTACATATTGCCCGGCTTTCTCAATCGCTTCCAGCGGGGTCAATCCGTTCAGCATGCCCGAATTGACCATTTTACCCTGCTTGGTAGGGTCGGCTTCGGTGTCGGTTATTTTTTGCTCGTCGATGATCTGTGTAATGGGTAAGCCGAAATGCTTCGCAAAGTTGAAGTCACGCTGGTCGCCACTCGGCACGGCCATTACGGCACCCGTACCATAGCCGGCCAGTACGTAGTCGGCGATATAGATAGGCACCCTTTCACCCGAGAAAGGATTGATCACGTAAGAACCCGTGAAAACGCCTGAAACAGTCTTCACATCGGCCATACGGTCCCGCTCTGAGCGGTTTTTGGCCACTTCTACGTATTGCTCCACTTCAGCTTTTTGCTCCTGAGTGGTCAGTTCTTTTACAATCTCTGCTTCTGGTGCCAGCACCATAAAGGTGACACCGTATATGGTGTCAATACGGGTGGTGAAAACCCTAATGTTCTTTTCCGAATTTTCAATTTTAAAGTCAACCTCAGCGCCAATGGACTTGCCAATCCAGTTGCGCTGCATTTCCTTGATGGGCTCCGGCCAATCGATTCTGTCCAGGCCTTCCAGCAAACGCTCGGCATAGGCCGTGATGCGCATACTCCACTGCGGCATCTTCTTTTTGATCACCGGGTGGCCACCTCTTTCGGAGAAGCCGTCTTTCACTTCGTCGTTGGAAAGCACAGTACCCAATGCAGGGCACCAGTTCACGGTGGTTTCGTTGATGTACGTCAGCCTGTACTTTAGCAATGTTCTTTGCTGGTCAGCTTCCGACATGGCTTTCCAGTCTGTAGCCGTAAATAGCGCTGTATCATCATCGCAAACGGCGTTTACTTTGCCGTTGCCTTCGGTTTCAAATTTGGCAATCAGCCCGGCGATGGGTTCCGCCTTGTCGCTGTCTTTGTTGTACCAACTATTGAACAACTGCTTAAAGATCCACTGTGTCCACTTGTAGAACGACGGATCACTTGTGCGCACTTCTCTTTCCCAGTCATAGGAGAAGCCGATGTTTTCCAACTGCTCTTTGTACCGCTTGATATTGGTGTCGGTAGTAATGGATGGATGCTGCCCCGTTTGAATGGCATACTGCTCGGCAGGCAAGCCGAAAGAGTCGAAACCCATCGGGTGAAGCACGTTGAATCCCTGCATTCTTTTGTACCGGCTTACGATGTCGGAAGCGATGTAGCCCAGCGGGTGACCGACGTGTAGTCCGGCGCCAGAAGGATAGGGGAACATGTCGAGCGCATAGAACTTAGGTTTGGAGGTGTCGGAGCCGGTTTTGAATACCTGTTTCTCTTTCCAGTTTTTCTGCCATTTCTGCTCAATCTCTCTGAAGTTGTACTCAGCCATTACCAGGGGTTTTTCAATTAGCTGGCAAAATTAATGATTACCGTTAGAAATGAGTGGATTTTGTGAAAGGAAAGGTGAGTTTAATTTGGGGTGTTGTATTTACGCAAAGGCGGAAAGACCGCATAGAGGGAATTCCGCACTTAATTATTTTTTTCACGAACTTGGAAACCTCTTTCGCCCAGCCTCGTCCTTGCTTCAGAATTTAACTTAGAATAATCAATGAAACTGATCCCTTTTTTAAGCTTGCTTTCACTTTCAGCAGCCTTTTGTTCGGTGGCCAACGCACAAACCATCACATACAAGGCCGACACGACAGTTAAAGCCGATACCATCCCTGCCACACAACCTGAAGAAAAAGTGGACGGCAACAGAACCATTAAGTATTACGAAACACTGCCGTCGGATAGTGACAATCGTGATGAGCCGGAAAGGCACTATTATGTAAAATCTCGTTCTCGCTCCAGAAGTGATATCAAAACACTTTCTGGCAGCTTAAACCACAGCGGTGGCTTTGGCGCCCTTTCCTTTCGGGCGACCGAGTTCCGTGGACAGCCAATGGTGCTCGGAGGTGTGAGGGGAGGCTGGATTGTGAATCGCTCCCTCGGCATAGGTCTTGAGGGGCATGGCATTGTGCCAACAGCCAAGTTCGACGACATAGACCCGCAGAACAGGGTAGTAGCTGTGGGTGGCTACGGAGGGTTCTTTCTGGAGCCAATTTTCTTTAGCAATCAGGTGGTGCATATTACTTTCCCCGTTTCCGCTGGTGCAGGCTGGCTGGGTTATGTACTCGACTGGGAGGACTACAATGGCACCAATAGAGGCTCTAATATTTCTCAGGACAACGATGTTTTCTGGTATGTCGAACCGGGCGTTGACCTCGAGGTTAACATCGCCAGGAATTTCAGGCTTGACCTTGGGGTTTCCAAGCGCTTCACCCAGGATCTTGACCTCGCCGAAACGACGGAGAAAGACTTCAACGGAATTAACTATTTCCTGACATTGAAGATCGGAGGGTTTTAAAAGTCAACAGCTCAAAATAAAGAAGAAGGTAAGCGAAGTGCTTACCTTTTTTATGCCCAAAGCGCTTTGCCAAGCTCCAAAAACATCCCTATTCCAACTGGAATCAGCTCATCGGGAAAGTCGTAAATATCGTGATGGAGCTCAGGGGAAGCCAGGCCTGCGCCAAGACCGAAGAAGCCCGTGGAGGTCACCTCACTAAAACGACCGAAATCCTCCGACCAGGGAAAAGGTGTTTCCGCCACCTCAAAAGCCAGACCTTTGGCCACGGCGGCCCATTGAATCGCAGTGAACGCTTCAGGATCGTTGACCACCGCTTTGAAGGGATCGCTTTCTTCGAGTGACAAAGCCAACCCGGCCATTTCACATTTCTCTTTTGCAAACTTGATCAGCTCACTTTTTACAACAGCCAACTCTTCGTTGCTATCGGAGCGCAGCGTGAAAGCCACTGAACCTTTGCCAGGGTTTACTCCAAAGGCCCTGCCACCCAAATCCATCATCACCGTTGTGATCTTTGTGCGGTTTTGATTTTGCCAGCGTTCGTCATGCAGTTGCTGAGCTTTCAGCTGGATGGCTGCCATCACAGGAGCGGGGTTGTTTCCTTTTTCCGGCTGACCAGCATGGGATGTCTTGCCTTCCAGTGAAAAAACCAAGCCTTCGGACGCCGGACAAGCAACGTCTTTTTTACAGATTACTGCACCCGTTTCAAAGCCAGGCACATTGTGCAAGGCAAAGAGTTGTTTGGGCAAAAAGCTTTTTAGAATTGGGTCATTCAACATCGATTGAGCCCCATAGCCGGTTTCTTCAGCAGGCTGAAAAATGAGTGTTAACTTTCCCCGACGCACAGGGTTTTCCTTGCAATACAGCCCCACGCCAGCTACTATAGCCATGTGCCCGTCGTGCCCGCATTTATGGCTGGTGCCGGTATTTTCAGACTTGTGGTCAAATGAATTTCTTTCGACAATAGGCAAAGCATCCAGTTCGCATCGAAACCCGATAGATGGGCCCGGTTGATCGCTGTCATACACGGCTACTAAGCCACTTCCACCAATATTTGTGTGTAAAGAGGTAGGATGGGTATGCCTCAAAAAGGAAATTACCTTATTGGCGGTTTCAGTCTCTTCTCCCGAAAGCTCCGGATGCCGATGCAGTTCTTTTCGAAATGATGTAAGCAGTTCTATTTCCTGTTCTTTCATTTTAACGATTTCACGATTTGAAGAGCTTCATCCACGTGCTTAGTCGCCTGCGTTTGCGACCGAAAGACGTGGCGAATGAGTCCTTTCTTGTCCACAACAAAAGTAACCCGACCAGTCATAAGTCCGAAAAGTGCCCTGGGAACGCCGAAGAGCTTTTCTACTTTCTTGCCCTTGTCGCTGAGTAGTATAAAGCCAAGCTGGTAGGACTTCGCAAAGGCATTGTGCCGGTTGGCGCCGTCAGTGCTTATGCCTATTACTTCTGCATCGTATTCTTTGAAGACCTCATAGTGGTCACGAAAGCTGCATGCTTCGGCTGTGCAGCCGGAGGTATAGTCTTTGGGGTAAAAGTAGATAACGAGGTTTTTGCTTACCAGGAGGCTGTCGATGCTGATCAATTTACCGTTTTGGTCAGGCAATTCAAACGAGGGTATTTTGTCTCCTACCTTCAGCATCTCCTTGCTTTGTGCCATATTTTTTTATCTGATTGTAATAATTCAAAATGTTTAACTACTAATGCAAAGAAAGGGTTTAGCCCGAATCTTAATGAAGGAAATGAAAAGGTTTTTAGTTCTTTTTTTGGCAATAGGCTTTGTGTTCGCTGGTTGTCAGGCTCCTGTGAAAACGGTCGCCGAAATTGAACCAACCACTATCGTGTTGGTCAGGCATGCTGAAAAAGCTGATGATGGCACTAATGATCCGTCTTTAGACAGTTTGGGAATGCAGAGAGCTGTTGCTTTGATGCAGACGCTGGCCGACGTTCAGTTGACAGGCGTTTACAGCACACCTTACAAAAGAACAAATGAAACAGTCGAAGCCATTGCAAGAGAAAACAACCTGGCAGTGACTGCGTATGATCCGGGGAACAAAGAGTTTCTGTCGGTGGAGGTGAATAAGAACAGAGGAGGGAACCTGCTGGTTTCCGGGCACTCAAACACTGTTCCTGCTATGGTAAATCAGCTGATTGACAGCGGCCAATTCGAAAACCTGGAAGATTGGCAGTACGACTTTCTTTATCTCGTTAATATCGGGCAGGATACTACCTTTCAGGTGCTTCACTATGGAGCACCCTCTGTAAGGCCGAATTAGATAAAAAACTTTAGCTCAATTACCTGTGGCTTAGTAGCTTTGAAAGACCAAAGAAACAAGCAAAAAACATGAAGCAATACCATGACCTTATGCGGTTGATCCTTGAAAAAGGAACCAAAAAGACAGACAGAACCGGCACCGGTACGATCAGTATTTTCGGCCATCAGATGCGGTTCGACCTGTCAGAGGGATTTCCTCTGGTGACAACCAAAAAGGTGCACCTGAGGTCTATCATTTATGAGCTGTTGTGGTTTTTGCAGGGCGACACCAATATTGAATACCTGGTGAAGAATGGTGTTGGCATTTGGAATGAATGGCCATTTCAAAGTTATCTGAAGCAAACGGGGCAGGAAGAGACCTACCCAAAGTACAGTGACGAGTGGAAGGAAAAACTGAAAGAGTTTATTGAGACAATTAAGACGGATGCTGCATTCGCTAAGAAATACGGCGAATTGGGGCCCGTATATGGCAAGCAGTGGAGAGATTTTGAAGGTGTCGATCAAATCACGGACGTGATTAACGACATTAAGAGTAAGCCCGACTCCAGAAGACTGATGGTGTCTGCCTGGAATCCGAAGGAGATTCCGGTAATGGCGAAGTCCGGTTTGCCTCCTTGCCACACTATTTTTCAGTTTTATGTGGCAGACGGCAAGTTGAGTTGCCAGCTCTACCAGCGCAGTGCCGACGTGTTTTTGGGTGTACCGTTCAATATTGCTTCGTATGCGCTGCTTACCATGATGGTGGCGCAGGTATGCGGGCTTGGTTACGGTGACTTTGTGCACACACTTGGAGACGCTCATCTTTATTCCAACCATTTGGAGCAGGCTGAGCTTCAGCTTTCACGGGAGCCATTGCCGCTGCCAACGATGGAGTTGAATAAGGACGTGAAATCAATTTTTGATTTCCAATACGAAGATTTTAAACTGTTGAACTACGAGCCTTATCCCGGGATAAAGGCGCCGGTTGCAGTATGATTTCGATCAGAAAATTGGGCAGGGTTTAAAAATTTACTGAATCGAACTTAAACAAATGGTAGAAAGAAGCAGTGTGTTTGACATGATAGGCCCAGTGATGATAGGGCCATCCAGCTCGCACACAGCTGGCGTGGTACGCATTGGCCGTACCGCCAGAAAGATTTTAGGGAAGCAGCCGGAGGAAGCGACCATTACCTTCTTTAATTCCTTTGCCCGCACCTACGAAGGCCACGGCAGCGACAGAGCCATTGTGGCGGGCTTGCTCGACTACAAAACAGATGATAAGAGAATTAAGGAGGCATTTGAACATGCTGCCAAAGAAGGACTGACATACAACTTCAAGTCGGTGGGTAACGCCCTGACACGACACCCAAACACGGTTAAGCTCGACCTGAAAGCGGGAGAAAAGGCGGTTCAGGTGATCGGTGAAAGCAGGGGAGGTGGTTTGATCAAAATCACCGAGGTGAACGGATTTTCGTCTGGCTTTACGGCCAACCTTCACACAATTATTATCACTGCCACCGACACAAAGGGAAGCATCGCTTATATAGCCAATATTCTGTCTCACGACGACTGCAATATAGCTACTATGACGGTTTCCCGAAAAGGGAAAAACGATTTGGCTTGCCTGATTATTGAAATGGACTCAGGTCTGAAAGCTATTTCTCTTGAGTACCTGAGAAACCTCGACTGGATAAAAGAAGTCATATACATACCAGATATTGATAAATAAATAAAAAGGTCAACAATGAGAAGATTACTTTTTTTAGGACTAATTATTACCTCTCATTTCCTTTACGGTCAATCGAATACCCCTGCCATCGACGGAGGAAAGATGGTGTTGGATTTGCGACAGACGGTGGACATAGCCCTGGAGCGAAACCTGAACATTAAAAGGAGTGAATTGACATTGAGAGGAGCGGAGGTGAATCTGACGCAGTCGAAAATGAACAGGCTTCCCAATGCCAATGTGGGAGTGGGAGCCGGTAGAAACTGGGGTAGATCAGTCGACCCTACAACCAATCAGTTCATTACGCTTCCACTCTATTTCGCTGGTGTGCAGGGAAGTAGCAACATTACTTTGTTCAACGGCATGCAGCTCCATAACACAGTGAAGCGCAACGAGCTGACCAAAAACGCTAACGAATTTGACCTTGAAAAGTCAAAAAATGATGTGATCGTTACCGTTGTTACATCCTATCTGAACGTCATTCTTAACCAGGAGTTGGTAGAGACGGCCAGGCTGCAGGCGGAGTCAACCAGGAACCAACTGGACAGAACCGTGAAGCTGGTTGATGCCGGATCGCTGCCTATCACAAACCAGCTTGACCTGGAATCGCAGCTGGCGAGCAATGAACTGGATCTGATCAACGCTGAAAACGATCTTGCTTTGTCGCTGCTTAGCCTAAAGCAGGCTTTGCTACTGCCCAGCACAACGGAAGTAGAACTGATTGTGCCTGAGGTGGACGTTCCTGACGAATTGAATATTGACGATGACGTGGAAGGCATTTACAGAACTGCATTAGAGGCCATGCCTGAGATAAAGAGTGCGGATCTGAATGTCCAATCGGCCGAAGTGGGTTTGAGAGTAGCGCAAGGCGGCATCATGCCTACCTTAAGCTTGGGCGCTAGTTTTAATACCAACTACTCCGAAATTGCAGATAGAGAGCGGGAAATATATGACGGCACAACTTTCGCTGAGTTTCCGATTGGGTTTCTTGAAAACGACAGGTCGCAGCTTGTGTACACTCGCCAACAGGTACCCAATGTTGTGAGAACGGAACCCGACTTTCCGGTTTTTGATCAATTTTCGGAATACCTGAGCAAGCAGATCAATTTAAACCTTTCCGTCCCAATTTTCAATAGGTTCACGACCCGTTCCAATGTGCAACGGGCCATTATTACCCAGAAAACAGCTGAGATTTCAGCACTTGAAACCAGAAACACGCTGAGACAAAATATTGAAACTGCCTACAACAATGCAAATGCTGCCTTGAAGTCATACAACGCTTCCGAGCGGCAGGTAAGCGCATTGGAGCAGTCTTTTAAAAACACTGAAAATCGCTACTCATTGGGTGCTGTCAACTTTGTTGAGTACCAGGTAGCCAGCAACAACCTGTTCAGGGCACGCTCTGGTTTGGTGAGAGCTAAATACACCTATTTGTTTCGTTTAAAAATATTAGAATTCTATCAGGGAAAAGAATTAACCTTCTAAATCATGGCTAAGAAAAAGAAATCAAATAAGTTAATATACATTCTTCTCGGGGTTGTTGCTGTACTGATCGTAGTGGTGCTGGTTGGAAAATCGCAGGGCTGGATTGGCAAAAAGCAATCCATGGAAGTAGAATTTAGCAATGTCGCCAAGAAAACTATTGTCGAAAAAGTTAGTGCTTCTGGGGCCATACAGCCTGAAATAGAAGTAAAGATGACCCCAGACGTTGCTGGCGAAATCATTGAACTGAATGTGGAAGAGGGAGACTCTGTGATGATCGGTGATCGCCTGATAAAGATACGTCCCGACAACTGGCAGTCAGCTGTGGACAGAAGTCTCGCCAATCTTAACCAGCAAAAAGCCAATGAGGCAGATGCAAGAGCGAGACTGGAAAGGGCCAGGGCTAACTTTGACAGAGCGAAGCTGGAGTACAACCGCCAGAAGAAGCTGTACGAGGAGAAAGTAATTTCTGATGCAGACTGGGAGCTGGCCGACTCTAACTACAAGGTGGCGCAAACGGATCTTTCTTCTGCCGAAGAGAATGTAAATGCGGCCGAGTACATCGTAAAAAGCTCTCAGGCCTCGGTGAATGAAGCAAAAGAGAACCTTCGCCTGACAACAGTGCTGTCGCCTATGAATGGAACGGTATCGAAGCTTAGCGTAGAAAAGGGAGAACGTGTGGTTGGTACTCAGCAGATGGCCGGTACAGAGATGCTTCGCATTGCCGACCTGAACAAGATGGAAGTAAGGGTGAATGTGAACGAGAATGACATCATCAGAATTGCTGTAGGTGATACGGCTCTAATTCAGGTTGACAGCTACACTTACCTTGAAAAGGAGTTTAAGGGTGTTGTGACACAGATTGCCAACACAGCCAATGATAAAGCATCTGCCGATGCAGTTACCGAATTTGAAGTGCGCATCAGGGTACTTAACAGCTCCTACAAAGATTTGATAAATGAGAAGGGCATCAAGAATCCACTGAGACCAGGGATGACTGCCAGCGTTGATATTATCACGGAGAGAAAAGACAATGTGTTGTCTGTTCCGCTGGCGGCTGTTACTACCAGAAGCAGCAAGGATGAGAAAGCCGGCGAAGGCAAGGAGGGAGAGAACATTGAAGCAAGCACTCCAGCTACTGGCGAGAAAGACGAAGTGTTGCAGGTGGTGTTCCTTAACGATAATGGCGTGGCCAAAATGGTAGAGGTAAAAACCGGCATCAGCGACTTTGAGAACATTGAAGTGCTGAGCGGGGTAAAAGAAGGGGATGAAGTCATTTCCGGGCCATTCCTGGCTGTTTCCAAAAGACTGAAAGATGGAGAAGCAGTACAGAAAATGGGAGGTGAGGACAAAGCGGTTGCCAGCAAAGAAGAAGAAAAATAGTCAATAGCAATTAGCCTAAAAACAGAAAACCGTGGTGAGCGCCACGGTTTTTTTTGTTCAAAAAGCAGAAAATAAACGCCATGCAGGAAATTTGCCATTTATCGATCCTTATGACCCAACTTTGATCAAATAGTAATTCTTCTTTCCCTTCTGGCAAAGCAGGTATTTGCCCTGGAGCAGCTTGTAAGCTGGCTTCTCGTTGGGGTCGGTTGCTTTTAGCTTGTTGATGCTCACACCACCCTGCTGGATCATTTTGCGTGCTTCGCCTTTCGATGGAAAAATTTCGCTGTTCGTTTCTGTCGAAAGCAAATCCGTTATGGTAGCGGCACTGTCCAGGGTTGTCCGGCTGATCTCTACCATCGGCACACCCTCAAACACTTGTAGCAGGGTTTTTTCGTCTATTTCTTCCAACTCGGCCGTTACATCTTTGCCAAAAAGAATACCTGAGGCCTTCACTGCCATATTGTAATCAGCTTCTGAGTGCACCCTGGTTGTTACATCTTTGGCAATGGCCTGCTGCATAATCCTCAAATGAGGCGCTTCGGCATGTTCTTTCTCTAGTTTTTCTATTTCGTCCTTGCCAAGCAGCGTAAACACCCTGATCAGCCGGTGGCTGTCGTCGTCGGAGCAATTGAGCCAGAACTGGTAAAATTTGTACGGGCTTGTCATCTCCGGATCGAGCCATACGTTGCCGCCTTCACTTTTGCCGAACTTAGTACCGTCGGCCTTGGTCACCAGGGGCGTGGTGAGCGCATAGGCTTCGCCGCTGGCCTTTCTGCGGATAAACTCTGTGCCGGTGGTAATATTACCCCACTGGTCGCTGCCACCCATTTGCAGCTTTACCTGGTGCTCGGTATACAAATGATAAAAATCGTAGCCTTGCAGCAGCTGGTAGGAAAACTCAGTAAAGGAAAGGCCTGTTTCCAAACGGTTTTTCACCGAATCCTTGGCCATCATATAATTCACCGTGATGTGTTTGCCGGCATCTCTCAAAAACTCCAGAAAACCGAATTTTTTGAACCAGTCGTAATTGTTGACCATCACCGCCGCATTCTTGCCGCTATCAAAAGCGAGGAACTTCTCCAGTTGCACCTTAATGCCTTCCTGGTTTTTGCGAAGTGTCCCTTCATCCAACAGGTTTCGCTCTTCCGACTTGCCCGAGGGGTCGCCTATCATACCGGTGGCGCCACCCACTAGCGCATAAGGTTTGTGCCCAGCTCTTTGGAGGTGCACAAGCAGCATGATGGTAGCCAGGTTACCTATGTGGAGTGATGCTGCAGTTGGATCAAAGCCTATATAAGCCGAGGTCATTTCCTTTTTCAGCTGGTCTTCTGTTCCGGGCATCATGTCGTTCAACATGCCTCTCCACTTAAGCTCTTCTATAAAGTCGATCATTCTGCTTTTTTGATTTCAGGGCTCAAAAATAAAGGACTGAGCTTAACCATTCTAACGCAAAGTAAATTTTTCTTCGGGTGTAAAATATTTAGTAGCAGATGCAGGTTTAACTTAAGATACTAATTATATTGGGCTAATAAAATTAGTAAATGAAAGGAAGAGGAACAGGTTTGCAGCCTAACAACAGGTTTGCCAGTCAGGAGAGAGGCAATTACCACGAAGAGGGAATTGATGAACAGTTGCTTCAGGAAAGAGTGCCCACCGAATACATAGTCGAGCACCCTAAGACTGTGATGAGTAAGAACGAAAGCCCTGATATTCCTTTTACCTATTCCATTAACCCGTATCAGGGTTGCGAGCATGGTTGCATTTACTGCTATGCCCGCAATTCGCATGAATACTGGGGATATAATATGGGATTGGACTTCGAACGAAAAATCGTGGTGAAGCCCGACGCTCCCAGGCTACTGGAAAAATCTTTCCTAAGCCCTTCATGGAAGCCCCAGGTAGTAATGCTTTCAGGCAACACCGATTGCTATCAACCAGCGGAAAAGAAATACGGCATTACGAGAGAATTATTAAAGGTCTTTCAAAAATATGGGAATCCGCTGGGCATTATTACCAAGAACGCACTGATCGAAAGGGATTTGGACGTGCTGTCGGACCTTGCCTCGGAGCACCTTGTTCACGTGATTTTCACGATTACGTCGCTGGATGAGGAATTAAGAAGGGTGTTAGAGCCGAGAACTTCGCATCCGCTGAAGAAACTGAAGGTGATGGAGAAGTTGACTCAGAGGGGTATTCCCTGTGGGGTGATGATGGGGCCAATTATACCCGGCCTCAACAATACGGAGATTCCAAGGGTACTGAAGCTTTCGTCAGAGTACGGAGCGCTGACATCCACTTTCACCCTGGTTAGGCTCAATGGTCAGCTGGGTACTCTATTCAGGGAGTGGCTGGAAACTCATTTTCCCGACAGGGCTGCCAAGGTGTGGAACCAAATCTGTTCGATTCATGACGGTCAGGTGAATGACAGCGAGTTTGGTCGCAGAATGAGGGGAGAAGGGCCACTGGCAGAGAGTATTCATGCCATGTTTTCAAAAATGCAGGACAAGTATTTCAAGGACAAAAAAATGCCGGACTACGATTTCAGTCGCTTCCGGCGCAAAGGGGTACTCAATCTTTTTTGATCCGTAAAGGGCGATCAGGCCTTCTTGATTGCCTTGAGAAAAAGGTTAGCGGCCGCTGGATTGGTGGCCAAAGGGATGTTGTGAACATCACAAATCCTCATCAGCATCTGAACATCGGGCTCGTGTGGGTGCTTGTCGAGTGGGTCTCTGAAAAAGATCACCATATCCAGGTTTTTTTCCGCTGCCATGGCTGCAATTTGAGCATCACCCCCAAGCGGGCCCGATAACATTTTGTGAACTTGCAGGCCGGCATTTTCAATATGCCCGCCCGTGGTGCCCGTGGCAATCAACTCAATCCCTCCGAGTAACTCCTTGTTGCCAAGCAGAAAAGCAACCATTTCTGGTTTTTTGCCGTCGTGTGCTATCAGTGCTAATTTCATAACTTCTTTGTGTTGGGGGTAAAGTTACCCTTTCAGTAAAATAATTAGCGTTTGTTCACATTAAAATCTGACTAGTTTAAGTAATCTTTGATGTGCGAACCCATGAACGTATGCACTCAAAAATTTCTTATTTCAAAATACTGAACCAGCCAGATGACGAAACATGCGGCCCAACCAGTCTGCATGCGGTTTACAACTATTATCACGATTTTATCAATCTGCAGCAGGTAATAGATGAGGTAACATTTTTGGAAGAAGGTGGCACCTTGGGTAACCTATTAGGCATTCATGCGCTGAAAAGGGGGTATAAGGCGAAAATGCATTCTTATAACCTCAATGTTTTTGACCCTGTTTGGTCCACGCTGACGCACGATGAGCTGATTGAGAAGCTAAAAGCCCAGCTCAAGTATAAAAGAGGTAAGAAATTTGAAAATGCTACCCACTCATATATCGAGTTTCTGACCAGAGGCGGTGAAATTGCTTTTGAGGATTTAACGGTGGACTTAATCAGGAAGTACCTCGACAGAAGACGCCCTATCCTCACGGGCTTGAGCGCTACTTACCTGTACGATTGCAAAAGAGAATACGCCAACGACGAGGGTCGCTCGGTATACGACGACCTGAAAGGATACCCCATGGGGCATTTCGTGGTGCTTACTGCCATCGACGAAAACGGAATTGTTTCGGTGTCCGATCCCTATCAGGAAAACCCACTTTCGGGAGAGAACGAATATAAAGTCGACGTGCACAGGCTTATCAACTCCATTTTGTTGGGTATTGTGACCTATGATGCTAACTTGTTGATTTTAGAACCGACAGATAAAGAATGAGAAAAATTGTTGTTATCAACAACCCTAAAGACTGGCAGCTTAACATTGAAGGAGTAGAGGTGGTGGCAGTTAGATCTTACCTTACCAACCCTCAATACGCTGACATAAAGAACGTTAGAATTTTCAATCTGGCCCGAAACTACTGGTACCAATCGGCGGGATATTACGTCTCACTGCTGGCTGAGGCCAGGGGGCAGAAAGTGATCCCCAGTGTAACAACGATTCAGGATTTGAAGTCAAGCACCATCGTGAGGGTGATCACCGACGAAATTGATGAATTGATTCAGAAGAGCCTATCCAAGATCAAATCGAACCAGTTTGCCCTGAGTATTTACTTTGGCAAGAATCTCAGCCCTCAATACGATACACTAAGTAAAGCGCTGTACAACCTGTTTCAGGCACCAATTCTCAGGGCTCAATTTCAGTTTCAGAAAAAATGGGTATTACAGGGCATAAGCCCCATTTCAGTAAAGGAAATACCGGAAAGCCACAAGCCGTTTCTCGAGGAGTCTGCTAACGAATACTTTAAGAAAAAGCGCTATGATGGAAAACGTAGCTCCAAAACCATCTACGATTTGGCAATTTTGGTCAATCCAAATGAAAAGGCACCACCTTCGGACAAAAAGGCTATCCAAAAATTTATCGACATAGGGGAGGAATTGGGCTTTTATGCTGATCTTATCACCAAGGAGGACTATAGCAGGGTCTCTGAGTATGATGCGCTGTTCATCAGAGAGACTACCGCTGTCAATCACCACACCTACCGCTTTGCCAGGCGGGCTTTTGCAGACGGCATACCGGTGATCGACGACCCCATCTCGATTATGCGATGCACCAATAAGGTGTTTTTAGCAGAAACATTGGGCAAAGCTAAAATTTCGACACCAAGGACAGTCATTGTACACAAAGACAACCGAAATGATCTGGAGGCGATGCTGGGCTTTCCTATTGTGCTCAAGCAGCCGGACAGCGCCTTTTCTGTGGGAGTGATGAAGGCAGTTGACCGAAAGAGCCTGGACGAGATACTCGACAAAATGCTCAGCGACTCGGATCTGGTGATCGCTCAGGAGTTTCTACCGACCGACTATGACTGGCGTATTGGCATTTTGGATAACAAGCCATTGTACGCTTGTAAGTATTATATGGCGAAGGATCATTGGCAGATATACAATTGGACGAAATCGAAAACTGACGATCAGTACGGCAATGCAGAAACAATGCCTGTTGAAAAAGTGCCGGAAATTGTTCTCGAGACTTCTTTAAAAGCCGCCAACCTGATAGGAAGTGGACTGTACGGCGTGGATATCAAGCAGAAAGGGAATAGCGTTTATATCATCGAAGTGAATGACAACCCGAGCCTTGATCATGGCATAGAAGACTACTGTTTGAAGGATGAGCTTTACAGGAAAGTGCTGGGTTCCCTTTTACGGAGAATAGAGCAAAAGAAAACCCTCTAAGTCTATGGCAGAGCAGAAGCGAAACTTACACTTGTTCGACGGGTTTGGGGTGGAAATGGAGTATATGATCGTTTCCAGAAAGGGTCTGAATGTCCTGCCAATAGCTGACAAGCTTTTCAAGCAAGTGACTGGGGAGTTTGTTGCAGATGTGTATCGGGGGGCCATAGCCTGGTCTAACGAATTGGTATCTCACGTAATCGAGATCAAGACCAATGGACCAGCAGCCACACTCAACGGCCTCGACAAGCCATTTCACGAAAACATCCAGGAAATCAACAGGCTTTTGGCACCTTTCGATGCCATGCTGCTTCCCGGCGGTGCACATCCCTGGATGGATCCGTACAAGGAAACGGTTATCTGGCCACACGAGAACAACGATATCTACGAGCTTTACAACCGCATCTTCGACTGCCGTGGGCACGGATGGAGCAATTTGCAAAGCACCCATATCAACCTGCCTTTTCAGGGGGATGAGGAGTTTGCCAGGCTGCATGCCGCCATCAGGGTGTTGCTGCCCATCATTCCGGTATTAACTGCATCGTCGCCCATATTGGATGGTAAACTGAGCGGCTTCGTCGACACGAGGCTGGAGACCTACCGCCACAATCAGGAGAAGGTGCCGTCTATTGCCGGGAAAGTAGTGCCGGAACAATTGTTCACTCAAGCCGAATACGACAAGCAAATTTTTCAGCGAATCAGAGGAGATATCAACAGCTACGATACCGACGGCATTTTGGATCAATATTTCCTGAATTCAAGAGGGGCTATTGCGAGGTTCGACCGTGGTGCCATTGAAATCCGAATTATAGATATACAGGAATGCCCGGCAGCAGATATCGCTGTGCTGCAAGTCATTGTGGCCCTGCTAAAGGAACTCGTGAACGAAACGCTATGTAGCTTCGAAGAGCAAAAGAGCTGGCATGAAGACGATTTGGCTGCCATTTTTTTGAGTGTTGTGAAAGAGGGGAGCAACTATACCATCACCAATAGACAATACCTGAAGCTTTTTGGGATGGAGCAAAAGGCGGCTACTGCTGCCAAATGTTGGGAGCATTTAGTTAACATGGCCGACAAGGATCAATCGAATGCCATCGTAAGAGCTATCATAGCACAGGGAAACCTGTCGGAACGAATGATTAAGCACCTGGGACAGAGCTTTAGTCATGAAGCCTTACTTGGTCTTTACGAAGAGCTGGCAGGCTGTCTCGAAAACAACACAATGTTTTTGCCGTCGGCCAAAAGATGAGTAAGGTAAAATTCATATTGACCTGCGAGCATGGCGGCAATGAAATTCCCGAGGAGTATGAGTACCTGTTCAACAAAACACCGGAGGTGCTGAAGACCCACAGAGGGCTTGATATTGGTGCTTTGGCATTATTCGAGCAGTTGAAAGCGATAAAGGCCGATAGTTCTTATTTCTCAACCACCTCACGGCTGCTTGTCGAGCTCAACCGGTCACGCAATCATAAGTCGTTGTTTTCTGAATACACCAAACCGCTACAAAAAATAGTCAGGCGGCATATTTTGACCAAGTATTATACACCTTACCGAAACACCGTTTATGCTCAGATATACAAATGGGTAAGCAAGGGCAATAGGGTGGTGCATATTTCGGTGCACACCTTCACCCCAATATTTGAAGGGAAGGAAAGAAAGGTTGACATCGGGCTGCTTTTCGATCCGAAAAAGAAACCTGAGAAAGAGTTTTGTGGTCAATGGAAGAGTGAAATGAAATCACTCAGTGATATGTTTGCAGTGAAGTTTAACGAGCCCTACCTGGGCAAGTCCGATGGCTTTACCACCTTCTTAAGGAAAGAATTCGACAGCTCGTCCTACACTGGGATAGAATTGGAGGTCAATCAGAAGTTCTACATTGCCGGCGGTCATCAATGGCCTGAGGATATTCTGAAATTGATTTTAAATAGCTATAAGGCTATGGTAAAGAAGGTTGGGTAACCGGCTAACTCAATGTCTTAAGATAGGCTACCAACTCATCGTAGTTTTTCTCCAGCGCATAATCGGTTGGGGTTTTCCCGCTGTCATCTGCTATTTTATGGTCAGCTCCGGAAGCTATAAGTATTCTGACGATTTCCAGGCTTCCGTTGTGGGAGGCTGAATGAATGGGACGAATGCCTTTTTGCTGGGAGAGGTTCACGTTGGCACCAGCAGCTATCAGCAGATTTACAATGGGCACACTCCAAATGGCGCAGGCCGAGTGAATGGGTGCCACCCGAAAGTCGTTGTTGGCAGCAATGTTCGTATCAGCGCCAGTTTCTATCAGATAGGCGGCCAGATTTACGTGCCCAAAGAAACAGGCAAGCCCAAGCGGCGTAAATCCATCTGCGGAAAAGGAGTTCAACACCTCTGGTGCTTTATGAAGCTGCTCTTTCACAGTCTCTAATTCTCCAATGCAGCAGGCTTCGTGAATAGTGACATCGTCAAGATATGCCCGTATTGTTCTTATGGCTTCCAGGTTTCTGTAATAGGCAGCAAATGTGACCAACGACACGCCCATGGAAGTGGTGAGGCGAGCTTTTTCCGGGCTTTGTTTTAGTGCAACAGCTAATTGTTCATTCGCTCCGGAGGAAATATGGTTTTGAATTTGATCGAGCGGCATGGCCTGAAGTTTTGAGACGAAATTGGACAGAGTAGGCTCTTTGGCTTCTGCTTATACTTTATTTATCGCAATACGCACAACCGATTGATTCAATGCGTAGTTTTGCAACTATATAGCAATTATTTGTCAATATATAAGAAAGTTGCCGCTGTTGAAAGGGTTTTCGACGGCCTGCAAAAAGAGATTAGCGCCTTCCAGGCACAATCATCCTTAAAATGCCTTACCGGCTGCGGAAAGTGCTGTACCAAGTCTGATCTTACCGCCACAATTCTGGAGTTTCTCCCATTGGCCTATCACCTCTACAAAACCGACAAAGCCGAGGATATGCTTGCTAAAATGGATGAAGAAAGCGAATCGACTGTTTGTCATTTGTTCAATCCATTGGTGGTTGGTGCTGGTTCAGGCTTTTGTGGCAACTATAAATACCGGGGCCTCATTTGCCGACTGTTTGGCTATGCGGCTTCCCGGGATAAAAATGGACAGAAGAAGCTTGTTACATGCCAATTGATCAAAGCTGATCAGCCAGTACCGTATCAAACAACGGTGGGAGCCATCAGTGACGGAACCATGGCTGTGCCAATGATGTCCGACTATCAGTCACAGCTGATGGGGATAGACTGGGAGCTGGGTAGCAAGTTTTATCCTGTCAACACGGCTATCAGAAAGGCTGTTGAAATGGTTTTATTTTACTACCAGTTTAGGGGGCGGAGAGCAAGCTAGAAGAGCTGGTTAAGATACAAGTAAAAAGGCCCGTTTAGGGCCTTTCTTATTACTGGATAGAGTCAGTCTGAACAATTTCGGTTGAATCCGATGCCAGCGTGCTGTCAGCCGGTGAAATTTCCTCCATCACCACAGTAGAGGTTTCAAGGGCTGTGGAGTCAGCTGCTGCTTCAGCGGTTTCCGTTTTGGTTGATTGACAAGAACTAATTGCAATGAAACTGGTCATAGCCAGCAACATAAGCGTCTTTTTCATATTAGGTTTTGATTTAGGACGCAAATGTATGAGTAAGTTATTTCACTTAATGCAATGGTGGATATAATTATTTTTTAATCGATATCGTCGTCAAAACCCTGGTTGTAAGACGGGTCGCTTGAAGAGTCATCTGCATCGTCAGCATCGTCCGCCCCGGCAACTTCATCTACGTCGTCTGCGCCCGCATCAAACCCATCATCGTCATCGTCGTCGGCAGGTGTGGCTTTACTCTTCATCGATTCAAGCGGTACCTTAATAAGGTAGTTGGCTTCCTCAGTTTCCAGAGGTACAGCAAAATAGGTTTCATTTTGTGCGTTTGTGAGCCTGATCACATTGCCGGTAAATCCAGAAGGGTAGGCCTCCAGAAGCAGGTCCTTCATCGCCTGATCCAGCTTCTCATAACTTTTGATTACTCTCTTTTTGTCCATTTGAAATAAACAGTACGGGCTTTTGAATTTTGATGTAATTATAAATCGTTTACACCACTATTTGTCAAGCATTTTCGATAATTTTTTCGACAAGTAGCTTAAAATTTAAATTTAGGCATATTTTGCAGCCATGAACGAACAACGAGAGGCTGGTGGAAGGGCCTGGCAAATGGTCAAAGCCGGAAGTATGGACAGGCTGCTAAAGGTGGAAACGACGATAGCCGAGCCGGATGATAGCAGTGTGTTGGTGGCCGTTAAGGCGATAGGCTTAAACTTTGCCGACATTTTTGCCATGCTGGGTATTTACAGCGCCACTCCTAAAGGGACTTTCGTACCCGGGCTGGAGTTTTCGGGCGAAATACTTCGAGTGGGTAAAAATGTGACCAAATTCAAAGCAGGCGACAGGGTGATGGGAGTGACTCGCTTCGGTGCTTACACAACGCATATTGTACAGTCCCCTGACTACCTCAGCCCAATTCCAAAAGGGTGGTCGTTCGAAGAAGGGGCTGCATATTTGGTGCAGGCTTTAACCGCCTACTACTCACTTTTTTCATTGGGCGATATTCAAAAAGGCTACAAAATTCTGATTCATAGTGCGGCTGGGGGTGTAGGTATACTGGCGAACCGCATCGCAAAAAAGATGAATGCGTACACTGTTGGAACGATTGGGACACCTGGCAAGAAAGACCTTCTTATCAGCGAGGGTTACGACGAGGTGCTGGTGAGAGACGAATCTTTTGAAACCAAACTGGAAGCGACGGCAAAAGAACGTCCGTTCAATATGGTGCTGGAATGCATAGGAGGGAAGGTGCTGGACATGAGCTACAAAGCCATGGCCGCTCAGGGCAGAATGATTATCTATGGGTCAGCCCATTTCGCTGAAACCGGTAGCAAGCTCAATCCAATAAAGCTTGCTTTGAAGTTTTTGCGCAGGCCAAAAATAGACCCGCTCAAGCTCATTAGCGACAACAAATCGGTGATGGGCTTTAATTTGATCTGGCTGTATGAGAAAAAGGAGATTTTGCAATATTCGCTTGGTGAGCTGGAGAAGCTGGAGATTGGGCCGCCCATGGTTGGTCATACCTTTGGTTTCGATGAAATGAAGGAAGCGATTGCCCTTTTTCAAAGTGGAAAAACAACAGGCAAGGTGGTGATAACGGTAGCATAATGGAACTGGTTGTAGACATAGGTAATTCAGATGTTGTTTTTGGTTTGTTTACACAGGAAGAGCCCCGGCTTGTTTTCAGAACCCCGTCACAACGTGACCTGCCTGCTTCCGAGTACGAAAAGAGAATCAGGGCCTGGTTTCTCGAAAACGCACTTAGCTATTCTGATATTAGTGGAATAATAATTAGCAGCGTAGTTCCCAACCTCACACCTGTGATGGAGGAAGTGGTGGAGAGGTTATTTTCTGTGCAACCGTTGCTTGCTGGTCCGGCCATTTACAAGGGCCTTAGCCTGAAAATAAAGAATCCCTATGAGATAGGTTCTGATCTGGTAGCCAATGCTACGGCCGCCTTTACCTATCACCAGTCGGCAGCTATTGTCGTCGACTTTGGCACCGCTTTGTCATTTACGGTTGTGTCAGCAAAAGGAGAAATACTGGGAGTAAACATCGCTCCGGGGATCAAGACTGCCATGAAGTCTCTTTTTCAGGAAACGGCACAGCTACCGATAATCCCCCTTGAGTACCCAACAACGTTTATTGGCAGAGATACGGTTCAGGCGATTCAGGCTGGCATCCTTGTGGGCTATGTGGGTTTGGTCAAAGAGGTGATCAATAAAATCAAAGAGCAGGAGCCTGGTGAATCATTTAAGGTGATTGCCACTGGTGGGCTATCACTTGTGCTGGAGCCGCTGAAGGAGGTGTTCGACCAAACAGATCCTCACCTCACATTAAAGGGACTGCACCTGATGTACCAAAAGCAATTTTGATGCGGCCCTGTTTAGTTGTTGCAAATTGATTCGATCGGTTTCACGGCTTCTTTCACACCCAAGCGTCCAGCTTTCATCAAGTCCTTGCAAGCCTCATCGGTTTCGCCTGTTTTGCTCAGTGCAATACCACGATTGAAATAAGCAGTGCCGTAGTTGATGTCGATGGCCAGATAAAGGTTGTAGAACGAAATAGCGTCTTCATACTTTTCTTCCAGAAAAAGTATGTTGGC
Organism: uncultured Imperialibacter sp.; assembly: GCF_963974565.1. Lineage (NCBI taxonomy): Bacteria > Pseudomonadati > Bacteroidota > Cytophagia > Cytophagales > Flammeovirgaceae > Imperialibacter > uncultured Imperialibacter sp. The sequence continues at coordinate 405,042 of NZ_CAXBCJ010000002.1, read as the reverse complement.
CAGGTGTAAATAGGCTTTTTCGGAAAACCCAGACAAGGACACCACCCGTAACAACTCATCTTCAGCTTTTTCCAGTAATCCCACTTTTCCATAGCAAATAGCCCTGTTCATCAACCAGTCGGGGTCAGAAGGAACGATCTCCAGGGCTCTGGAATAGTAATTTATCGCTTCGTCATATTGCTCTCTGTTGTGGGCGTCAAACCCCATTTGCGCCAGCAGCTCCGGAACCATGATTTCAGTGACGATGTTTTCGTTTTCTTTCAGGTATTTCCTGGCTCTGGCAGCGTCGAGTGTAAACAAGTTGATCAGAGCTGTTTGGGTATCAGGGTTCTTCACCAAAGCAGCCTCGTAGTCAGCAATGGCCTGAGATTCCCTGCCCAGCTTCTGAAGTGCCAATCCCCGATTGACCAGGTAGTCGGACGCCCCGCCGGATATACTGACGGCACTGTCAAGATCCCTCATGCCAGCCTGCTCTTGTTGCAAAGCAGCGAAGGCCAGCCCTCTGTAGAGATAGTACTCAGCGTTGAGTTGATTGTCGGCGGTGATATTTACCTCGCCGGAAGGAGAGTAGCGATAGAAGATTGCCTTTGTTTCTTCGGACGAACCATTGCTTGCAATCAAACTATTGAGTTGCGCAATGCAGTCTTCGTGAAGGTTGAGTTTGTAGAGACAAACCGCCCTCCGAAACAGGGCGCCTTCAAAAACAGGTTGAAGATCGATGGCTTTTTCGTAAGCATAAAGTGCCCTGGCAAAATCATCTATTGCTTCGTAGCTGCTTCCCTGGGAAAAATACACATCGGCCACTTGCGGATTGTAGTGGACAGAAGAGTCAAAAGCAGAGGTAGATTCAACAAAATGACCGCTTCGTTGAAGTTGCAGACCACTTTGGTAGAATTTATTAGCAATTTCTTCTGACTGTTTTCTATTTTGCACAGGATTGGTTTGAGCAGACACTGTAATTGGCCTGAGAAAGACGAGGATACAAAGGGCGATATAATTGGCGCTACTCATAAACGACTCCCAAAATAATTTTTAAATTTAATAAATAGAGGCGTTTGCCCGGGTGTTTGTTATACCTCTAAAAATAGAGAACGAAATCGTGAGGAAATTAAATTCAACTATATGAAAAGAAGACTACTATTAATGGGACTCGCTGGCTTGGTGTTGCTGGCATCTTGCGGAAAGGACGACGAGCCAAGGGTTCCAGATCCATTAGAGGGCAAATGGCTGCTGTCAGAGTTTCAGCTGACCAATGCGCCTGTAGAGTTCACTTCCTGGGAGGGAGCGGTGCTTCCGTTGGGACAACTGGTTACCTGGGAAAATTATCAGATTGAGTTTTTGGCTGACAATACGTTTAAGAGAAGAATATTTTTGCCTGGAGCCGATTCAACCGACGACGGTGTATGGGCGAAAGACGGTGAAACGCTGACAATTACATCGAATGACTCCGGTGCGATTGAGGAAGAATACAATATTGAAAATGTTGATGAAGTAGAACTGATTTGGAGTGAGGCGGTTTCGCTAAGACTAATCAAAGATGCTGTTGCTGACACTCTGACTCAGGCATATGTTGACAGTTTGACTGACGCTGAATTTGATGCGCTGTTTGTTCCGGTGAATATTACGCTCAACTACGTTTTTGCAAAGTAGATATTAGCTTTCCAGCGGATCGGATACCTTTAATAGGGACAAATTGGTCCGTAAAATAGATTTAGAATGAGATGAAATGAGGGCATGTTAACAGCATGCTCTCATTTGTTTACCTCACAATCAGCTTCTTTCTGTGAAGCTCGGTTCCTGCCCTAATCTCCATAATTACCGCACCTCTCACCCCAGGCAGTTCCAATTTTTCCTGAAATGCCGTACCTGACTTCATCCATTGGCGAGAGAAAAGTTTCTGACCCAGCACATTGTATACAGTAGCACTCACCTGTCCAATATGTGCATTGGAGAATGCGAGTGTAACGGCTCCATCCACTGCAGGGTTAGGGTAAATCGTCAGTTCAGTAGTCTCCGGTTGTGGAACGGAGGTGACGTCACGCACGTAGATCGTGATTTCTGCTTCAGAAACGCAGAGATCGCCACCGCTGGCCAGTACTTTGTAAGTCGCCGTCTTCGTGGGCTTGCCTATTACTGTTGGACCTAGCGTTGTGGTCAGGCTGCCCTCTGTAGACTCCCACTGAAATATGGAGGCGCCGGTGGCGCTCAGGGTAACGGGCTCTCCTGGGTTCACAATCAACTTATTTGTTTTCAGCTGCACCGAGGCGTCCATCCCCACTTTGGGCACCATTTGGTGGCTCATCGTGAGTCCCCACGAAGTACTGAACGGACTCCAGTTTCCATCACTGTCTTTTTCCCATGCCGTTGGTATAGCCACCTCGCTGTCTCTGGAGCTTATCAATGCCAAAGTATCGCCTCCTCCATAATCTAGCTCAATGCCTACATGGAAGCCAACACCGAACAAGGGTACTCGTCGTCCAAAAACAATACTGGTTGGTTTGTTGGCGGCAATGTCATCAGCAATTTCCCTGATCAAGATTTCCCGCTGTTCCAGAATGGCCCCGGGGCTGCTTTGCGGGCCCCTGGCATTCCACACTACTACACGTGCTGTGGCTTCGGGATCGGCAAAGACGGCTTTCCCAAAATGAATAGACACACCGCTAAGGTTTTCGTAGCCAGGCTTGTTCTCAAAAAACTCCGAGATCGCCGAGGTTCTGATACTATTGTGCCCCGACAGGTAACCCTTCGGGTTGGACAGTGGATTGTCTTTATAAATCGTTGGCAGGGGCTGGATGGTTGGTGTTGATGTTCCAAAATTGTCGAGCGAACTGCAAACTCCTTCGCTGGAAACGACGATGTAGTTTTCTCTTGTCAAAGTGTCGGCAATGCCATATTCGTTGGACACCACTAGCTTCACAGAATAGCTACCCTCGGCGGTGTATTTGATAAAAGGGTTTTTCTCGCTTGACAGAGTAGGAGTGCCTCCTTCAAAAATCCACGACCACTTTGTTGGGAAATTGGACGAGAGGTCTGTAAAGCGGATGCCGCCGTCACGGAGCGAAAGCTGCTTGTCTGCCGTGAAGTCGGGAACGGGGGCTTCCGCTACCACCTCGCCACAGACCTGCGAGTTTATCAGCGACTTTCGCCGTGGGCTAAGTTCCATCACCGCAAGAATTCTCGACTTCTGCCCCTTGGTAAAGATATTCATACAGGCATCGTCAGAATAGTCCATATAGTTTTGCACCATATCCACAGAACCACAAGAAGTTTTGCCTGCCGGGCACCCTCTGGTAGGTTCGGCAGCTTCGGGAGTGTCAGTCACAAAATCGTCGGATCCACATGGCCCGTCGCCCCAAATGTGGCGCAGACCTAACCAGTGACCGACTTCATGTGTTAATGTCCGGCCTTTGTTGTAGGGAGGCGACATCACCGAAAAACTGCCTTTTTCTGAAGATCCAAAGCTGGAATATCTGACCACCACACCATCAGTGGAAGCTGATCCGCCGCTTGTTGGAAGGCCTGTAAGTGCTGATTCGCTGGGGAACTGCGCATATCCCAGTAATAGCTCACTTTCCCCTTCAAAGTCCACCGTCCAAATATTGAGATAGTCGTTGGGATTCCAGATGGTATTCGGCTTGAGGAAACCCTCGATGTCGGTGCGAGTCCAGGCGGCTTTATTGCCATTGTATCGGTGAATACCCGCCTCAGACAGCTCAACACCGTTGGGGCCAAGCGATGCCAGACAAAATTCAATTTCGATATCGGCACCTACCGGATTATTATTGAAACCATTGGTGCCGGTCGCCCTTCTGAAATCTTCGTTCAGTACCTCAAGTTGAGAGGCCACTTGCGCTGCACTAATGTTCCGACCCTGCCCAACTTGCTCTCCATTGTGGACAACATGTACCACAACGGGAAGTGTAATAATGCCTGCAAAGCCCCTGCCGCTAGCTTGCTGCAGCTCTATTTCTTTCGTCTTTTGCTGAATCCTTGTTTCAAAGTCAAGCCTGTTGCGCATGTCAGCATATTTGAGCTGATTCAGGCTGTCCTGCTCCATCGTTTCGCAGGTTCGCATGGGAGGGTTGGGCTCAGTTTCTTGCTGAACCTGGTACACATTGTCGGAAAACCCGGTGAGCAACAAGGCTATGCAAGCGACGATAGATATTGAAAACCTCATTTTGTCTTAGTCTTGGGTTTTTACTGCCTGAAGTACGAAACGATAGCTGCCGCCATCAAAGAAAATTTCCATGGAAAGCCGGTCGTCTTTGAGGCTTTTTACAATGAAGGGAAGCCGGGTGTCGATTGAAAGGATAGGTAATATCATTTCCAGGGTGGCATTGGCATTGGAAAAAGCCCAAATATCAGTCACTACTATATCTCCCTCCGATTCATCACATTTGGTAGCGCCATTCTGTACCTCGAACTTCTTTTCTTCATTCGCATAAAATACATACCTGTCGTCAAAAGCGCAGTCATTGTCTTGTACGGGAATATTTTGCGTTGGTGCGCCATCCTCGAGAATGGAAATACCTGTCAATCTCCAGGTTTTGGACACCTTGCCTGTAAGGAGTTGCGAGTAGGTGAAAGGTTCCGGCTCAAATTGCTCTCTGCATGAAAAAAGGGCAGGCAGAAGCAAGCAAGTGATATATGCAGATAGTCGAATTCTTTTCATCACCTATTGTCGTTTAAATGTTACCGTTTGAGGCTCAATATCCTCCACGTCCACAAATTCTATAGTGAGGGTGATCTCACCCGTCAATGGATTAACTATACCCGACCCACGTATGGTAGCCTGGTCCTCTACCAGCGTTTGTTCTTCCTGTTCCGGTATAGTGAGGGTATTGTCGAAGTTGTCGTTGAAAATGAGGTCTCTTTCTGTGCTGGAATTGAAAATAGGCAGATTAATATCCCAGTTGGAAAGAAAGTATTCATTACAGTCCGCACTGGTGATGCGAATGTCTTCGATAGGAACTGTATTAGAAGGGCCGTACCCTGTGTAATAGCCTCCAAGAATACAATCATCAAAAATGGTAAATGTCAATGTTCTGCCGATTTCACTGTCGCCTTGCCCGATGGCTAAATCGACGGGAGAAACACCCTCCAGGGTAAATATGATGTCCTGCGATTCCAGGATGTTGTTGGCGTTATTGATCAGACGAATGGTGATATAACCAAAACTTTCGTTGGCTGGAATTTCCACGATGCCCTTTTCGCTCAAAACCTCGTAGTCAATGCCCTCCCGGGCATCCCCGGCAATTGAGTAGCTCATCTGTATTTTTTCGCTTCGTTGCGGGCCTACCAGATGCACCGAGAGCGCTATGTCCTCGCTGTAGCTTTCAAGCTCTGAAGCAGTTTCCTCTGTGAACCTAACATGATACGGCCCCTTGAAAATTAACCTCTCAGGCTCACACCCGGCCAAACACCACATAAAAGCGGCCGCTATCACCCATCTGTATGTTTTCAATTTGCTCATAGGTATCAGTAGCCTGGGTTTTGTGCGCCCTGAAGCGCTGGGTTATACTGAATTTCTCTTAGTGGAATAGGCCACAACTCAAACTTGTCCTGCCAGTTGGTGTTGAAGGCTGTCATCACCACTTTTGCCCTTCCTGTTCTTACCAGATCGTACCAGCGGTGGCCTTCGTAGGCCAGCTCGTACAGTCTTTCTCTCTCAATCACCTGAAGCACCTGCTCTTTTGAATTGGCTACAGCCGGAGCGCCATTGGCCCGGTTTCTCAGTACGTTAACATCTTCAAGCGCACTACCGCTTCCGAAAAGCTTGTTTTGCTGTGCCCTTGCTTCGGCCCTTATCAGATACATTTCACCCAGGCGGAATATGATGATGTTGTTATTATCTTCATCGGCTGTGCCGTATTTGGCGACAGACCAGCCATTGTCAACGCCGCCCAGTTCGGAAAGATCAAATGAAATATTACTGAACCGGTCGCCGGCCTCATCATTGTTCAGTGCAACCACCGTTTGATTGCTTGGAATGATTTCTCTCCTTCCTCTGAAGAGGTCGTTAAGCCCATAGTTGGCATCTGTGCCGGGGTCGTCGTTCACCGTGTAGCCAACTTCAAGTATTGCCTCGTCGGTAAAGTCGCTGAGCACAATGTCGCTGTAGTCGTCAACAAGCGTGTAGTTCTCGCTATCGATGATTTGAGAAGTCAGCGCCTCAGCTTCGGCCCAGTTTTGCTGATAAAGGGCAAGCCTGGCCCTTGCTGCCACCACGGCACTTTGGCTAACAAAGCCTGCATTTACCGGGCTTTCCGGAAGAGCGTCGCCGGAGGCAGCCGCATAGTCCGCTTCAATAAATGCGAGCAAATCCTCAACGCTTGACCTGGGCACATTTCTGTTAGACTCCAGGTCTGAGGTAGTGGTGATGGGCATTGCCCCAAAAGTGAACACACCAACGAAATAGGCGTAGCCTCTCAGGAAACGTGCGGTGGCTGTGACTTCGTTTCGCTCGGCTTCAGTTACACCCGGCACTCCCGGCAGTTTTTCGAGGATGAAATTGGCGACATAGATGGTGCGGTAGATGCTTCCCCACAGCGCAGCGGCTGAAGCATTGGTTGACGTAATCTGCTTATTGGAGAACTCCCGGTACTGATTGAATGTGCCAATATGAGTCAGCATGTCGGCAGTCATATCGCCGGCAATAACTTTGGGCGCTGCAATGCTTCTGAAGGCACCGTAAAGCCCAATTTCGACAGAAGATACATCTTTGGCCTCATTGAGCGCCAGGTCGTCTATCAAAAGAGCGACGGGCTCAGGATCAAGAAAATTGGTACAGCCAAAGCCTGTAACCAGGAACAATATGATCAATGTTGCTTTTTTCATTTTCTTAGCTCCTAAAATTTCACGTTAATACCCAGCATCATTGTTTTTACCTGCGGCAAAGTAAAGAAGTCGATTCCCTGCGCTGTGGTGGAGCCGTCAAGTGTGCTCACCTCAGGATCGTTGCCCGTATAATTTGTCCATGTAAACACGTTGGTGGCCGAGCCGTAGATCCTTATGCTCTGCGCCTTTATTTTTTCTACGTAGCGTATCGGAAGATTATAGCCAAGCGAGATGTTTTTTACCCTGAGAAATGAGCCGTCTTCAAGAAACCGGTTGCTGTGCCAGTTGTTCTGCGTGTTTCCCAGTTCGTACCGTGGCACATCGGTGATGTCGCCCGGCTTTTGCCATCTGTCGAGGGCCTTTCGAACCTGATTGTTATTGATGTCCTCCCCAGAGTTCAGCAGGGCAGAGTTGCTGAAGTTAAGTAGTTCATTTCCATAACTAAACTGAATGAAAACACTCAAATCGAATCCCCGGTACGAGAGGTTGTTGGTTATTCCCCCAACGAAATCGGGCTGTGCCGTGCCAATGACCTGCCCATCATCCGGGCTGATTTGTCCATCTCCGTTAATGTCCTCATAAATGGCATCGCCAGTGGCTGGGTCAACACCAAGGAAGTTGAGACCCCAAAACGTGCCGAGAGGATACCCTGGCTTTACAATATTGGTATTGCCGGCGCCATTGGCAGTGTAACCACGAAACAGGGGCAAGGTGTCGGCCAGAGATTTTACGAGGTTGTCGTTTTTGGCAATATTGAGGTTGGTCGACCAGCGAAAGTCGCCATCAAAGTTGATGCTGTTAACCGATAGCTCCACTCCGAGGTTCGACACTTCTCCAATGTTTCCCTGAATGCTTCCAAAGCCTGTCGTCAGTGGTATTGGCTGGCTGAACAGTAGTTTGCTGGTCAGGTTGCTGTAGCCATCCACGCTTGTTTGCAGGCGGCCGCTAAAAAGGGAGAGGTCAATGCCAACGTTGGCTTCTCGGGTCACTTCCCACTGGAGGTCGGGGTTTTCCAGGTTGGCGGGAGCTGTTCCTGTCACCCCATTGTAAGTGGTGGAGGCGAAGGTGCCCAAGAAGGCAAAGTCGCCTATTCTTTCGTTGCCGGTAAAGCCATAGCTACCCCGGACTTTCAGGTCATCAACAATGGTGTTTTTAGGAAAAAAGGCTTCGTTGGTGATCCGGTACCCAGCCGAAACCGAAGGGAAGAGACCAAATCGGTTGTTGGTGCCGAACCTTGAGGAACCATCGTATCGAGTGGTGACGCTGGCAAAATATTTTTCTTTGTAGTCGTAGCGGGCTTCTGCAAAATAGGAGTTAAGCCCGCTGTTCACTTTGTCTGAACTTCCGGCATCCACAATACCAGCAGAGGTGATATAGGTAAAGTCATCGCTGGGAAAAAGCCTTCCCTGAACAAAGTTGGAGGTCTCCGTCCGCTGTAGGAACTCTGTGCCGGCTGTTGCGTTGATGACGTGGTCACCAAAAGTCTGATTGTATGTAACAGTGTTGGTGTTGATATAGGTAACGTAAGTGCCGGTGGAGTTAACACCGTAGCCCAGGCCACCTACTGAAGCCAGAAAGCCACCAATGGCAGTGCTCGATGGCTCAAATTGATCTTCGGCCACGTCGTTATAGTCTACACTGAATTTAGCTCTGGCTCTGAAATGTTCGTTGAACTGATACTCGCTGAATACACCAACAAGCACCTTCAGGGTATTCGTTTGGAATCGGGGCAACACTGCCTGTCCCACAGGGTTGAAATTAGGGAAACCGGCGTAGTTGGAATTGCCAGGCCCGATGATATTCCCCTTTTCGTCAAACGGAAAGTAATATGGGAGACTCTTGACGGCACCTGAATAAACACCATCAAGGAAGTTGTCACCTTTGATTCGATCATTTCGGGTCTTGGAAATGGTGAGGTTGTTGCCAAACTTGAGTTTATCGGTCACTTTGTGGTCGATGTTAAGCGTGCCGGCAAACCTTAGGAACTGGTTGTTCAGAATGACGCCTTCTTCGCCCCGGTAGTTGAAACTTGAGTAGAAGCTAGTCTGCTCATCGCCACCACTGATACTCATTTGGTATTGCTCCATGATCGCCTGGCGGGTCACCTGGTCAATCCAGTCTGTATTCACGGCATCCGTCACACCTTTAATAATCCCAGACTCGTCAGGGTTCTGCCCCGCATTGGTGATGGCCTCCCGCTGAAGAGTCACCAACTCTTCTGATGAGAGTAAGTCGAGCTTGTTGGTGAGGTCGATAACACCCCTTTGCACATCAAAGGTCACGGAGGTCTTGGCACCTTTGCTACCTCGTTTTGTGGTAATTAACACCACGCCGTTAGCTGCTCTGCTGCCATAGATAGCCTTGGCCGACGCATCCTTTAATACTTGAAATGACTCAATATCGTTAGGGTTCAGCGTAGAGAGCGCATTGTCGTTCTGCCCTCCGAAACTTCTCAGGGCCAGTGCCCCATCTTCTACTGGCACACCATCAATAATAAACAACGGCCTGTTCGAAGCGGAAATGGAGGTGTTCCCTCTCACCCGCACAGTGATACCGCCGCCGGGCGTTCCCGATGACTGTGTCACCTGCACTCCGGCCGCTTTGCCCTGGAGAGCCTGATCTAAACTCACCACCGGAAGGTTTTTGATGTCTTCAGCTGAAACCGACGCTATGGCCCCGATAATATCTCTTTTCTTTACATAAGAATAGCCTGTCACAATGACTTCGTTGAGCTGACGGGCGTCTTCTTCCAGCTTCACATCAATTGTGGCTGCTGCGGTCACGGGCATTTCCTTCGTCAGGTAGCCTATGTATGAAAAAACAAGCACATCATTGTTGCCGCCTACCTCTAGTCTGTAGTTTCCTTCAATGTCGGTGATGGTTCCCGTGGTGGTTCCTTTGATATAGATGTTTACCCCCGGAAGTGAGAAATTGTCAATGTCAGTTACCTGGCCGGTAATGACTCTTGATTGGGCTTGTGAGCTGGTTGGGGCAACTAAAAGCAGTGTCAAACCAGAGAAAACCAAAAGTAGTAGATGCTTCATTCAATGCTTAACAGGTGTAAAACCAGGACCAAAGTACAAACCCCTCGAAATTAAATAAGTTTTAGAGTTTCCTCTATAATGGCATAAAACATTCTTGGGTATTCAAACCCTCATTCAATAAACTCAATTTTACCTTTGATAATCAAGCAAAGCACTTGAAATAATGTGTATTTGATTTGATAGTAAACCCAATTACATTGCCTGCATCACCGTTGGCGCTCCGGCCGAACGGGAATTCGCACACTGTATATTGAAAAGGTTACTGTCCATATTTCTTCTTCTTTGTGTTTCAGCTCCCTTTTGGCTGAACTATTCGGTATTCTATGTTAATAGAATAATGATTAGGTCAGAGGTGATGCAAAAAATCATGGAGGGAGTGGATGATAGTGAGAAGGTTACAATCAAATTATCTCGCTATGAGGCCGACCGTGAAATTATATGGGAGGAACACAGAGAGTTTCGCTACAAAGGCCAGTTTTATGATGTTATTGAGTCAGAACAGTTACCTGATTCCGTTTACTTTGTTTGCTACTGGGACAAAGAGGAAACTTTTATAAGTGAGGTTTTTGAAGGGATTCTTTTCGAAGAGCTTAATCATGAAGCTGAGAGTGATGACGCTTCTGACCATTTTGTCGACCTAATAAAAACCCCTTACAGAATTAACTCATTCAAATGGGCAGCGATCAGTAGAATTAAGGAAGAAAAGAATATGGCAGAAGCCATCTGCTTGTACAGGTCAGTGTACTTTAGCCCTCCGAATCCACCACCCAAATCAGTTTGATTTCTACATTTTAGTCAAGGCCCGGCCTCTTCTGAAGAATTGGTGCCAGCGCTTATTTGTATTTCGATTAAACTGACTATCATAAGATGAGAAGACTGATACTGTCATGCCTGCTCACAACACGGGTGCTGGTGAGCTATGCGCAGATTTTAACAATAAAAGACAAAGAGAACAATGAACCTTTAGATCTGGTGACACTGTACAGTGAAGCGCCAAGGGCTACTGCCATGACCAACTCGTCAGGAATGGCCGACATTTCTGAGTTTGAGGGAGCTGATAAAATAGAAGTCAGGCTGGTAGGCTACAATCGGATTGTTAGCTCTTATGCTGAGCTGGCGGCTGGTGATCGGGTTTTGGTGATGGAGCCTTCCAATATTTCGCTGGATCAGGTTGTGGTTTCTGCCAGCAAATGGAGCCAGTCGACAAGGGATGTGCCTGTGCACATTGCTACCATTACGCCCAAGGATGCTGCGCTGCTCAATCCGCAAACTGCAGCTGATTTGCTCGGAGGCTCTGGCCAGGTTTTTATCCAAAAAAGCCAGCAGGGTGGAGGAAGCCCTATGATCCGGGGTTTTGCCACCAACAGGCTTTTGCTCACAGTGGATGGCGTACGCATGAATACCGCCATTTTCAGAGGTGGAAACTTGCAAAACGTTATTTCGCTGGATCCTTTTGCCACTGAAAATACTGAGGTATTCTTTGGCCCCGGGTCGGTGATATATGGAAGTGACGCCATTGGTGGTGTGATGAGTTTCACAACCCTTACCCCGCACCTTAGCCTTACCGACGAAACGCTGACAAAAGGAAGTGCTGCCAGCAGGTTTTCATCTGCCAATAGTGAAAAAACGGCCCATTTGGACTTCAATGTCGGATGGAAGAAGTGGTCGTCGGTGACCAGCTTTTCTTACAACGGCTACGGTGACCTGCGAATGGGTACCAAAGGGCCCGACGACTACCTCAGACCCTTTTACGTGCAGCGAATCGATAGTGTCGATCGGGTAGTGACCAACGATAATCCACTTGTGCAGCGGCCAAGCGGCTACCAGCAAACCAACATGATGCAGAAGCTGCGTTTTGCTCCTAACAAAAGGTGGGACGTGGTTTACGCATTTCACTACTCTGAAACTTCTGACTACGCCCGTTACGACAGGCATATCCGTTATAAAAAGGGACTGCCCAGGTACGGGGAATGGTCGTACGGCCCGCAGAAGTGGATGATGAACAACCTGACTACCTCCTATACCACCAATACGGGGTTATTTGACCAGGTCACACTTAGGTTGGCGCATCAGTTTTTTGAAGAAAGCCGGATTGACCGGGATATTAATGGATCGACTCGGGCCATCCGTATCGAAAATGTAAACGCCTATTCTGCCAATCTCGATTTTTCCAAATCGCTCTTAGCCGGACAAAAACTCTTTTATGGCCTGGAGATGATTTACGACAAAGTGGACTCTGAAGGAATGGACGAGAATATTTCGACTGGAGAGAAAGCCGTTGGTCCTGCAAGGTACCCACAGTCCGATTGGTCGTCCTATGCGGCTTATGCCACTTACCAGAATCGATTGAGTGACCTGCTCCTTGTGCAAGCTGGTGCCCGCTTCAATAGCTTTGGACTGAATGCTACGTTCGATAATTCATTTTACCCATTTCCGTTTTCAACGGCTGACTTGAAGAATGGTGCTTTGACGGGAAGTGCAGGCGTAGTGCTGACGCCAGGTGAGAAGCTGTCAATCAGTGCCAACCTTTCCACTGGCTTTCGTTCGCCCAATGTGGATGACGTGGGCAAGGTGTTCGACTCAGAGCCCGGGGCGGTGGTCGTGCCTAACCCTGATCTTGAAGCAGAGTATGCTTACAATGCTGAGGTGGGTATGGCAAAGGTATTTGGTGACTTCCTCAAGCTGGATGCTACCGCCTTCTACACAGTGCTTTCGAATGCCCTCGTGCGCAGGGACTTTACGCTAAACGGTCTTGATAGTATCGTATACGACGGCGAGCTGAGCCAGGTACAGGCCATTCAAAACGCTGCCAGGGCCACCGTTTATGGTTTTCAGGCGGGTCTTGAAGTTAAATTGCCTGAGGGTTTCACACTGTCGTCTCGCTACAATGTGCAAGTTGGGGAGGAGGAGTTGGATGATGGATCGAAAAGCCCTTCCAGGCATGCCGCTCCGGCTTTTGGCGTCAGCCATTTTATGTATGGTGTGAAAAACCTGAAACTGGACTTTTACGCTCAATACAGTGGGGGTGTTGGCTTTGCCGACATGCCTGAGGAGGAGAAAGGCAAGACGGAGATTTATGCGGCAGATAAGGAAGGAAACCCTTATTCACCATCGTGGTATACACTTAACTTTAAGGTGAGCCAGAAAATATCCGATGATATTATCATTTCCGGTGGTATCGAAAACCTGACCGACCAACGCTATAAGCCCTATTCGTCAGGAATGGCTGGTGCAGGGAGGAATTTTATTATTTCACTCAGGACAAGTTTTTAAGTCCTCAAGTGGTTCGTCTGAAGCTGTCTTGTGCAGGCAGTCGCCAAACGGCTTCAGGCTTTTCTTTTTCTACAGCATCTTAGTCAGCGCAAATTACCTTGGTTGCAGAATATTGCTTTAATTTGCAGCTTTTAAAACACAGGTTGGGCTCATGGCTGAAAACACGGAAGAAAAGAAAGAATCGATCAACTTTATTCATCAAATCATTGAGGATGATAACAAAACGGGAAAGTTTGCCGGCAAGGTGCACACCCGTTTTCCTCCGGAGCCCAATGGTTACCTGCATATTGGCCATGCCAAGTCTATTTGCCTAAATTTTGGAACAGCCAAAAAATACAATGGGCTTTGTAACCTGAGGTTTGATGATACCAACCCAACCAAGGAAAGCGACGAGTATGTGAACTCCATCATGGAGGACGTAAAATGGCTTGGGTTCGACTGGGAAGACAGGCGTTATCATGCTTCCGACTATTTTGATCAACTATACGAATACGCCCAACAGCTGATAAAAAAAGGCAAAGCTTATGTGGATAGCCTTTCTTCTGAAGATTTTGCTAAAAACTACAAAGGCACGCCGACAAAAGCTGGTAAGAACAGTCCATTCAGAGACAGATCGGTGGAAGAAAACCTGGACTTGTTCGACAGAATGCGCAAGGGGGAGTTTCCCGACGGTGCGCATGTAGTTAGGGCAAAAATAGACATGGCGCATCCGAACATGCACATGCGTGACCCTTCGATGTATCGCATCAAGCATGCTCACCACCACCGCACGGGCGACAAATGGCATATTTACCCCATGTACGACTTTGCACATGGCCTTTCGGATAGTATTGAGGGCATCACGCATTCCCTGTGTACACTTGAGTTTGAGGTGCACAGGCCGTTGTACGATTGGTTCATTGACGAGCTGGGCGTTTACCACCCTCAGCAAATAGAATTTGCCAGGCTTAACCTCAATTATACAGTGATGAGTAAGCGCAAGCTGCTTGAACTGGTGGAGGAGGGGTACGTAGACGGGTGGAACGATCCCCGGCTTCCAACGATATCGGGCTTGAGAAGAAGAGGATATACGCCTTCATCTATTCGCACCTTTGCTGACAGGATTGGCGTGGCCAAAAGGGATAATATCATCGATGTTGGCTTGCTCGAATGGAGCGTGAGGGAAGACCTCAACAAAATTGCTCCTAGGAAAATGGGCGTTCTTCGCCCTTTGAAAGTCATCATTACCAACTACCCGGAGGACAAAGAAGAGTTGATGGATGCCACCAACAACCCCGAGGATCCTGATAGTGGGACGAGGAAGGTGCCTTTTTCACGAGAGATTTATATTGAGCAGTCGGACTTCATGGAAGACCCCCCGAAGAAGTTTTTCAGGATGGGGCCGGGCCGTGAAGTGAGACTAAAGTACGCTTATATCATCGAATGCGTTGATTTTAAGAAAGACCCTGCCACCGGGGAAATTCTGGAGGTGTACTGTACTTACGATCCACTAACCAAAAGTGGTGAAGACCAAACTGGTAAAAAAGTGAAAAGCACCCTCAGCTGGGTGTCGGCTAAGCATGCCTACAGAACAGAAGTGCGTCTTTACGACCGTTTGTTCAATGTAGAAGATCCTTCGGACGTAGAAGAGGGAGAGGACTGGAAAAAGAACATCAACCCGGGCTCTCTTGAGATCATTGAGGCCGCTGCGCTGGAGCCATCGCTCGCTAAGGCTGAAGCAGGTGTTGGTTACCAATTTGAGAGACAAGGATATTTTACAGTTGACACCAAATACTCAACGGCTGACAAACTGGTGTTCAATCGAACCGTAACGCTCAAAGACGATTGGGCCAAGATTCAGCAGGCAGGTAGTTAGGCGTGTAAGCGAAACAATTGTAACTAGCTCTTTTCGAAAGAAGAGGGCTTTTTTGTATCAGGTATCATCCCTTGTCAGGGGGCTGAAGGTCACGTGCGCACCTGGCTGACATAAGGCGTTAGCGAATGGTAAAAGTATCCTTCGAGAGAAGGGATCCGAATCTGCTTGTTCAGGCAAAGCGCTATGGCGGAGGCCGATGGCTCACTCGATATATGGGAACCTCACTTCCCCACACTCTTCAACACCCTCTCCACAATCCCGTCCATGCTGCTGCTGTCAATCCAGCGGGCTACGATGACTAAGTCGTTTTCCTGGTCGACGTAGATCATATTGGCACCAGCACCTAAGTGATAAAACGCCGATGCGGGTGCGCTTGGTAAAGGCATTTGCTCCGTATTCAGAAAGAAGTTCATAAAGCCATAAGTAGTCTGCACAGGCGTAGGTGTTCTGGCCATGCTCAGCCACTTTTCGGAAATCAGCTGCTGCCCATTCCAGTTACCATTGCGTAGCGTTAGATAGCCAAAACGGGCCTGATCGTAGGCATTGATGAACATGCCGCCGCCCCAGTGAGAGCCGCCGCTGACCGACTGCACCGGCTTACCATCGAGCACAATCCATGAGTTTTCGTAGCCCAGCCAACGCCAGGTAGGAGAGGCTCCAATAGGATCCATGATACTTTCTCTAAGTACTTCTGGTAGCGGTTTTCTCCAAACGTTGAGAATACACAGTGCCAGCAAGTTTACCCGGGTATCGTTGTATTTGTAAAAGCTCCCTGGCTCGTTTCTTTCCCTGCCTATCCAGCCCTCGGTGTCACGGGGCGGACGGTCGGCCCAGTCGGGCTTTCCCCAGAGCGTGCCTTCCCAGTCGCTGGTTTGGCGCAGCATGTGGTTCCAGGTGATTTTTCGGTTGTGCTCAGAGGCAAATAGTTCCAGCACGTCAGGCTCTTCAAACGACTCGGCTTTGTTGAGCGACATCCGGGCTGGCTCGTAGGGAATCACCGGGCCGATGTAGGGATAAACCTTGTCATTTACGTCTCTGATCATGCCTTTGTCGTAAGCGAGGCCAACAGTGGTGGAAAGAAAGCTTTTTGCAACGCTAAACGTTTGATCTACCCGATCAGGATCGCCCCATTTGGCAATGATGTAGCCATTTTTGATCACCATGCCTGTAGCCGGGCCTCTTTCTTTCAGCGGGCCAACGGCGTCCCCAAAGGGCTCCTTCCCGAAGCTGAGGTAGTGAGCCTCCTTTAGGTTTCTCGAAGCTTTCGACTCGCTGGCAATAGCGAAATCTACTGCTTCTTGCAGCAATGAGGGATCGACGCCCATAGCGGCCGGTGTGCGTTCTTCCCAGCTATCTGCCGGAGGGAAGTATGGCTTGAGTGCTTTGCCTTTTTGGCTGAATAGTAGGGCCGGAGCCGTAGTGAGAATGAAAAGAAGGCAAATTTTGAACTTCATGATGCTGGATGGATTAAAATGAAACAGGTGGTCAGTGATTTTTTGTGCAGACCAAATTTACTATTCAGTCACAAAAAAACATTAACCACCTGTCACAGAAAGAAATGAGATTTGAGTACTTGTCTACCTCCGACTGCCTCCCAGCCTTTCAGGCGTCTGACGATTGCCACCACTGATGCCAGCGCCATCGTACCGACGCCTGCTTCGGTCTTCCGTCTTCCAGCTTCTATCTTCTCCCTACTCTTGCTCGACAATCACCACTTTCTCCATCACTTCACCCTCTCTGATCGCATCTATCACATCAAGGCCTTCGAACACTTTGCCGAAAACGGTGTGGTTTCTATCAAGGTGGGCTGTGTTTTTGCGGCTATGGCAAATGAAGAATTGTGAACCGCCAGTGTTTCTGCCAGCGTGCGCCATGCTGAGTACGCCACGGTCGTGGTATTGGTTTTCGCCGTCAAGTTCGCAGGGAATAGTGTAGCCAGGTCCGCCAGCTCCTGTACCTTTAGGGCAGCCGCCTTGAATAACGAAATCAGGAATAACCCTGTGGAAGG
The DNA here is from genome assembly GCF_963974565.1 of uncultured Imperialibacter sp. NCBI lineage: Bacteria > Pseudomonadati > Bacteroidota > Cytophagia > Cytophagales > Flammeovirgaceae > Imperialibacter > uncultured Imperialibacter sp. The sequence continues at coordinate 388,025 of NZ_CAXBCJ010000002.1, read as the reverse complement.
TAAGCCCGTCGTAGAAATTATGATTGGCCAGTTCTTTAAAGTTGGCTACTGCCTTTGGAGCGTCTTTTTCGAAGAACTTGATCTTCATAACGCCTTTCTTCGTGTGTATCTCGGCTATTTGCATGATGTTAGTTGATATTTTAGTGTAAATTAAGCGATGACCGTTTGTTGGTTGTTATACTTATTTCGGCTTGCAAAACACACAAAAGTAGTATTTGTATGCAACTGATCTCTACATTATTATCAAAACGAATTCTTTTTGCCCTGTTTTTTCTTGTGTGCTCTTTAGCTGTCCTGGGTCAAACTGGGTCGCTGTCGGGTCGGGTGATAGATGCTGGCACAGAGGAACCATTGCCATTTGCTAATGTTTTTATCAGTAGCACCACCATGGGCTCCACCACTGCGCTGGATGGCTCGTTTCTGATCGAGCGAATACCTTTTGGTGCGGTTCAGTTGGTGGTTTCATTTGTCGGCTACAAGCACCAAACATTCAATTTTGATTTCACTGAAAGCTTCAACCTTAGCACAGCCATATCGCTTGAACCGGCTTTGGAAGAGCTGAGCACCATTGAGGTTACTTCGAAAAAAGACAAGAAGTGGGAAAGAAATCTATCTAAATTCACCAAAGTGTTTCTTGGTGAGACAGAATTTTCTAAGGGCTGCAAAATATTGAATCCCTGGGTGCTTGAGTTTGCAGAAGACAAGGACAACGGGCTGGTGGCAACGGCTAGTCGGCCAGTGGAAATCGAAAACCACGCATTGGGCTACAAGGTATTTTATCATTTGCGGCTTTTCAAGGCCAATTCGACCTATTTCTTTTTTACTGGGGAAACCAGGTTTGAAGAAATGACTCCCGCAGATGAGAAGCAAAAGAGCCAGTGGATCAAAAATAGAGTCATCGCTTTTAAAGGGTCGACAAGGCATCTCTTTTTGGCTATACTTTATGAGTATATTCAAAAGGGACAATTGCAGCAGGAAGGCTTTGCCTTGCTTCAGGAGAAGTTCCCAAGGGAAGGGCCCATTGTGCGGCACCCCGATCTTGCAAAAACAAAAAAAGAAATCCTGATTGACTACCCAATGGAAAACCTGGTGGGAGCGTCATATCGGACAGGACTTTACAGAATATTGCTCAGCGGCAAAGTAGAGGTGCATTACAAAAGGGAACAGGGGGTGCCAAAAAACACGATTTACAACGACACATTGGCGGAGGTGTCGTGGCTGGAGGTGAAGGAAGGCTACGTAGATGTGACTAAAACCGGCCTTAACCAAAAGCCCGACCAGCTGCTGGTTTCAGGCGCCATGAGCCAGGGTTGGGTGGCCATGATGCTGCCCAACGATTATGACCCCGCCAGCAATAACCCTTAGGAAATGGCTTCTTTTACCGCCGCCACGTTCTTTGGCGAGTTCCCAATGAATATTTTTCCATCAATGACAAAGACTGGACGTTTTAGAAAGGTATACTCCTCAAGAATATAATTTCTGTAGTCCTGCTCGCTCAATTGTTTGTCCTTTAACCCAAGGGCTTTGTATTTCATGGCCACTCTCGAAAACAAGGCCTCATAAGACCCTGCCATCGCTTTCATTTCGTCGATTTGTTCGGGGGTAATAGCCTCCTTTTTGATGTCCTGATAGATAAACTCTTTGCCGATGCCTAACTCTTTGATAATGCGCTGGCAAGTGGAACAGGTGGAGAGGTGATACACTTTCTTCATAGGGCAAAGAAAAGAAAATTTGTGCAATTAGACCCTTGATGGACGGCATTTGCAACTAATCATCTATACCCCGTGAGGCAAGCGATTTGATTTCCTGCTGAAGACACTTCACTTGGGAATGGAGCCAGGCAAATCGAAAACTGCTTAAAATTCTTATTGGTGAACGTTATAACTTCTTGATCCACTGAGTGTATCCAGCGGGTAAGATTTATGAAGACCAAAAAATTTGTAAGGACAATCGACTAAGTCAACAAACCTGGTCGTTGCAGACAAGGGAGTTAATCTTTGCGAGAGTTACTGAACAGCCAGATGCTAATGCCAGCCGCTGTGATAAGGGTACCCACAGCAATGGCGAGATTAACGTTGCGCTGGGTACGTCTTGCTTTTGTTAGGTAGGAAGAGCCAAGCCCCTTTTCTTCAATGAAATGCTCAATACTTTTCAACCTGCTCTCAATTTCTTCCTTCGCTTTCGTTGCTATGTCCATAGTTTTACGGTTTATATTATACAATACACAACGCCTGGGAACCAAAAATAGTTTAGATGCAGAGGATTCCTGTTTCTGTCGCCTCAGTTTGTTTCATCACGAATCAACCGCTAAATCTGGTCATCGTTGTTAGCCGATTGACTGACTACACATGTGTTCCTTATTCTGTCTTAGCCTCAGATGCCGACCTTTCCAGCAGCAGGATGTGAAGACATAAATACACCAAAATGGAGCTCGTAGCCTGCTACTCTCTCCTTAAACCCTCTACCGGATTAGCCCTTGCCGACCGCAATGATTGGGCTCCAACAGTCAGAAGCCCAAGTGTAAGTACCAGTACCCCCGGTAGCACAAAGTAGAACCACTGAATAGACATCTGGTAGGCAAACTTGGACGTCCATTCCACGATGATGTAGTTAGCCAGTGGTACCGAGATCACAAAAGCGATGAGTATCAGCTTGACATAATCTTTTGAAAATAGCAACACTATGGTGGCCGAGCTGGCCCCCAGCACTTTTCTTATGCTGATTTCTTTGGCTTTGCGGCTTGCGGTGAAAGCCGATAAACCGATAAGGCCCAGAATTGATACAATAATACAGATGTAGGACAACGTTGAAATGAGTTTCAGTTGAATTTGGTCGGCCCGGTATTGTTTGGCAAATTCCTGATCGAGAAAAGTATATTCAAAAGGATGATTGGGATCAAAGCCAGTCCAAATCTCCTCAATATCGGCAATTGTTGCTTTCATATCTTCTCCTTTGATGCGTATATGAATGCGGCCGCCATCACTTTCATCCAGCACAATGAACAAGGGTTCAATTTTGTTGTGCAGCGACTCGAAATTAAAGTCTTTCACGACACCAATAACCTCACCAAAGGTTTCGCCATGAAAGTACTTCACTTTTTTGCCCACCGCATTATCTCCCCATCCCAATTCTCTGGCACCGGTTTCGTTGACGATGAACTTCATAACATACTCTGCCTCAGAATCTGGATTAAAATCACGTCCGTCTACTAGTTCTATGCCCATGGTTTCAATGTAGTCCGGCCCCGACCAAATCATGGTCATACTTTGCTGTGCCATAGCGGTATCTCTTTCGACCCACAAAACCTGCCCGCCGAAACCCATACCGGGTGTGCCGTAGCCTGTGGCAGCACTCAATATGTTAGGATTTTTCCTAAGCTCAGTTCTTATCGCATCCATGTGGTTGGCCGTAACGGTGTCTTTGACTTCTATCACTAACACGTTGTCTTTCGCAAAGCCGAGCTCCTTGTGTTGCATGTACTCGATTTGTTTGTCCATGAGCACGGTGCAAATGATAACAAAAAGCGAAATCACAAACTGGAAGACGATGAGGCCTTTTCTTAGGAGAGTGCCCGATTTGTCACCTGTGAAGGTGCCTTTTAGAGCCTGCACCACTGGCACGGAGGGGATGTACAGGGCAGGGTAGATCCCGGAAAGCACACCCACCAGCAGTGTGATGGTAAACATGCCGATGGTAAGGAATGGATTGCTGAGAAAGTTGAGTGACAGGTTCTTATCAATCCATGAATTGAACGGCGTAAGCTCCAGCACGACATACGAAAGCACAATTGCTATCAACATGGCGATGAAGGCTATCAGGATGGCTTCCAGCATCACATTACGGAACAGTTCTGCTTTTGAGAATCCGAGCACTTTACGAATGCCCATTTCACCTGTCCTCACCACGGAGCGGGCTGTGGCCATGTTCATATAGTTGATGCAGGCCAAAATGATGATAAAAATGCCTACTATGGCAAATGTGTAAACATAGTTGATATTACCTACCGGCTCATCGCCGGAAAGGTCAGAGTTGAAATGAATATCAGCAATGGGCTGTAATTTTGGTGTAACAGTTCCATTGATGCGTTTGGCAAAAAGCCCAAAGGTTTTGTCAAATATGGGCGGGAATTTGTCGTAGAATGTGTTGGGGTCATAGTCAACGGGCATTAGAAGGTAGGTGTATCCATTAGGGTTCCAGAAACCTTCCGATTTTCGGGTGGCATCGCCTTCTTCAATCCAATCTCGGGGGGCGATGTGCGACAAAAGGATTTCGTACTTGAGGTGGGTATTGTCCGGAAGGTCAGAAATGACAGCAGTAACTTTGCGAGTGTCTCCTTCTGGAAAAATCAGCAGTTTGCCAACAGCCTCCTCGTCTCCAAAATATTTTTGAGCGATGGTCTTTGTAATGACGACCTTGCCAGGGCCTTCCAGGCATGACTTTGGATCACCTTCAAAGAAAGTATGATCAAACATAGAAAACATGTTGCTGTCCGCCCTCCAGATCTTATCCTCGTAGAATTGTTTAAGTACCCCATCCTGCGTTTTGTACTCTACCATCGACTCGCCATATCCCAGAAAACGCACATACTCCAGCACTTCGGGGAGATCGGCTTTGAGGATGGGTGCCAGCTCCCTGGCCGTATTGGCTGTATTAAAATCGGCACCGTCAGCTTTCAGGTGGTTGGTAAAGCGATAAATCTGCTTGTGTTTGGCAAAATGCTGGTCGTAGGTGAGCTCTCCCTGCAGGAAAAGCAGGAGAATGATGCCTACGGTGATACCAAGCGCCAGCCCGAGGATGTTGAGCACGGAGTAAACGCTGTCTTTCAGAAATAACCTGATGGCGAAGATGAGGTGGTTGCGAAGCATGAGCAAGTATTTTGAGTTGTTACACCAAAAATAACGAATGCTGGCATTCCACGACTGAAGCTTGCAGCAAGAGGTAGGGGGAATGCAGGAACAGGCTACGCACCCAGCCTTTCCAGCAAGTGTGCCTTGAAGTTTCGGCTCACCTTAAGCTGGGCACCATCTACTAATTCTATTTCATATTCATTGTTCTCCTGCTTGTGCAGCGCCTTAACAGAAGCGTGGTTAACAATGTATGACTTGTGTATTCGTGTAAAGCCACTGTCGGGCAGGCGCTCTTCCATTTTTTTCATGGTTTCCCTTAGCAGGAAGAAGCGATCTGCCACATGGATTTTCACATAGTAGTCAAATGCTTCCACATACCGGATGTCGGCAAGTTCCAGCAAATGAATGCTGCCGTCTGCCTTGATTACTAACCTTTGCTGATCACCATCATTTTGAACAAGTGACGACGTCCCTTTCAAGCTGGCTTTAGTTTGATCTATCAGGTTTTTAACTGCTCCGTTTTCTAATTCCTGGGCCTTTATTTTCGCTTTCGCCCGGTGTAGCGCCTGGTCGAATCTTTCGTCACTGAAGGGTTTCAATAGATAGTCGACCGCATTGACCTCAAATGCCTTCAGCGCAAATTGATCGTGAGCAGTGATGAAAACAACTTGCGGCCAGGGCTTCGGAAGGCTCGCCAATACTTCAAAGCCATTGATACCCGGCATCTGCACATCCAGAAATATCAGGTCGGGTTTCAGGGCCCTGATCTGGTCGATGGCTTCCACGCCATTGACACAGAGTCCGATGAGCTCCACCTCTTCGTAGTCTTCCAGCAGCACGGCCAATCCTCGGCGGGCTGTTTCTTCATCGTCAATCACCAGACACTTAATCTTCATATCGACCGAAAAGGTAAAGTAATTCTGAACGCAATGCCAGCGCCTGTGGTCATGCTTTGGAAGCTAAAGTCGGTACCATAGTGACGCCTTAGTCGGTGTATAATATTTGGCAGGCCTATACCTTCCGATCCGTTAGCGGTATCGAATCGTCGCACTTCTTCAGTAGTATTGAAGACAGTGAGCACAAGGAAGCCATTCTCTTTTGTTCCTGTGATGCTGATCTTTTGCTGCCGCAGGCTATCTTTCACCCCATGTTTGAAGGCATTTTCAACCAGTGGTTGTAAAATCATTTGTGGCACGCTGGCCGGGAGTAAGTCCTCGTTGAAATCTTGTGTTACTTCTACCTGGTTGCCAAACCTCACCTTTTCAATCATCAGGTATTTGTTCAGCAGCTCAATTTCCTCTGAAAGGGGTACTGTTTTTTCACGTTTCCTTGACAACACCGACCGCAGAAGATCATTGAGCGATGCGATCATGGCTACGGCCAGTTTGTTCTCTTTGAGCCTCACCTTCATGGCAATGCTGTTCATAGCATTGAAAAGAAAGTGTGGGTTGAGCTCTGTTCGCAGTACGCTAAGGTCAGACGCAGCCAGCTCTTTTTGAATAGCTTCCGATTTCTGCTTTTCGACGGCTAGTCGCTCTCTGGTTTGTAGGTACAAAAACACGAAGATATAACCCCAATACCAGAGCATGCCATCAACCGCATAGGGCCAGGACTGCCGGATATAGCTCGCAGGCTCGAAAAAATTGTAGTGCTCGGGCAGTTTAAAAAAGCGTTCCAATAAAATGATGACCAACCCTGTTAGGATAAAATGCAGCATCCCAAAGCCTGTGCTTATAGTCAAATGTTGTTTGATGAAAGCCCGCCGCCCATTTGTTTCCAGCGATTTGAAGAAATACAGTGCTAAGGGGCTAAGTATCCAAAGGGAAAGGAAGTAGCCGCCAGGCCAAAAAAGGATATTGTCGGCGATTAACCCAGTAGTCCATGCCTCTCTGGCCCAGACAAAGCCAAAAAGCCCTGACAGCACCAGGGTGTTGTAGGGAGCGAATTGCCTGCTGGAAAATGAGTTAGTGTAAGCCCTTAACATCAATCAGAGAATTTACTTAACGTTATATGCGAGCCAATTATGTCAGTAAACCCAATTGTCACGCTGTCCTCAATATTGTGTTAACTATGGAGCCATATTTAATTACAAGGGTGTTAAAAAAAGTCGGCTCGCAATCTAGAGAGAAAGCCAAATAGCCTTTAAGTCTATTGATTTCATTCTGATCCAGATTGCCCTTTGAGTATCTAAAGACTAGACTCTTGATATACCTCTTTCTACTTCGTCCAAGGGAAATTTTTTGATCAGGTGTAATGATCAAGCCAGTAACCATTCGTCGATTTGCCTTCGACATATAAATGGTTTTCTTCGGATTAATGATTAGGGACGGGGAACTGACACTTTTGAGCAAGTCGTCTAATTGCTTATAAAAGTCCTCGCAGGCGTTTTTTCTATTGCTCGAAAAGATTATATCGTCAGCATATCTCGTATACACTGACGAGCTGTCGATTTTCTTTGCCATTGAATTAATTAATCCATCCAATTCATACATGACAATGTTGCTTATAATTGGCGAGGCTGGTGACCCTATGGCCAATCCAGCAGAAATGTAACTATTCGGGAAAAAGACTTTAGTTATAATGTTCTCCTCTTCTATCGAAAAGTTGCATTTATTCTTGGTGAATACGATAAATAAGTCCGTGGGCTTAATTGAAGGAAAAAAGTCTTGTAAATCGACTCGGATTGAAAACTTAAAATTCTTATGAGCCTCTGCATTAATCAGTAAAGGTGATTGTAGACCTTTTCGGTATGCCTTTGCACATGGATGAATTTTGAAACGATTTAAATATAAGGTAACGAATGCGTATTGAATCGATTTTAGCTGCGAAGAGGGTTGAAATATTGTTCTTAAGCCACCTGATTTTTTCTTAATACTATATCTCTTATAAGAATTAGGAGCCTTACTAAGTATATCTTCAATTGCGTCTGTTGGGACGCTTAAAGTATTAGATAGTTCATCAACCAGTGGCATTTTTCGTCAACATTTTCAACCTTGAAAGATTGTGTTTCGCAAAATGGTTTATCGTGTTAGATCTCATTCGAAGCATATTCTCCTGCCCGTAAGAATAGAAGTAGAACTCCCTATTTGGAGCACTAAAATAGTGGCCATCAAAGCTTCTTATAAAGCTCAAACTTTCTAAAAGACTTATGTCGAAGTCAGCTTTATAGTGAACCGTCTGACTATAAATTTCATTTATCACTAAGGTAACTTCTTCCTTTGTAATCGGCCCAAAAAGCGTAACTATATCCGAGATGAACTGAAGCCGATACTTCTTGTTCTTGGTAAATAATTCAAAGGTTTTGAAATTTATACTCTTTGCATTCTTTCTCAAATTACCCTTCAAGTTATTCTCTATGATATCGATATAATTCAAAATCCTCTTGAAATTTGCGTAAATGACTGGTTTGAATTTAGACTTCCTCTCTATCTTTTTCAATGGCCCTAAATTGATAAATGAATCTTCTCCTACAAACTCCAGCTTGTTAACTGCTAAAATTTTTTTGACTAATTCATCATTATGAGAGAATGCTCCCAGCTCTGCAAATGTGCCAGGGCTTTCGAGAAGGATTAATATACAATCAGAATAAGTAGCGAGTTCTCCTTCAAGAGACATGAGATCATGCTGATCATTTTTAAATGAAGAGAAGAAATCTTCCGCTTGGAAGAATTGGAACTCATGAAGGTATTTTTTGGCGTACGTTAGAACACTGCTCCTTGCGGTTATTTCATTGTTTTGGTTCTTCGCTCCGAAAATGAATACGATTTGACTTTCTGATTTGTACTTAAGCTTGCTAGACAAGATAATTTTCTTGAACAGACTTAGTGCTTTTGGGCTTATGGTTGGCTTCACATTTCCCATAACGGGTATTGAGAACTACTTCTAAGGAAGGCAAAATAAATAATTTTCCGACGTGAGGAGGGAAATTGTTTGTTTTGCCAGTAAATGGAAAAAAACTCTAAATGTTTGGCTTTGCACCCAACAATCATTCTAATTAAAATAAAACTTAAAATGAAGACTAGTTCTCAATACCCACAGATAATTTACTGTTGAATTAGACACAATATAGAAAGAAAAAGCGTGGTTTCCCTAGTGTGGAGATGTGCAGCTAATGCGAAAGTAGATTAATGTATTTGGGAATATGGTTTTGCGTATTGTGCGAAGTCTTAGTTTCTACAAATGAGAATCTCCAACTGCTAATTCCTCGGCCCATAAACCGGCATAGCCACTCCCGTCTCTAAAGCCCCCAAATCGGGGGCCTTGCCCGCAAACCCATCTGTGATGTTGGGAATGGCTACACCTGCATCTATCGCCTTACTGCCTTTTCTCAGGGAAAAGTCAACCCCTTCCACTGCGTAGATATGCCCTCTTTTGTCAGGTACAGTTACATTTTCGAAGACATCGAAATCCAGTTCTACGCCATGAGTCTCAAAGCCCGTGAGTTTGCTCAATTCTTTTAAGGTAGTAGCTTCCACCCAGGTAAGTTCTTTCTCATCTGCCTGGTTTTGAGCATTGTTGGTAGGGTAACGGAGTCGGTATGGTTTTTCGGAATTGCTTTTTTTCCGGTAGCCATTAAAGTCCATTGTGGAGTAGGTGGTGAGGGTTGTAGCACTTAGCGCCTGACGACTGTCGGAAGGCCCCATAAAAATATTGTTGCGGAAGTGGCCATTGGAAAATACGCTGATGGCCGCCTCGGTAATGAACGTGTTGTTGTAGGTGTAAATACCAGCCGGGCGGATCATGTACTTCAGCGCCGTGCCCGGGGTGTTATAGCAAATATTGCGGATAAAGTACACAGGGCCACCAAACATGGGCTGAGCACTCAGAGAGGCGTGGTAGGAATTAAAGCCCCGGTTTTCAAATACCCGGATATTGTGCACGCCGCCATCAGCTTCAATAAAGTCGTCGGCCATGTTGAAGATATCGTTTCTGTAAAAGTCGATCGACGCACACTTGGGCTTGCCTTCTTCTGGCAGTCCATGCGTATCAACGCTGACACCATCGTGGAAAAACGAAATGCTGTTGTGGCACACCACGTGCCCCTGACCATAAACCTTGATGGCCACGTAGGAGGTAAGCGGGGCAGGTTTTTCGAAGCCATACCAGCCGATAAGTGTGTCGGGCTCATGACGGCCAATGAGGGTGTTGTCAGCGATATAAAAATCTTTGGAATCGGCACTGTGCGTCATCACAGCCATGCCAATGTCTTCCATTTTACAGTGCGTCACGGTCAGTCCGCTGGCACCCATCACTCTTTTTAGTCCGGCATAAAACGCCACCTCTGTATTCCTGATAGTCAGTCCTTCGAAGTAATGGTAGTCGGCGGCCATTACATCGAAAAGCCTGTAGGCCCCATCTCCATCGAAAATAACCTCACCGTCGCCAGCTGCCTTAATGGTGATAGGTTTTTCCGGTGTGCCTTTTTGTGTCAGCACGTAAGCGCCGTGAAAATCAAGTGCCAGCTCATGCGCATATTTTCTTCTATCTCCTTTGTAAAGACCAGCGTGAACCAAAATAACATCTCCCGGCTGCACCCTTGGCTCTGGTACCATCCACCAATCGCCCTGGTTGCCTTCGCCATAGTAGGCAGCATTCAAACCAGTAAACGCTGGGCTTTCCTTTGGGCCGTCGTAGCCCATGGGGTAGACATGGTAGGTTTGCCCACCAACATAGGGCTGTGGCTCTTTCCTGGTTGTGAAGGTGACCAATTTCTCAGAAATGCCTTCCACACCATCAGGGTCGGTCAAACTGAACCGTCCCTCGTAGCTGGTGCCTGGCTCCAGATTAAAAATGCTTCCAGCAAACATATCGGGCACGGTATACACCCACCGCTGGTCGTGACCATACACCTTTTCATCACCTATTCTCAGCAACGGATGTCCTTGTTTCCATTGCGTGTCTCCTTTTTTTCGGTATTCCACAGATACCGTGGCGTTTCGGTTGTCGTCACCAAAAATTTTCCATTCGAAGCCAGCGCACAACAGGGTAGGAGGTTCGACGATAAACTCGTCTGCCATGGTTTTGTCAGCTACCGAGGAAGGCTGCCAATTGATAAAAAGGAAAGAGGTAAGGAGCGCAGTTAGGGTGATTGTCTTCATAAGAAAAAGGTACGGGTATAGATGCCGAAAGGAAACCGAAATAGGAGGAACCACCTCTAATCAGTGTTTGCCGGTGTTGCCTCAAAAGCCTTTGGTGCTCCTGCTTCTTTCAGGGCAATGCGAAAACGACCAGCCAACCGCCCGGCTTGTCTCTGTTGCCGGTGACGGCAATTGCTAAATACTGCTTGCCATTTGCCTCGTATATCGCCGGACTGGCGTACCCATTACCGGGCAAGTCTGCCGTCCATATTTCGTCACCTGTTTCTTTGTCAAACGCTCGGATCTTCTTGTCACCGGTAGCTGCTATAAACACCAGCCCTCCGGCCGTTACCACCGGCCCGCCGTAATTCTCGATACCAGTTGGTGGATCGCCTGGCTGCTGAATTTCGGGAATATTGCCCAGCGGCACCCGCCAGGCATACTCTCCTGTATTCAGGTTGATGGCGTTCAATGTACCCCAGGGTGGCTTGATGGCTGGACGTCCTTCCGGGTCTCTAAAATACCCATAAGCCGTCAGATTGAGGTAAACCATGCTGGTGTCAGACTCGTTCTGGGATTTTTGAGAAATCTTGTCCCTGTTGATCTCCAGCAGGTAAGAAAGGATTTCTTCCTCATTGCCTGTCGCCACCTGCCCAAAGGCTGGCATTTTTCCCTTACCGTTTTTAATCCTGTTAAGGATATCGTTTTTGCTTAGCCGCTTCCCCACGTCGGTAAGGGATGGAATAGAGGGATCGGTTGCCTGTTTGTTAATACCGTGACAAGAGGCGCAGTAAGTGTTGTAAAAAGAACGTCCCACATTGTACATGCTTTGATCTCTCGGGCTTTTCCAGGCTACGCCCCGGCTTACTTTGGCAATTTCGGGCGACTCATTGGCATTGAGGTAGAGCAGGCCTGTTTCCTGATCCCAGGCGGCACCACCCCATTCCGAACCGCCACGGCTGCCCGGTGTCAACAATGTGCCACTTGTGTCTGGTGGCGTGTAAATTCCTTCATACCGGAAGCTGCGGAAGGCATCTAGTACCTTCTGCTGTGAGTCGGGGGAAAAATCAGCCAGGTACTGTTCTGTCAGGTATTGCCCTGCATAAGGTGCGGGCATTGTAGGGAATGGCTGCGTGGGCCAGGTTTCCTCTCCGGGGATATTGCTGGTGGGCACGGGCCGTTCTTCTACAGGAAAAATAGGCTCGCCGGTTTGCCTGTCAAGAACAAATAGAAGCCCGGTTTTTGTTGTTTGAGCAACTGCGTCAATTTGCTTGCTGTCTTTTGTTACGGTGATCAGGTTGGGAGGGGCTGGTAGATCATAGTCCCACAGGTCGTGGTGGGTGGTTTGAAAGTGCCAGATGAGCTTACCGGTGCCAGCATCCAAAGCCACAAGGCTATTGCCAAACAGGTTCATCCCCTTCCGATCCGACCCATAATAGTCGTAGGTGGGCGAGCCCAGCGGCACATAAACAATGCCTCTCTTTTCGTCGAGACTCATACCGCCCCAATTGTTAGCACCGCCTACCTTCTTCCAGGCGTCCGGCGGCCACGTATCGTACCCAACTTCTCCCGGCCAGGGAATCGTGTGGAAAGTCCATTCCAGCTTCCCCGTGCGCACGTCGTACGCCCGGATGTAACCCGGAGCGGCGCCATAGGATTCGGAAACTTCCGAGCCAAGGATGATCAGGTCTTGGAAAATCGTGCCGGGTGAAGTGGGCACTACCCAGGCTTCCTCTCCGGAGAAGTTCTCAATATTCAGATTTACTTTTCCGTTGTCACCGAAATCAGGAATTTGCTTTCCAGTCGTTGCGTCCAAAGCGAAAAGGTGGTTTCCGGCAGTGAATAGTATTCTTTTGTCATCCTGCCCTTCCCAGTATGTCACGCCTCTTTTGATAGCACCCCCTTTTCCATCAAAAGGATCGAATGACCAGATGATTTTGCCCGAAGCCGATTCAAGCGCATACACCACATGTCTCGCCGATGTGAGGTACATAACCCCATCAATAATGATTGGATTGCACTCGTACTTGACGGCCCTTGCGCCATCCGGGGCGTCATTGGGTTCGAAAATCCATGCAACTTCAAGGGTAGCTACATTTTGCCTGTTGATTTGATCAAGCGATGAAAAGCTGCTGCTGGCTGCATCCGATTTGTAAACCGGCCAGTTCTTATTTTCTATTTTTTCGGACTGGCAGCCGAAAAGGAAAACCAGAATAATGAAGACGAATGGAGCCCGCATTGAAGCTGGAGGCTGACCTGTCCATGTAAGGAGACTCATGTAGTTTGCTAATGTAGGTGTCGGTAAAATGGAAGGTAGAGAGAAATCATGAATTATTGAAGGCAAAATTGATGAGGCCATCGACCCGCTCTTCAATTTTCGCATGATAGTTTAGAGATCATTGCCTAGATTAGAGGGTTGCCAATCTAATTATGAAAAAGACATTTTCCTTTTTTCTATTGCTGAGCTTTGCTGTTTCTGCCTTTGCTCAAAACAGTCGGATGATAGCCGATATCAAATCCCACACCGATGGCATGGCCGTGTGGTGGGCGGGCCACAATAGCTGGATCATTAAGTCCGGAGGGCTCGTGTTGACCACCGACTTGTGGTTGGAAAATGGCAGTCGCATGGCACCGGCACCGATTACACCGGAGGAGATGGCCTCAGTGATAGATATTTCCTTTGTCACCCATGCTCACGGTGATCATTTTAACGAATACACATCTAAGGTTTTGCTCGAACAATCGAACTGTATTTTTGTGATGCCCGAAAGCTGCCTCGCTGTTGCCAAAAAGCTGGGTATTCCTGACCAGCGAATAGTAGTAGCCAAGCCTAGGGAGCCTTTTGAAGTAAAAGGAATAAAGGTTGAACCTATCCGGGCTATTCATGGCAATGCAAATTTTGCTATCTATTATGAAGCCAACCTGCAGGACTGTGGGTATGTACTCAATATCAATGGGAAAAGGTTTTTGCAGCCTGGCGATAGCTACCTCCTCGAAGACCATTTGTTCGCCAAAGACATTGACGTCCTTTTCTTTTCGCCAACGGAGCACAATATGTATATCGATCGCTCCACCATCCTCATCAACACGCTGCAGCCCGATTATATCTTTCCCCAGCACCATAGCACGGTGAAAGTCAGCGAGGAGAACCGTTTTTGGGCCAAAGGCTACCCCGAAGAAGTGAAAATATGGATTGACGATGAGCTTAAAAATCGGTATCATGTTTTTGAGATTGGGGAAAAGAAGCTGATCAGGTGAGAATTGGAGGTTGTGTTTGCCGCTGTCCAGTGACTCGGGAGGCGGATGTCGAGGCTCTCTGGTCTCATGAATACTTAACTAAAAGATGCGATGAGTAAACAACAGAATGAGTATGATGCCATCGTGATCGGCTCAGGCATCAGCGGTGGATGGGCTGCCAAAGAGCTTTGCGAGAAAGGAGCTAAGACCCTGGTACTGGAAAGAGGGCGGCCGGTCAAGCACATTGAAGACTACCCCACAGCCATGAAAGACCCCTGGGACTTCGATTACCGGGGTAGACTCCCGGCGGGAGACGAGGAGAAAAATCCTGTGGTTAATAGGTGCTATGCCTATGAAGATGCCACAAAGCAATTTTTTGTAAAGGATGAAGAACACCCCTATGTGCAGGAAAAACCGTTCGATTGGATCCGGGGCTACCAGGAAGGTGGAAAATCGCTGATATGGGCACGGCAAGTGCAGCGGTGGAGCGATTTTGAATTTGAGGGTCCCTTGAAGGAAGGATATGCGGTAGATTGGCCCATCCGCTACAAAGATCTAGCCCCCTGGTATTCTCATGTCGAAAAGTTTACAGGCATCAGTGGCAACAGAGACGGCATCCCGCATTTTCCCGACAGCGAAGTGCAGCCAGCTTTTGAATTTAACTGCGTAGAAGAGGAGATAAAGAAAAAAATCACCGAGAAGTACGCTGATAGGCCGGTGATTATGGGGCGGTGTGCCCACCTCACCGAGCCACAAGACATCCATAAGGAGCAGGGCAGAGGCCAGTGCCAGGCCCGCCATCTCTGCTATCGTGGCTGCCCGTTTGGTGGCTATTTCAGCTCCAATTCCGCTACCTTACCCTGGGCAGCCAAAACCGGGAATCTTACCATGCGAACACACGCCGTTGTCGAATCGATCATTTATGACGATAAACCAGGCAAAGTAACGGGCGTGAGAGTGATTGACGCCAACACGAAGGAGGTGACGGAATATTTCGCCAAAGTGATTTTTGTCAACGCCGCATGCCTCAATACCAACCTTATTTTGCTCAACTCAAAATCCAATCGTTTTCCCAACGGCCTTGGCAATGACAATGGATTATTAGGAAGGTATGTCGCTTTTCACAACTACAGGGGCAATATTTCAGCGCAATACGATGGCTTTGAAGATGGTTACTACTATGGCCGCCGACCAACCAGCATTTTTATGCCGTCGTTCCGAAACACGCTCGAAAGGTTTCCGGCCTTCAAAGGACGATACGTTACCGCCTTCAGCGCCGGGCGATCAGGTTGGAACAGAGGAGAAGCAGAGGTCGGGGCAGCGCTCAAAGAGAAGCTGCAAAAGCCCGGTATCTGGAATGTTTTTATGATGCTGCAGGGCGAGACGATTCCCAAGTACGACAATCATGTAAGGCTGAGCGACACTGATAAGGATGCATGGGGCATACCTCAGCTGGTCACTTCGATCGATTACGATGAGAACGACGAAAAAATGCTGCAGGACTTTCTTGAGCAAGGCAAAGAAATGCTCGAAGCAGCAGGATGCGTCAACATCAATGCCTACGATACCAAACAAGCCCCCGGATTAGATATTCATGAGATGGGTGGTGTGCGTATGGGTAGTGACCCTAAGACTTCTTTGTTGAACAAGCATAATCAGCTACACTTAGCCAGAAATGTGTACGTAACAGATGGGGCGGCCATGACATCCACAGGTTCTCAAAATCCATCGCTCACTTTCATGGCGCTGGCGGCAAGGGCAGCTAACCATGCTATTGAAGAAATGAAAGCAGGTAAGCTGAAATAGTGAGCCGTCATTGTCATTGTGTTAAAAAGACACGCAAACGTTTTGACATCCGCAGCTCATTGTCTAGCTTAGATTGACTCCGACTGGAGGCCCGTTATGATCGGTGTTCCCGGAAAAGGGACGCTGATGAATTAAACGCTATTAATTCCTCTTATATACTATGAACACCCGAAGAGATTTTCTTAAAAAGACCGGAGCAGGGGCTGCCGGTTTGGGCCTCGCTGCCACCTTGCCATTCGACCTTTTCGCAGAGGCACCAGCTAAAAAGCTGTTCTTCGATATCTCCCTGGCGCAGTTCTCCCTGGCGGGCTCTTTCTTTAGCCAGAAGCTAACCAATATGGAGTTTCCCGCCCTCGCAAAAAATACCTACGGCATCTCCAATATCGAATATGTGTCTACTTTTTGGAACGGGAAGGGCGGCGACAAGGAGTATGTGAAAGAATTAAAAGCCCGCACCGACGACCTTGGCGTGCGCAATGTGCTCATCATGGTAGATTCGGAAGGTGAACTAGGCCATCCTGATGCCGCTACCCGAAAGCAAGCCGTTGAAAATCATTACAAATGGGTGGAAGCTGCCAAAGAGCTTGGCTGCCATGCGATCAGGGTGAACCTGGACGGGCCAGGCACCGATGAGGAAATTGCCAAAGCGGGTGTGGATGGCTACGGCAGTTTGGTCGAATTCGGCCAGCAGGCGGGCATCAATGTCATCATTGAAAACCATTTTGGTCCCTCGACCGATGCCAAATGGCTGGTGGAGGTAATGAAGCAGGTAAACAACCCTTATGCAGGGCTACTGCCTGACTTCGGTAACTTCGTTCGCAGGGAACGCATGGAAGAAATGACCATTGAAGCTTTCAAAAACGCCAAAGTCATTGCCACATTTGACAAGTACGAAAGTGTGAAAGCCATGATGCCCTACGCCAAAGGCGTAAGTGCCAAAACGCATGGATTTGATGCCAAGGGTAACGATACAGAAACGGACTTTGTTAAAATGCTCACCATCATCAAAGATTCCGGTTTCAAAGGCTATATGGGCATTGAAGCAGAGGGAGCCGTTATGAAAATGTTTGGCGTAGAAGGAAACTACCCGACGGAAGAGGACGGCATCAAGCTAACGAAGGCATTGCTGGAGAAAGTGGGAGGGAAGGTGTCGTGATGCGCACAACTGGTTCAAGCGTCCGCTTGGATCCTATGTAGCAATGGTGGTGCCACTAGGTGCTTCATATGGAACTGTTTACCAGCTCGCCGGTGCCAGGTTCTTGACAATTCTTTCTCAATAATCGCTCACCCTCGCCTTTCTAAAATCAAACACAAAGTTGTAGCCCTCTACAGGCACCACCACCCGATAGTACCGGTAGTAACCATTTTTGGGAAAATACACCTTGCCTCTCAATGCTGATGTGTCGGGTAAGGCCATTGGCTGCATGATTTCCTGATCAAGGTAGTGTAGGTCTTCTCTTGTATAGTAGTTTCTTTCTTGCGAAGAGCGGATGACTGCATCCGTTGTCATCAGTGTGGTGGCCGTGAGGACATCCCTGGTTTGCGATTTGTTCCAGTCCTTTTGGGTATAAAACTCTTTCTTTGAATCTCTCAAGTCGCTTGCAACATCAGCCACCATCATGCCTACTGAGAGGACACCGAAGATGATGGCCAATGTTTGCTGCTGCTTGATCTGTGTTTCATAATGGTCTTCCACCACGTTCTTGGTCAGCGATTTCCTCAGATAACCGGGCACCTGGCTGTAGGGGAATGATACCTGATGGACATTGTCGGCCTCACCGGTAAGCTCAGGAAAAGGGCTGCTCCCTGCGTAATAATGAAACAGCTTAGGGTCAACTTTGAGCGGCAGGCCACTCTTGTTGACTATTTCAAGGTCAAAGACGACCAATCTATTTTCCGTTTCTACATGCTCCAGCACCGCTGTGATGCTGTCGGCTTCCAGCACCATATAGTATGGATCCTGGTAAGCTTTGGAAAAATTGATGGGTACAAGGCGCTGACCAAAGGCAGTTGAGCCAACCAGCAGCAATAGGAGGGTAGTAGAAGTCTTCATGGCGCAGGGTTTTGGAATAATGAAGCAAGTATTGTGCCTTTTTTTGCTCCGAAGACTTTTGGGATCAGGTGAGGTGATGCCACCAGCTAAGGCTGTGGGCACGACATATTTGTCCTTTACTTTTGAAGTCCCCTTAACTAGTTTTAGCACTAACTATTGCGTACCCTCGTCTAAAAGATCTCCATGAAAAAACACCTCCTTCCGTCTATTCTGCTTTTATCTCTGTTTGCCCCCTCTTTACCCGCCACGGCGCAGCAAAGTGTCACCCACCAGAATGTGTTCGACACCATTCCGTTTATCATGGAGCATCACAAGCGGAGGCTGGAGAAGTTTTCAAAAGAACCCATGAGCACTGGCAAAATACTCTTCCTCGGCAACAGCATTACTGAAGGCGGCCCCTGGGGCGAGCTGCTTGGTGACCCCACTGTCGTTAACCGCGGTATCGGCGGCGACTTCAGCTACGGCATCCTCAACAGACTAGACGAGATCATTCAGCGCAAGCCATCGAAGCTGTTTCTGCTGATCGGCGTCAATGATATTGGTAACGATATTCCCAATGCCGTCATCGCTGACAATGTCAGGAAGATTGTTGAACGCCTGAAAGCTGAAACTCCTGCTACGGAAATCTATATCCAAAGCATTCTGCCGGTCAACCCTGAGTACCCGAGGTTTCCGCAGCACTACGACAAACAGTACCATGTGTTGATGACCAACCAGCTGCTTTACAAAGTGGCGCTGGATACCAAAGTGACCTACGTTAACTTATTTCCGCTGTTCCTTGACGACCGCCAGCGATTAGCGGCGGATCTCACCAAAGACGGCCTGCACCTCAATCGCCAGGGGTATGATATTTGGGTAAGGCATTTGAGGGAGATGGGGTATTTACCTCACCCCTAGAAGTCCTTCGGATTTCTTCCCCTCTCCAGACAGGAGAGGAGAAAGCAATGCTTAGCATTGTAAGGGGTGAGGTATCAATAAACCTCCACCTCAGCCAGCACCGGACAAGCCTTGCTTTCTGTTATACTCACCCGAATAGCCTCAGCTTCCACCGGTGCAGCTAGCTTCAATATCCTCTTGTAGCCGATAGTGCTGCCTTGCGCCACTTGCTTCCATGTCCCATCCACATTCGCTTCCACGGTAAATGCTTTTACTCTTTGTCCCAGCTTGATGAATTCTTTCAAAGTCACATAACTAACGGTTGGGGTGCCTGGCAAAGTAATCTCCACACTGCCGGTGGTCACCTCATCGTCGGTTGCCCAGTAGGTGTCAGCTTTTCCGTCGGTCAGGTTACTGGCTCCGTACATCTCAGCTTCTCCTCTCACCGTTGACGCTGAAGCTTTGGCATTTAATGCCAGATTAGTACTAAAGGCCTCTTCGAGGAGCTTCTTCCAACCTTGCAGAGCAGCCACATCATTTTCATGAACCAGTCCCCGGCGATCAGGTGGGATATTGAGCAACAAATTGGAGCCTCGGCCAACCGAGGTCATGTAAATCTCAAACAGCTTTTCAGGTGTTTTCACCAGGCTGTCCTCTTTGGCATGGTAAAACCAGCCCGGCCGGATGCTGACGTCTACTTCGGCTGGAATCCATTGTTGCCCTTCAGCGTGGCCCGTATTCAACAAGTCGGTAATGCCAGCTTGCCCAGCGTATAAAGTATCGTTGCTGATGGTGTTCCAGTTGGTTTCTCCTGCGAGCCCTCTTTCGTTGCCCACCCAGCGGATGTTTGGGCCGGCATCGCTAAAGAACAGCACCTTTGGCTCCATCTTTCTCACCATTTCAATCGTAGTTGGCCAATCGTAGTAGGTTCTTCCATCAATCCGGCGCTTTTCGTTGGCTCCACCGTAGTATCCATCGCCGCCATTGGCTCCGTCAAACCACATTTCAAAGATGGGCCCGTAGTTGGTGAAGATTTCTTGCAGTTGATTCCTGTAGTAAGTAACATAGTCTGGTCGTCCATATTCAGGATGATTCCTGTCCCACGGAGAGAGATAGATGCCAAATAGCAGCCCTTCCTTTCTGCATGCTTCTGAAAGTTCTTTCACTAAATCCCCATTACCATTTTTATAAGGACTATTTTTGATGGAATGTTCAGTATAGATACTGGGCCAAAGACAAAAGCCGTCATGATGCTTGGCAGTTAAAATAACTGCCTTTAGCCCCGCATCTTTGATCACTTTTACCCATTGGCTAACATCCAGCCCCGTTGGGTTAAATATGCTTTCCGGCTCATCGCCGAATCCCCATTCCTTGTCAGTAAAAGTATTCGTTGTAAAGTGAATAAAGGCATATTGCTCCAGTTCATGCCACTTAAGCTGCTCTTCGCTAGGCACAGGAAAAACAGGCATCGGCGGCACAACTGGTTTGGTTTCGCAGGCAGCCAAAATGATGACGAAGAAGACTGAGGTTTTGAGAAAGGATATACGGATCATAAGTCAGATTGTTGAATGTCGAAATATAGGCACTTATGCATTAACAGCCGGAGGGTTTTCGGCAATTCTGTGCAGCCAATGTTTGAACCAGCGGGACGATAGTATTGGAATCAATACCCTCTTGGCGCAACAATTTGCCGCCGGAGCCGTTAATAATTGTATTAATACACTAAAAATTATAATTTTTTGTAGTTTTCACAATTACCTAAGATTGTGTAGTGCAACAAGTTTAACCATCAATTAAACCAGCAAATCATGAATTCTACCAAATTAGTTTTTGGATTAATTATCATTCTTTTCGCCAGCTGCAAAAGCAATAGCTACTATGGTGCCATTACTTACAACGAGGATAAGTTTACAGGTACCAAAGAAGAAATGGCCAACTACCTGGTTGAAGTGCAGAACAAAACCCAGTTTATCAAAAATGCCTCAGTATTCGCCGGAAAGGATTCCAAGTTGAGAACCACCTATCTGGCAGCCAACGACGTGGCCTCCCTTATGGGCGATGTGTTGTTCGACCTGAGTATTGTGTCGACCAAGTCGGGGATGAAACTACCCAGGGCCCTGGACAGTGATGCCGATCGTGACTATCAGTTTATCGAAAAGCAGGCGGGAACGGACAAGTTTGACCTCTACTACATCAACGAATCACTCAGGTACCTGACCGACCTTGAGAAAATGATGAAAGCCTATGCTTCTGGCGGAAAAGAGGAGCAGGGCAGGTCGTTCAGCAGCAAGCATTTGACTGAGGTGAACACCTCCATTACAAAGCTTGAAAAGGCCCGTGACGAAGTCAACGCCAATGCACCAGCCACAAGTAAATAACCTTTAAGGTTTCTCCGAGAAATATTCTTTTCTCAGAAGGCGTTTATGTGAAATCATGGCAAACATTTTGTGTATGATGATTTCATTAACCCTCTTAATAGAAAATGAAAATCAATTGGTATGACTTGTTGTTATGCCGTAACTTTTGAGCAAAATTAAACAACTGACAAATCATGTTACAACACGTAAACAGGTGGATGAAAACAGGTACCCTAAATGGCCTACTTGTGTTATTAATTGTATTGGGAGCCTCTTCCTGCAAAAGCAAGAAGAAAATGAGGGAAGTATCCAATAAAGAGCCTATGGAAAAGGTGGAGAAGGATTTTTCTTATGACAATGCGAACAAAGAAATGGAAAACGATGCCAACAAGGCAAAGACTGCCCCTCCGGCTACGCTATCATCTAAATTATCTGGATACTTCGCCGCTATTTCTTCTGCGCCAACGGTCGCTTCGGCCAACAGCAGTATCAACGAAGCGCTGATGTTGTTTGCATCTCCCGGCGTCCCTATTTTTATCATCATTTATGAGTCGCCTTCAGGAGAGGTCGATTATGATGAGCCTACCACAGCGGAGAAATACCTCAACTATTTGAAAGACCAAAAAAAGAACCTGAACAATATCCGGGACATGAAAACCAATGCCTCAGGAAAGATTACAGAACTTGAGTTGATAAAAAGGTAGAGGTACGATAACCATCCAAAAAAGAAATAACCATGCATAAGATATTCAAATATACGTTCTCAGTAATGCTTGTTGCGATGATGGGCACAGCCATGGCCCAAACCGCCGACATCAGCCCCCGCAGAAAGCAGGCGATTGATTCACTGGCACTTGAAAAAGTGAAAGACCTGAGCAAGTACATCAGCATTATTGGTGACAAAAAAACAGCCTATTCAGAGGCCGTAAGGGTAATGGACAGGGCTGAAGAGCTATTTGCCCCTGACAGCGAAATGGGCGTGTCTTCGCTTAGCTCCACCGACATCAATTACTACAAAGTAAGAAAGTACTTCGAACGCTTGATGGCACTCAACTACGACAAGGTGTCCATTAAATGGTACGATATTCACTATATTAGTGACCTGGAGCGACAGCCTGACGGTCGATATGTGGGTGTAATCACGATCTACCAGCGCTTTGAGGGTACTTCGGACGATGGGATGACCTACAAGGATACCACCAAAAAGGACATCACCATTTACGTAGAAAGAAAGAAAACCCAAATATCCGGTCGCACCATAGAGTTTTGGGATGTGATGCTTGGCGATATCCGGGTAACCGAAACTTCTGCATGATAAGGATGAAGCGGCTGTTTTATGCGCTTCTTCTTTCGTTCTCCATTTTGTCGGCCGGGCAGGTCAGCGCTCAGGTGATTGAAGAAATGGGGGACGAAAGTAAGCTGTATGCCTCTACGAAGCTGGTGAATCAGTTTTTCCGCCGCTTTAATGGCGAGGAAGACGAGAAAGGGGAGCGGTACTACGAAGGCAACAAAAACTTCCATGACCCGGCCATCCGAAGGAGGTACATTGGGATTCTTTTCGACAATCAAAATACGATGATTCCGGCCTCCCTGAAAAAGGAGTTTGCCCAGGAGATGACTGATAAGTCCGGGCAGAAGTTTCTCGATTTTCACTCAGGCAATTGGATGGCTGAGGTGAATGCCCTCTTTACCTATCAGGGGAAAGAACAGCCGGTCACGCTGTTTATGAAGCTCCAACCTCAGCGCCTGGGTTACGAATGGGTAATTGAAGAAGTCTACTTTGAGCCCTTCAAAAAATACTTCCACAAAGACACCACGGCTACAAAGAAGTTTCTGCACCCGATGAGCCATGAGCTTGACTTTATGAACTTGCGCAAGGCTTTCCAGGAAAGTGAAAACCCAGAGTCATATACACCAGATGAATTTGCACCGAGCTATCTCACGCTTTTTCTTTACGAGATGAAAAGAGGAACTTTGAAGTTCAAAACGGTCAGAGAGGTGAAGTTTCATTTCTTTCAGCTCAACAACTGGTATTTTGAGGTGTCTCAATTCAATCGGTCAGGTTATAACTCAGGCTGGCTGATTTCCAATATTGTAAAAACCTCTGAGGAGAATAAAAAAGCGATCAAGAACTATTTGTATGGGAAGAACTAGCCTTCGGTATGCCATTGTATTTTTATTAGTTGGGGCGTTCTCTATTACCGGAGTTTTTTCTCAAGCTGTCAATCTCAACGAAGACGACCTCAAAATTTACGAGCAAAAGAGCAAAGACCTGGTGTCTTTTCTACAGTTTATGCTCAACACTGTCGGCGATCAGAAAACTTCCGCCAGAGACAAGGAGGTAATCATTTCTGAAAGTTACCTGAAGGTGTTCAGGGATGGAAAAGTACAAATTGAAGATGATCTGCTCACAGACAGGCAGGTAGTCATCAACAAAGACGTGCAGGCCTACTTCAAAGACGTTGACTTCTTTTTCAAGCATGTTTCCCTCGAATTTGAGATACTGAAAGTAGAGCCACTCAAAAGAGACAATGGTCAATGGTACTTCAAGGTAGAGACCAATCGATTGATAAAAGGAACAGGGATTGAAGGCGATGCTGTGTCCAATAGCCGAAAGAGGTTTATTGAGATCAATTTGGACGTCCAGAAGGACGACTTGAAAATCGCCAGCATTTACACCACCAAAATAAGCCGTGAAAAGGCGCTGAGAGCCTGGTGGAATACACTTTCATTTGAGTGGATGGCGCTGCTACAGCAAACAGCAGGCATCATACCTGCCGACAGCGTAAGCAATGCCCAGTTGGAGATGATAGCAAGAATTGACAGTCTCGATATTTCAGACAACCGATACCTGGCAGATGTCAATCCGCTTGAAATGCTGCCTGGCCTGGTGTACCTGAAAATGAGCAACACCCGGATCACAGACCTTAGTCCGGTGAGGAGCTTGTCGAATCTTCAGCACCTTGACATTTCAAATACTAAGGTGGAGGACATCACCTTTTTGAAGTACTCAGAAAAACTAAACATGCTGGATGCTTCTTTGACGCCAGTATATGACTTAAGCGAGCTGGCCGGTCTGTCCGACCTGCGTGTTTTGCTGCTGAAAGGGATTCCCACAGCTGACTTTAGCATCATTGGCTTGCTTAGCGAGCTCCGCTGGCTTGATGTTTCTCAAACAAGTCTGGCTACCGCCGAGCCCATCATTAAACTTACCAGGTTGGAAGAACTGAATATTTCTTCTACCGCCATTACCTCGCTTGAAGGAATGGAAAAACTAAACAAACTGAGTGTGCTGCAGGCCAACGGTACATTTATTTCAGACCTCAGTCCGCTATCTGGTTTGGGTGGCCTCAGAGACCTAATGGTCAACGACTGCCCCGTTTCATCCCTGGATGCGCTTTTGGGGATAGCTTCTCTGGAAAAGGTCTATTGCGACAATACCTCTGTCTCGGACAAGCAGGCCGACGACTTCATGAGTAAAAAGAAAAAGGCGCTGATAGTGATGAACAGCCGACAGCTGGATGCCTGGTGGACAGGGCTAACCGGCGAGTGGCGCCTTGCACTGATGTCGTTGATGCAAGTGCCGAAAGGACAAAAGCCTACCAAGGAGAAGCTGGTAAAGCTGGTCAACATGGATTCATTGGTGCTGGTAAACAAGATGCTGTCCAACCTGCTGCCATTGGAGCGATTCAAAAAGCTTACCTACCTCGACATTAGTAAAAACCCGGTAGAGGAGCTTATTTCACTCTCGAGGTTGGGCGACATCAAAGTGCTGAAGGCCAATGATACGCCGATAGAAAACATTGCAGGGCTAAAAGGTATTGTTACCCTTGAAAAGATTGAGTTGATCAACACCAAAGTGTACGATTTGGAGGTGTTGCAAGGCTTGCCTCGCCTTCAATACCTAAACCTGGACGACACCTTTGTTTCCAGGGGTTCGGTGGTCAACTTCATACGTACACACCCTGAGGCGGTGGTGATTTTTCAAACTAAAGAAATAATGGCCTGGTGGGAGGCCTTATCAGTAGATTGGCAAACGGTGTTCCGGCAAAATCAAAAGTTGAGCCCAAGCCCCACAAGCATGGAGTTGCACCGATTGATTGCGCAAACAAGTATTGACGCCGCAGGGTCGTCTGTTAAATCGCTGGCGCCTTTGTATGCCTTCCTGGACATAAAGGCACTTAATTTAAGCAGTATTGGTCTGTCATCCCTCACGGAGCTATCGAGGCTCGACAACCTTGAAGCACTAAATGTCTCCAAAAACCCTGTTTCCAGTCTTCTGCCTATTCAGGGCCTTATTCATCTGACAAAATTAGACGTGAGCAATACCGCTGTTGCGGACCTGCGGGAAATAGAATATTTCAGGGAGCTGGAGTCGCTCAATTGCGCTGGTACCCAACTGAAAAACCTTAAGGGCATTGAAAGGTTTGGCAGACTGAAAGAAATTGATTTTTCTAATACGAAAGTGGGGCGGTTAGATCGTTTAGTAGACATAAAGGGTTTGCAATCCCTTACCTGCTTTAATACGAAGGTGTCGGCAAGGGAAATTGAGGACTTCAAGTCTCTGCAGCCAGATTGTAAGGTAACCTTTTATTGAATCAACTTCGGAACTGGCTTCCGTTGTTAACCTGTTTTATTTAGCTATGGGATCTATTCGAACGAGGAAGCTGGTTTACGGCTTGCTCACCTTGTCATTTATATTGTTTGCATCTCCATTCTTTGTCTGGTGGGGAGTGAAGGCGGGACTGTTCGGAGCTATTCCTGACTCGACGGAAATTCAGAGCATAAGAAACAACCAGGCGTCTGAAATCTATTTCTCCAACGGCGACCTTCTTGGCAAATACTACCTTTACGATAGAACATCGGTTGATTACAACTACCTTCCAACTCACGTGGTCAATGCGCTGATTGCTACAGAGGATGCCCGGTTTTTCGAACACCATGGCATTGACTACAAAAGTCTTTTGCGGGTGTTTTTCAAAACCATCGTTTTGCAGGACAACAGTGCGGGTGGCGGCAGTACCATTACCCAACAGCTAGCCAAAAACCTTTTTCCACGGCAGGATTTCGGACTTCTGAGCATCCCGGTTAACAAATTCAGGGAAATGGCCATTGCCGAACAACTGGAGGAAATCTATAGCAAGAATGAAATCATAGCGCTGTACCTCAACACTGTTCCTTTCGGCGATCATGTATTTGGTGTGGAAAGTGCTTCGAGGCGGTTCTACAATGCGTCGGTGAATGACTTAACGATAGACCAGGCTGCTGTGCTGATTGGCATGTTGAAAGGCAACTACGCTTACAACCCCCGGGTGTTTCCTGAGAGATCGCTGAGCAGAAGGAATGTGGTCTTATCGCAGATGAATAAGTACGGCTATCTGACCGAATTGGAGCTTCATGCCTACCATGATTTGCCGATACAGCTGGACTATACCAAAATGACCCTGCATGAAGGGCCTGCACCGTATTTCAGAGAGCAGATGCGGATGCAATTGCTGGAATGGTGCAAAAGTCATTTCAAAGCCGACGGATCACCCTACAATTTGTATACCGATGGCCTGAAAATATACACCACGCTGGATGCCGGTATGCAGCAAGCAGCGGAGCTTGCTATGCAAAAGCATATGGCAGCGCTGCAAACCGCTTTCGAAAAAGAGTGGGGGAGTAACGCTCCATGGCTAAAGAACAAAGAGCTGATAGAGCATGCAGTTAAGCAAACGCCGGTTTATCTGTCTCTCCGGAAAAAGGGACTGACAGAAAAGGAGATTGCCGACTCATTACATAAGGAAAGGATGATGGAGCTTTTTGAATGGGCTGGAAATCAAGAGGTAAAGGCAAGTGTGTACGACAGCGTGCAGCATTACCTCAAATTTTTACAGGCCGGTTTCGTGGCGATGGATCCGAAAACCGGGGCTGTGAGGGCCTGGGTTGGTGGTATTAACCATCAGTACTTTGAATATGACCATGTAAACGTTAACACTAAAAGGCAAGTGGGGTCTACATTCAAGCCCTTCGTTTTTGCCAGCGCTCTCGAGAAGGGAGTGAAACCATGCGACTACTATTCTTCGAAGCAAATTACTTACGAAAACATGGAGAACTGGGCTCCCGAAAATGCCGAAGCGGAGACCCATAACTTCTATACCATGAAAGGGGCTTTGACGCACTCCGTCAATACCGTGTCGGTGAAAGTGTTGGAAGAAACAGGTATAGCCTCGACGGTAAAGTTGGCCAGGAACCTTAATATCTCGAGCACATTGCCGGAAGTGCCCTCACTGGCACTTGGCACAGCAGACATTTCGACAATAGAGCTGGCCGGGGCTTATGCAGCTTTCCTCAATCATGGGATACCTGTTGCACCTCAAATGTTGCTAAGAGTGGAGGATGGCGAAGGGAATGTATTGGAAGAGTTTGTTGCCGACGAGCAGCAAGCGGCCATGAGCGAAAACACCAGCAAAATTATGCTCGACATGATGCAGGCAGTGATAAACGACGGAACTGGCAAGCGACTTCATTCCAGGTACAACCTCCCCAACGCTTTGGCAGGCAAAACCGGCACTACTCAGTCAAACCGGGACGGGTGGTTCGTGGGAATGCTGCCAAATTTGGTTACTGTTACCTGGGTTGGCGCAAATAATCCTAAAATTTACTTTAAAAGTACTATATTAGGGCAGGGAGCATCATCAGCTTTACCTATATTTGCATTCTTCCTGGAAAAACTCAACAACGACAGTCATTACAATGTCATTACTCGAGAGAGATTTGCCGCTCTTTCGGATGATTTGTTATATTTAGTTGACTGCGAGCCGTATAAAGAGAAGGAAGGTTTTATCAAAGGCCTGCTTACCAGAAAGGAACAGGAAGTAAGGGACTTTGGAGAGGAGAAAAAGAAAGGCTTTTTATCGAAAATTAAGAGCATTTTTAAGAAGAAGGAAAATTAGTAACCAGTGTTTATTTTAAAAGATTAGCTATGAAAGGAATGATTTTACCGGAGATCAGGAGGGGTGGGGTGCTTGTCCTTTTGATCGGCCTGAATGCCGGGATGGCATTTGGCAAACAAAGTGACGAAAATAGAACGCTGCATGCCAAGTACAAAGAAATGGTGGAGGATGCGGAGACCTATGAAAAATATAAAGTAATCGCCACTCAACAGCTCAACAGCTTCTGGGGAGAAGTGGAAGATAGTTTGGTTAGTTATCGAGAGGAAATAGCGGATGTTAAAATTGCCATAGCGAATATCAACAAGACACTGGAAGCGGCCAACGATAGCTTGGCCGTAGTCAATGAGCAGCTTCAGGCAAGCGAGGAAGTTAATGGTGAGATAAGTTTTCTTGGGATGTCTCTTAATAAGACCTTCTATAATACTGTAGTTTGGGGAATTGTAGGCGGCCTGCTAGTGCTGCTGGGCATCATGTATGTTTCATTCAAAAACAGTCATTCGATCACAAACAGAGCTAAGAGAGACCTGGCCCTGGTCACTGATGAATTAGAAGAACTTCGTCAAAGATCAAATGAAAAGCAGGTAAAACTGAAACGTGAGCTGCAAACGGCTGTCAATCAACTGGAAGAAGTCCGCAGAAAGGCCCCGGCTGGCAGGTAGTTCTTTACTGCGTTATATGTGGGTGGGACTACTCTGGTCAATCCGCCCACTTAGTTAGTTTCTAGTACCCAAGAATCCTTTTGCGTTGTTCAAACGCACGACGGGCATCCTTCGCCCGATCTACCCGTAACAAGGCCTAATTTTACTTAGTAAAATACAATAAATTATATAATTTATCGTATTTTAAGTATTATACTCAAAACGGGTACATCGATAAGTTTTTTACCATAAACCAATTAGCTATGAAAAATTACAGATTGATATTGTTTGTGGCCGTGCCGATAATTTTGGCTGGCTGTAATAAGGAAAAGGTGGAGAATTTGACGACTGAGAATGTAACGCTTAAGGGCGAGAATGACAAGCTGGAAGAGAGGCTCAATAGCTACCTTGAGACTTTCAATGAGATTGAAAGTAACCTGGCGGAGATAAAGGAGCGTGAAGAGAAAATAGGGCTTGCCACGTCCAAAGAAGTGGAAAATTCGTCCTCAGCTGAGAAGGCTATTGTAGCCGACATAAAAGCAATTAATGCGCTTTTGGCGGCCAACAAGACCCGAATTGCTGAATTGCAGCAAAACCTGCAGGGCTCATCCGTTAAGATGAAAGAGTTTAATAAGTTGGTGAACAACCTTCAGGCCAGGGTAGAAGAAAAAAACGTGGAGGTGAACGAGTTGAAGGTTACGTTGGTGGCTTTGAATACATCGAATAAAGAGCTCCTGGACAATGTGGCAGTACTCTCCATGAAAGTGGACACCCTTAATGGGGTTAAACTGGAAAATGAGACCATAATAAGTGAGCAAAATGACTTACTGGCTACTCAGCAGGAGCAGCTAAACACTGGCTATGTAGCAACAGGCACCTATAAGAAGCTGAAGGAGGAGCAGGTCGTTACCAAAGAAGGGGGAATTCTAGGATTGGGTAAGGTAGAGAAGCTAAACGCTGATTTTAACAATGATTCATTTGAACGCATCGACATCACCGCAACAAGTGAAATACTACTTGCTGGGAAAAAAGTGGACATTGTCACAAATCACCCTGGCGACTCTTACAAAGTAAGAGAAGACGAGACTGGTGACTTTTCTACGCTGGTAATAACCAATCCCGAAGAATTTTGGAAATCTTCAAAGTACCTGGTGGCGGTGGTTAATTGACCCGGTCATCGGTTTTGTTCATCTAAGAGGGATCTTTCGCCGGATCCCTCTGCTTTTTACACCTTGATGTAAATGTTTCTTTTCTCAAGCCATTTGCCGGCAGCCCAGCAAATCATCATAAACGCAACGGCGAAGGCCAGCGAGTTGATGTAGGGGGGCAACCAACTGAAAAGGCTCTCATAAGCCACACGGAAAAGACTCCTGTCTCCTATTTTGACCACATACATCGTGATGGCCAGGTATTCGGAAAGCAAATAAATGAAAAGAGGGTTCTTTCCGAAGGTCTGGAAAAAGCTGAATTTATATGGCTTGGCAGAAAACTCCGTCAGGTAGATAATAATGCCAATAATGATGAAGTCCAATCCAATAGTAAGGACGACAAAAGAGCTCGTCCAAAGCTTTTTGTTGAAAGGGAAGATGAAGTTCCACAAATAGGCGACCAACAATATGTAGGCACCATACAGCATGACCTTGGCCAGTTTTTCGTAGCTGATACCTTCCTTAACGTACAGCCCCAGCAGATAGCCGCCAATCACATTGACAATAGAAGGCAGTGTACTAAGTATTCCTTCTGGTTCAAAAGCGACACCCTCGCCGTGGTACATGTGCCCGTCACCTAAAATCAGGAGATCCAGCGTTTGTCCAGCATTGCCCAGCATGGAGAGGTCACCAAACCACGACATAATTGCCCAGTAGCCAAGCAAAAGCCCTCCGGATACCCAGTACAGCGTTTTGGTGGAAAAGAAATGGATCATCAACGCACCGGCGAAGTAGCAAATGGCAATCCGTTGCAGCACACCAAGTATTCTGGTGTCTGAAAACGGTATAAATGACCATGCACCGGACGCATCCTGCCTGAAGAAAGGAAACCAGTACATGATAAAGCCTAGAAGGAAGATGACGGCGGATCGCTTTAGAAGCTTCAGAAAAACGTCTTTAAACTCCCAGTCTTGCCATTTAGGCATTACAAAAGCCAGGGCATTGCCCACTGCAAAAAGGAAGGAAGGAAAAACAAGGTCGGTGGGGGTGAACCCATGCCAGTCGGCGTGAAGCAACAAAGAGAAAGTAGAGGCGCCATCGCCGGGCGTGTTCACAATGATCATGAGACAAATCGTCATCCCACGAAAAATATCCAATGCTTCAAATCTTTTCATTTGAGGTAGGGTTAGGTATGTAGCAGTATTTGTTCAATCGCTACCAGTGTTGTTTGTTGGCGGCAACAGTGTAATATCTCACTTAATAAGTTGAAGTCAAAACATAAAATCAACCTTTGTGATAACCGGAATATTGGGAACGAAGCAA
Source organism: uncultured Imperialibacter sp. (assembly GCF_963974565.1). NCBI lineage: Bacteria > Pseudomonadati > Bacteroidota > Cytophagia > Cytophagales > Flammeovirgaceae > Imperialibacter > uncultured Imperialibacter sp. Next base: position 356,725 of record NZ_CAXBCJ010000002.1, on the reverse strand, counting down.
AATTGGGATAGACTGGTTTGCACGCTTCTTTCACTTGTAAGAACCGGATGATTCCTCAGGTTGAAATAACCGGCTCTAACGAATCAAGGATTTATCATCTATGCCGACTAGCCTAAGTTTCATGTCCGTTAAAGGACTTTCTTTGGGCCAATGCTGGCAATTCTAACCGCTTATAATTAACTTTTAACCTATTGGTGGTGAAATGGTTAACAAAGTATACTAAATCCCAACGCTATGAAAAAACTACTTACAATCTTATTTTCAATGCTCTTCTTTATCGCTTCGGCAGAAGAGAAATCCCTGAAAGCCAATTTTAAGGACGGCAACCCGAATATCAAGTCGATCAATGCCATGACATTTGGCCCGGAAGGCATCCTTTTTATTGGGGACTCTAAATCGGCCTCAATTGTTGCTCTTGATACAAAAGATGCAAAAGCCACGGAGGCTCCGGCCAAAATAGAAATGAAAAATGTAGACGTGGCTATTGCGGCTGCGCTGGGAACGACAGCAGATAAAATTTCTATTCAGGACATGGCGGTGAATCCAATATCCAATGTCCCCTATTTTGCTGTTCACAACCAGGACGGGACGCCTGTGTTACTGAAGCTTGTTGGCGAAAAAATTGAATGGGTTCCTCTCGACAAAGTTTCTTATTCTTCAAGAGGGATTGAAAACGCCTACGCAGAAGACTACAAAGACGACAGAGGCAGGGCTCAGCGGGTGTGGACAGTATCTGACATTGAGTTTAAGAATGGCAAGGTAATGGTGACAGGCCTGAGCAATGCCGAGTTCAGCTCGACATTCCGAACCATGGCCTTTCCTTTTGGAAACAGCCAGGACGACGCTTCTCTTGAAATATATCATGCGGCTCATGGCCGATTTGAGACCTACGCACCAGTGAAGACATTCACCACGAGCACAATCAACGGCAAAGACTACCTGGTAGCCAGCTACACATGCACGCCATTGGTGCTTTTCCCAATGGATGAGTTGAAAGGTGGCAAGCACATCAAAGGCCGCACGGTCGCCGAATTTGGTGCTGGCAATACGCCGCTGGATATGATAGTGATTAACAAAGGTGGAGAGAGCTTTCTTTTGATGGCCAACAGTAATCGTTCGGTAATGAAGGTGAGGTTCTCTGACATTGCCGGATTTGAAGGTAGCCTTACAGAGCCGATCGAGGAGCCTGGCAAAACGGGCGGTGTTAATTTTATAGCGCTTCCTATGGTCAATGTTGTTCAATTGGATAAATTGGGCGACAAGAACTTTGTAATGTTAAAAAGAGAAGCCAATGGTGATCTTAACCTTATCACTGGCAATGATTTTTGGTTATAAATTCATCCATACTTGAAGAAATATTACTTAATACCCCTGCTGGTTTTAAGTTACTATGTGGCTACTGCTCAACGTTCTCCTGAGTTTATTTTGGAAAAAGGAAAGGCAGTAGCCATTCAGTTTACTTACAATGGCGACCTAAAAAGACTTTCAGTTGCCCTCCAGAATAACCCAAGGCCTATTTTTGGGCAATTTCTAACAGAAGGGGACAAAACTATTTTCAGAGCGGCTATTCCTTTTGCCGAAGGGCAGGAATATGTAATTAAGGAGGGGGAGAAGTTGCTTTCCCAATTTCGTTTTGAGGGCGACAACGAGCCACCCCCCATTGTACTGGCCGTTTACCCAAGCTCAAATACTGTTCCCGCCAATCAGCTAAAGATGTATGTCAAATTTGATCAGCCCATGAGGGCAGATGGCGTCTACGAACATATTTACGTGGCAGACGAAAATGGACGGAGGCTGCCTGTTGCGATACTGCCATTGCAGCCAGCCTTGTGGAACGCTGATAATACCATGCTGACTCTGTGGTTTGATCCGGGGAAAATCAAACGGGATTTGCAACCCAATCGAATGCACGGCACTCCACTACAACCCGGCAAGCGATATTCGCTGGTAGTCAAAGGAGCCTTTAGTAGCCAAAAAGGAGATCAATTAGGTCAGCGATTTAGTCGTCCTTTTTCCACCGGTGATGATGACAGGGTGAAGCCCGACCTTGAGACATGGAAGCTGGTGGCCCCATCTGCTGGCAGCAATGATGCACTTACTGTTCAATTCGGCGAGCCGATGGACTTTGGCTCATTGGATGGGAAATTTAGTGTGAAGACGGAAAGTGGCGACGGGCAAATAGTTGATGGCGTTTTTGAAATCACAGCTAGCGAAACCGGACTGACTTTTAAGCCAGCTAAGCTGTGGTTGCCAGGTTCCTATGTGCTGGTTGTTGACCCAACCATTGAGGATCTTGCCGGCAACAACCTCCAACGACTTTTTGATGAAGATACAACTGTTGAGAACCCGGATCTGGCGAAGCAGGATTGGCATCTAAAATTCATCATCAGGTAAAGTTGCTCTTGCGTATAGATCAATCAAAATTGATTAAGTTGTGGGTTAAATATAAACCGTTATTGATATGCGAAAGAAAATACTAATTGGAGTTGGCGTGTTTGTGGTGCTGATTGCGGCTGCCACGCTTTATATGATGAATCGCAACAGGACACTTAGCCCTCCGGGTAGTGCTGAACTATCCAACGGTGGGGTGAACGTTTCTTTGATTTACAGCCGCCCATCTGTCCGCAATAGAGTTGTATTTGGAACTAAGGAAGAAGGAGCGCTGCAGCCTTATGGTGTTTACTGGAGGCTGGGTGCGAATGAATCGACAGAAGTGACTTTTAGTAGTGACGTGCTTTTTAACGGAAAGCCGCTGCAGAAGGGTACTTACAAGATATATGCCGTGCCAGGCCCCAACACTTTTGAAGTGATTGTAAACACGGAGCTGGGAAAATGGGGAGCTATGGAACCTGACTATAGCCTCGATATTCTTAAAACTACTGTTCCAGTTGTGACGGATGGCTCTCTGACAGAACAACACACCATCACACTATCTCCTGCAGATGGCGGCGTTGATATCAACGTAGCATTTGAAAAAGTAAAGTTCACCATTCCTATAAAGGCTAACTAATAGTAAGATGACTGGCTATATTTTGGTTAAGTACCTTCACTACCTGGGTATTCTGGCTGTATTCAGCAGTTTGGTAGGGGAGCACCTGCTCCTGGAAGACAGGCTTTCCCGCAAAGCTATCCAGAGGCTCTCCATTGTCGATGCCGTGTATGGAATCGGCGCCCTGCTCGTAATGGGCGCTGGCTTTACCTTGTGGTTTGGAGTGGGCAAGCCTGCCGACTTCTACAGCAACGGATGGATTATTTATGCCAAGCTCATTCTTTTTGGTATTGTAGGAGCTATTTCTCTGATTCCCACTTTTTACTTTCTGAAAGAAAGGAAGGGCGATCCAGAAGAAGTGATTGACATTCCAAAGAAGATGAAAATGATTCTTCGTATCGAGCTGACTCTTGTATTGATCATTCCGTTGCTCGGGGCTATGATGGCGATGGGAGTAGGGGCAAGATAAGAAACACCGCTGCAATTTAATTGAGAAGTACACCTATTTCATACAGAAATTTTTCAAAGTCTTTGTTGTTTGATGGAATAATTTGCCTTACTTAAGGTAATTTTACAAGAGGATTTCTGTGCTTTCACATTTCCTGACTACAGCAGACTATGAAAAATATTTTTAGTATTCTTATTTTATCTTGTCTTGCCAGCTCCTTATCAGCTCAATTTAACACCGGACGTACTTGGTCTGATTTTTATTTGTTTGATCCAAAAATTGCCAATCCAGCTTTCGCTGGACTTAATGAAAAGCAAAATCTATTGCTGGTAGCTGACTTTGACATGCAACCAAGTTACGCTACTTCTGTAAATGGATACATGCTGTCTGGCGACAGTAAGGTAGAGGGGATCGGTGGCGCTGTTGGAGTCGTAATAGGTATCAATAGCTCTGATATTTTCTCCAGTTATTCTCAATCAGTGATGTATGCTTACCAGCACAAAGTATCAGCTGACGCTGAACTAGGGATTGGGATGGGAGTTAATTTGAATCAGTATGCTTTCTATTTATTTTCGGATTGGGATGGGCAATATACTCCTTATGGGCAGCTGCCCGAAGGAAATGTAAATGGGGTCAATGCTGATGTTGATCTGGGCTTGAGCTACAAATACAAATCATTTCTCCTGGGTTTAAGTATGCAGAACGCAGCGGCATCAAAGGCCAAATTCACAGACGGCTTATCTGCCTACAACAGCAGACAGGTCAATGTGTTTTCCCAAACCATTTTTCGCCTCGGGCCAAAATTTAGCCTCGAACCTACACTTATGTATGTTCTGTATCTTCCCAGGACTTATTCCTCACAGAGCATCCTGGATGTTAATTTACTTCTGAGGTTCAGCAATAAAGTCTTTATTGGAGCTAAATTCAGCCCTTACAAAAGCTATAGCAATGACTATCCTGTCGGGCCAGTGAGTGTATATGCTGGACTAAATCTTACTGACTCTTTTCAGGTAGCTATGAGGGCACGCCTGAACATGTGGTCTATGGAAAATCAGTACAGCGATAGCTACGTAGGAGTAATGCTCAAATATGGTTTTAATAATAAAATGTAATACGAGTAACCTTGCCATAATTAGCGGAGGGGAAGCCTTGTGTGGGCTATTTTATTTTTAAATATACGTCTTTCAGGTGGTTACTAATTGACTACATCTCTTATTGATATTGCCGTGCTAGTCATGAGTAAATAATTAATTAAAAAAATCGCAGACAGTAAAACCATGATGTTTTCTACTAACTGGTAAAAGAGATGAAAACAATTTCACTTTCCCTGATGCTTCTTTTTTTGTTAAACGTTGCCTCTGGCCAAACACTTTCAGTTAAGGATTTCTATTTTTCTGCTCCTCTTTTTATCAATCCTGCCATGGCCGGCGAAAGTGATGACCCAACACTCACACTGATTTCTCACCTGCCTTCCAGCGGTGTCGATGGAGCACCTGCTAGTGCAACTTTTTCTTACGATCAACACCTTAAGAAAATCAACAGTGGCATTGGCGCAGCCATGAGCAGGGAAACATTAGGGGTGCATTCTGGGTGGAGGTATACGCTGATGTACAACTATAGATGGAAATTTTCCGGAGGGAATGAGCTTGCGTTGGGTAGTTCTTTTTTTTACATCCGACAAGAAAGTGATTTTTCTAAACTAGGCATTTATGGTGGTTCTTCTCTCCTTGCCGGTGTGGTGAGGTCAAACTATTTTAGTTACGACCTTGGAGCGAGCTATTCGTTTTTTAAGGGGACGAAAGCAGGTCTGAGCTTTGTCAATTACCCGTACAATTATCGGGAAAATTTTTCCGATGATTTCTCGGAAATTAAAGATCGAAGGAAATTATTTGCATTTATCCAGCAAGATTTCAGGCTAAGCAAATGGTTAAAGTTGACGCCATCGGCACTTTATGCCCTCCCCGGTGAACTGTCGGCAATATTGAATTTGAATGCAACGGCCTACATTGGCAAATGGGCGTTTGTTGGTGCACAATATTCAAACAATAATAGTCTTAATAACACATCCAATGTTTTTGCAGGATTATGCTACAATGATGCCATACAAATTGGTGTGAAGGTATTCAAAAAGCAAACTCAAATGCTTGCATATGGATACCGCTCGGCTGCGTTCATGCTGCAGGTAAGCCCGAAAAGGAAGGACAAGAGTAAAGATTGACCACAGAGCTATACCGGTCATTTGATACTTTTCCATACCCACCAGCACCTACCAGAAAATACCTGATTGAAGTGATGTTCTTGGCTCTCTCTTCAAAATACCTTTGAGGAAAAACTTAGAGCATGAAATCGAGAATCATCTTTTGCGCTGTTATCATGGGTGCGTGCCTTAGCGGCTGCGACAAGCTTAACGAGCTGCAAGACCCTTCATTTAAATATGTAGAGCCATACCTCGGGAAGTGGAACCTGACTTCGGTAAAGGCTTATGATTTGTTTGTGCCGGGCGGCAATGCAGACAACGCCCAAACCACTAACGAGCGGGAATACAACGACGTAGCTGGCTGGACTGAGTTCAAAAAAGACAAGGACAGTGACGACAGCTACTACAGAGGCAGCTTTTCGGTAACTTATGGTACAGTTGACTATTTAGGCGGAGAGCACCCCGCTGAAACATACGAGGGCGCCTTCAAATGGGACGCCGACGAAGATAAGAGCATCTACATTGAAATGGACGACTCAAAAGGTAAAGTACTTGGTGCCGCCTTGAGCATTGCCACTCTTAACCCGAAAGAGCTTACTTCGTCGACGATGAAACTGACCTTCACTGATGGAGGATTCAACGACGAATACAATGTGGTGGAGTTTACATTTACGAAGTAGAAAAGCATAAGGAGCCCATGTTTAATAAAAGGGCTCCTTATATTAATACAAAACCCTGAACCTAATCGTCCCCTCAATAGCTTTCAGGTCGGTTAGCACTTCTTTGTCGTACTTTTTGTTGATGTCGGCGATGACATAGCCTGTCAATTCGTTGGTTTTCAGGTACTGTCCAACCACGTTGATTTCATGCTTGGCAAACACCTGATTGATTTTGGCCATAATGCCAGGTATGTTCTCATGAATATGCAGAAGCCTGTGAGCCTCTTTGAGCAGTGGTAATGTCACATTCGGGAAGTTGACGCTCCCGCTGGTTGAGCCCGTGTTCACATACTCGATCATTTTATTGGGTACGTAGGTGGCAATGTTTTCCTGTGCCTCCAGCGTGCTACCGCCAATGTGAGGAGTGAGGATGGTGTTGGGCAGCCCTCTCAACTCACTGATAAACTCTTCGTTGTTGCTGATAGGCTCGTGGGGGAATACATCCACTGAGCAGCCACTCACCTTTTTGGAGACAATGGCATCTTTCAGCGCTTTGATGTCGACGATATGGCCACGGCTCAGATTCATGAAGATCACGCCATCTTTCATTTTCTTGAACTCAGCGGCGCCAATGATGTTCTTGTTGGTTTTTCTGCCATCCACATGAAGGCTAAGTATGTCTGAAACCGCCAGCAGTTCGTCCAAAGTATTGCACTTGGTCGCATTACCCAGTGCCAGCTTTTCTTCCACATCAAAGAAATGCACTTTCATGCCCATCGATTCAGCTAAAACAGAAAGCTGGGAGCCTATATTTCCGTAACCGATAATGCCCAGGTTTTTGCCACGGATTTCGAAGCTATTGTTGGCCGACTTGTTCCATACGCCGTCATGCATTTTGGCAATTTTGTCAGGGAGGTTGCGGATCAAAAGGATCATTTCACCAATGGCCAGCTCCACTACCGAACGTGTATTGCTAAATGGTGCATTGAATACTGCAACGCCTTTCTTTTCTGCTGTTTCCAGGTCGATCTGGTTGGTGCCAATGCAAAAGGCGCCAATGGAAATAAGCCGTTGAGCACTTTCAAGTACCTTTTTAGTCACCTGGGTTTTTGACCTGATACCAAGAATAGAAACATCTTTGATGCGCTCGATGAGCTCATCTTCATCGAGGCCGGCTGCGTGAACCTCTACCTGATAGCCTTCTTCTTTGAGTATTTCTATGGCTCTCGGATGGATGTTCTCCAGCAAAAGCACTTTGATTCGATTCTTAGGGTAAGAAAGGGTGGTGTTCATCTTGTTCATGTACAAAAATTCGTCGAAGGATGGTGTTATATGGTCTGCTTTATCAGTTACTTTTTTCCTGGATACATTTTCGGTGAAGGCATAGAATTTCTTGGCAAAGCCTGCCGCTTTTATTTCATAGTCGGTATATCCATCGCCGATAACATATACCTCGCCATCAAGGTTCAGAGACTTAATCAAGGCTGGCTTTCCGTTACTTTTCGATAAGATATTGTCTTCGTCGAAGCCGATGATGTTTCCTTTGTCGTCAAAACGGAACTCATTGGCAAATACGTTTTCAGCCTTTACCCCATGGGGAGTCACAATAGGGACGATGAACTCTTTGAAGCCATTGCTGATGATGAAAATATTGTCGCTATAGGTCTCAAAAAAGTCTTTGTTACGCTTTACAGACTTAGTGATGAGTTTGTTCAGGCGTTCGATGAGGGGTGGCAAGTGATTTTTATGTGCTTGCAGAAGATCGAGCCTGCGTTTCAGTGATTCTCTGAAATCGATGCTGCCTTCCATCCCTAAATCTGTGATGTCCTTGATTTTTTGAAGTACTTCTTCTTTTTCCGGCCTTCCGTCTAAAGATACCTCACATAACACGTCCAGGGCTTCAACTTTTGTAAAGGTGCTGTCAAAATCAATGACGAAGAATTTCCTTTCTTCCATTTATGGCTTGTTTTAAGCGCACTAAGTTAAGTATATTCTCGACTGAAGAATGAACACAGTTCAATAAAAAGCATAGTAAACGCACCCATCCTTTTAAATAAATGACTTCATATTTAACTGCATACGTTTGAAATCAAATCAACCTAAGGTTTGGGGGTTTTTGAACCCATGGAAAAAAATCTTAACGAGTAAGAAGCGAAAAGACTGTTTAAAGAAATCAGTGCTGTTTGGTTTGGCAATTTCGAATGTTGCCTTTGCTGCAACTGCGGCTTACTACTTCCGAAGCTATGATCCCCGGGAGGTGAACCTGGTGCTCGGAATTATCTACGGAATAGCTGCCCAATATGGTCTCGGGCTCATGTATTTTCACCTGGATCGTTGGGTGAACAAGCGGCAGGCACCAGTGGGTGCATTGGTTGTATCTTCGATAACGGTTTGTTGGCTCATCGGGAGTAACTTTTTTCGTTTCCCACCCCAATACTACTGGTTGGGAGCGGTGGGCGTATGGCTAACGGCGTTGCCTTTGTCAGCCTTTTTGCTGGGCACTTTTTCTAAAAAGAAATCATCGAAGACCTTTCTCAATCTTGCGTTCATGCTGGGGTCGGTTGGTTCGCTTATTCTCGTCGTCGGGTTCTATTGGCTTACTTACGTCGGGAGTCCGGAGGAGGCAACGCTGCCTTCCACTCCACCGAAGAAGGGTACCCAGTTGACCCTGGCCGACCCTACATTGAATGGCACTTTTGGAGTGAAGACTTTTAGCTATGGGTCGGGAGATAGCAAGAGACGGAAACAGTTTGCTAAGGAGGTGAAGTTTGTTACCCCTACCGTTGATGGCTCCCGAATCATTCCAGCCTGGAAAGGCGACAAGCATAAGGGTAGAGAAAAATACTGGGGTTTTGGGCCAAAAAAGCTTCCTGTAAACGGACTCGTTTGGATGCCGGAGGGGGCAGGGCCATTCCCTATCGTACTCACCGTGCATGGGAATCACTCCATGCTGGAGTACTCCGACCCCGGTTATGCCTACCTGGGTGAGTGGATGGCCTCTAACGGCATCATTATGGTGTCGGTAGACGAAAACTTCCTGAATGGGTCACCTGATGGAGACTTCGGCGGCAAGGAAATGCCCGCCCGAGGTTGGTTGCTGTTGAAGCATTTGCAGCAGTGGAAACAATGGAATGAGGACAAAACTCATGAGCTGTTTGGAAAAGTTGACCTGAACAGAGTGGCTCTGATTGGTCACAGCAGAGGGGGAGAGGCGGTAAGTATTGCCGCCGCCTTCAATGAGCTTCCCGCCTTTCCCGATAACGCACTGGAAGCTTTTGACTTTCATTTCGGCATTAAGGGGGTGATTGCCCTGGCTCAAACCGACTACCGCTACGAGAGACGCATGGAGTTGAAAGGAGTGAATTTCCTGGCGCTTCAAGGCTCGCTGGACAGCGATGAAGATAGCTTTTACGGACTTCGCCAATACAGAAGGACGGAATTGACAGACAGCACTTTCAAAGCAGGCGTTCTCATTCATGGGGCCAACCATGGGCAGTTCAACACCATTTGGGGAGCCAACGATGCGGGGCCTCCCTATAGCTACCTGCTCAACAAAACCCCGCTGGTGGATGGGGAAATACAGCGGAAAACCGCAAAAGTGATGATCGGTGCGTTTCTCAAGTCAGCGCTTTTTGATCAGGCCGATTACAGGGCTGTGTTCAGAAACAGATGGTCTGCCGGCAAGTGGTTACCCAAAAACAATATCAGTATTGTATATCAGGACAATCAGATAGCCATGCTGGAAGACTTCGAATCTGATATTGACATTGAAAGTTTTGGTAATGGAAAATCCGAAGCCGACAGCTTCAAAGTGTTCAGAGAAGAGCTGATGCAATATAAGGGCAAGCTATTTCAGGAAAACAATGCACTCCTGCTTGGCTGGCAGCTTGACTCAGCGTCAGGGAGTACAGCGACCTATAAAGTAAGCTTCCCGAACGGCTTAGGAGAGGCGTTCAACCCCAGCCGGTTTGTGTTCGACTTGTCGCATGGAGACAAAGACTTGCTGGATTCGATCAAGGGGGAGCTGACTCCTGATTTCAGGATTGTTTTCAAAGACAGTGTGGGCAACATATTTGAAAGGCAGCTTGCGGACTACCATGTTTTGGCACCCAGGGCAGAATCGCACTATTTCAAATCGGATAAGATGACTAAAGATCGCTTCAACGTCTTTTGGGAACCGCAGTTTGAATATGTGGAAATAGACGTGAGTGATGCTGAGCTGAATTGGGCTGGGCTAACTGAGATACGTTTTGAGTTTGGAAAGCCGTCGAAGGGGATTGTTTACCTTGATAATATTGGGTTCCGGCACTGACGGTTTTTGTGAAAAACAGTTAGATATGAACGGAGAGTTTGTCAATGTAAACATTGATAAACTCCTCCAGCCTCTTCAACCTGTACTGCATCACCCATCTTGGATGCGGCAGCACTTCCAGCTTTTTGAAAAAGCCCTTTTCATCATTCAGCTTTGAAAGAAACTTCAGATTTTGTCCCTGACCCAGCACGTAGGCCACCTCACGGTTGACGCCCATTTGTAGCTGGCTTTCGAAACAGTTGGTCATAAAGCTCACCCATTGCTTGGTTTGCAGCTCCTTGTGGTCGTAGTAGTTGAGGTTTTTGCCATGCATGGTAAAGCCCACTGGCGACACAGCCGAAAAACAGAAGTGTTGGTAGAAAACTTTGGGGCCGCCAAAAGCGGCAATCATGTGATAGATAAATGTTGAGGAGAGCTCCTGCTTTCTTACGAGGTTGTTTTCAATGCCACAAATGTCCTGCAACTTCAAAGGATCTGTGAAAGGAATGCCCGTTACCCCACCGCCGAAACGACCCGGGTTAATGCCAATGATGAGCGTTCTGGCCTGATTGTCCGAATAGTATTTCCGGTAAAAAGCCTGCGTAAGGGCCCAGGCGGTTGTGTCGGCATAAGGATTCATCACTTCCACGTCTTCTGGCACCTCAGGCCACTCAAGGTGAGCCAAAAAATCGAGGAGCTGTTCTGCAAATGTGAGCTTGCTTTGTCCTGGTGATTGTTCCATGCCATGAATATGATAAATGGAGCCCTTTTATCCAGAACAAATTTTATTATTGATGTAAAAACCAACCCTGCTCGATCATGATAGAAGGCCCGCTGCTGCTCGTTGTCATCCTTTTGGCTGTTGTGCTGATTGTAGTCGGGGCCTCGGTGTTCAAAGTGCACCCTTTCATCATGTTGCTCATGGCGTCGTTGCTTGTAGGCATTGTGGTGGGTATTCCAGCCATCAAAGTAGTTGGTTTTATTAATGACGGCTTCGGGAGTATCATTGGTGGTATTGGGATAGTGATCATATTGGGGAGTATTCTGGGGGTAATCCTGGAGAAATCTGGTGCTGCTGTAAAAACTGCAGAGTTTATTTTGCAAACAATCGGACGAAAGAGCCCGGAGCTGGGGATTGGCTTTTTAGGGGCCCTGGTGAGTATTCCTGTTTTTTGTGATTCAGGCTTTATTATACTCTCAAGGCTTTGTCATGTGATGGCGCAAAAGCGAAATATCGCTGCCGGCTCTTTGTTCCTCTCATTGGCTGGCGGCATGTATACTACCCATACACTTGTGCCACCCACGCCAGGGCCTATTGCTGCGGCAGGTAACCTGGGCGGCGAAAGCTACTTAGGTTTGGTGATCATTTCAGGACTGCTTATTTCCATCCCGGTGGTTTTAATTGCTGTTAGCTATTCAAAGTATATTTTCAAAAAATATCCCTACGAGTCAGAGCTGAGTGACACTCCCATTCTTTCTGATCAGTCTTTGCCTTCCCTGGGCCTTTCCATGAGTCCTATTTTCATTCCATTGATACTCATTGGTCTTGGCTCGGTTGCGCAGTTTGTTGGTTTCCACAATGGACTTATAGATGCTCTAGTCTTTTTAGGAAACCCTGTCATCGCCTTGCTGGCAGGCTTGCTTATAGCAGTGCCGTTGTTAAAGTATATAGGAAAGGTTGAACGCTCGTCTTCTTTTCAGGAAGGCCTTGTGCAAGCCGGGCCCGTCCTTATTCTCACGGGTGCTGGCGCTGCGTTTGGTGCCGTACTAAAGGCCACGCCAATGGCCCAAATGGTGGAAGGCTGGCTAAGTGGCGGAGATGCCGGTGGTATCTACTTTATTCTGGCGGGTTTTGCTTTCACAGCCATCCTCAAGACCTCGCAAGGGTCTACCACCTCGGCTATGGTGATTACCTCTTCCATCCTTGGCCCCCTGTTGTCGCTTGGTGGGCTTGATAATCCCACTGGCATTGTGCTCATGGTGGCAGCCATTGGTGGGGGAGGAATGACTGTGTCTCATGCCAACGACTCTTTCTTTTGGGTGGTGGCTCAATTCTCAGGAATCAAAGACATCAAAGTCGCTTACCGAACGATTACTGTCATGTCGCTGGTGCAGGGAATGACCATATTGGCTATCGCTATTTCAGGCTTCTTTGCCCTTCTTTCACAAAACCATTATTAATGATAGTGAGCAGTCTGATATTATTGACCCAGGCAAAGTTTGGTTTACCTAATGTATCCTAAACTTTTTAAGCCATCAATTCCCTGAATAGGATGAACAGAACCATTTTTCAAAAGAAGCACGGTGTCGCTGCTGTCGATGACCTGCTGGTAACGATGGTCAGTTAGTAAAATACCTTTTGTTCGTGCCTGAGACCGGACAACAGGCAGCAGCTGCTCGACCTGCAAAGGCGACAAAAACGAGAAAGGCTCGTCTAGCAAAACGAAATGGCTTCTGGAATGAAGTAGGAGCAATGCTTCCAGCAATTTTCTCTCACCTGTAGAAAGGTTGCTAAATCGGGTAGTGAAATGTTTTTTAACCAGGTGGTAGCTTAAAACTTCCTCAACCTGATCATCATCGTAACCGAACAACTTCAATAGCTTTTTGAAACTGAGGTGCCCCGGAATACTGGGAAACTGCGGCATATAACTGACGAGGCCACTTTTTCGGAAAGCGCTCCTCACATAATTGGAATTCCATCTTACCGAACCGCCTCCGGGGCTGGCGGTACCAAACAGTATATTGAATAGTGTTGATTTTCCTGTACCATTTCTACCCAGCAAGCCGGTTACTTTGCCAGTTTCACATTTAATGTATACACCGGTCAGCACGCTATGGTCTCCATAACGGAAGTCTATTGAGTCACCTTCTAATACATGGTGTTGAGTCATGTAATCGAATTAACAATTGCTACTAAGGCTAAGAACAGTATAATGTCAGAGAGCCCGGCTACGGCCAAAAGTGCTTGCACCGACAAGCCAAGGTTTCGAAAAAAAGTAAGCTGATTACTTTTTGAGAAGTGATAGAGGGCGCAAATGGAGAGGAAACCGACAACCTTGGTCCAGAAAATGTAGATAAGCCCCAACCAGCCTATATTGAGATATATGACCAGTGCCAGAGCACTAAAAATCAATGTGTAAACCACAAACTCCCTAAAGATCAGAAGACAAATCTGCAGGTATCGATTCAAGCTAGTATTAGTTGGTTAAAGAGCACTATTCTGACCACCTGACTTAAAATACGACTGACCAAACGAAATATTTTACCAGCTCCTATTATTTATGCTATCTTGAAGCCTTCATTTTTAAAAAAACGACAACACTGCTAGTAAGTATGCGGCCTTTTCTGGATCACAATTTCCTGCTTTCCAATAACACTGCGGAATACCTCTATTTTGAACATGCCAAAGATCAACCAATCATAGATTACCACTGCCATTTGTCGCCCAAGGACATTGCTGAGGACAGACGTTTTAAAACACTTACTGAGATTTGGCTGGAGGGAGATCACTATAAATGGCGGGCCATGCGGGCCAATGGCGTCAATGAAAAGTATTGCACTGGCGATGCTTCCGACTATGAGAAGTTTGAAAAATGGGCTGAAACGGTTCCCTATACCATGCGCAATCCGCTCTACCACTGGACGCACATGGAATTACAAAGACCATTTGGTATTCATACAATTCTTAACGCTTCCACTGCAAGAGAAATTTATGATGAGGCCGGCGAACAGTTAGGTGCCAAGTGGACGGTAAGAAGCATTTTGGAGAAAATGAAAGTGGAGACCATTTGCACCACCGATGACCCTTCCGACGATCTCTCTTACCATCAAACGCTTCAAAAGGAAGGGTATAAAATCAAGGTGTTTCCGGCTTTTAGGGCCGACAAAGTGGTCGTCGTAAGCGATGCAGCCAGCTTCAATGCCTATTTGGATAAACTTGGAAAAGCTGCTTCACAAAGCATTTCCTCACTTGATGACCTTCTGTCAGCCTTGAGAAGCCGCCACGACTTCTTTGCATCGCTGGGTTGCAAGCTGAGCGACCATGGGCTGGAGACCTTCTACGCCGCCGACTTTACTGAAGCCGAAGCTGCAAAAGTGTTTGCGGAGCTACGATCCGGGAAAATGCCTGCAAAAGCTGATATGTTGCTTTACCAGTCGTTCATGTTGCACCAGCTGGCGCTCATGGACCATGAAAAAGGCTGGACGCAGCAGTTTCACATCGGCGCCCTTCGCAACAATAGCAAGCGCATGCTTGATACCCTGGGGCCTGACACAGGCTTTGACAGTATGGGTGACTTTGAGCATAGCAGAGCCATGAGTCGCTTCTTTGACAGGCTTGACTCAACAGACCAACTTGCCAAGACCATTCTTTATAACCTCAACTCAAGGGATAACGAGCTTTTCGCCACTATGGCGGGCAACTTCAACGATGGTTCCACGGCAGGCAAGATGCAATACGGGTCGGCCTGGTGGTTTCTCGACCAGAAGGATGGGATGGAAAAGCAAATCAACGCACTGTCGAATATGGGACTCCTTAGCCGGTTTGTTGGCATGCTTACTGACAGCCGAAGTTTTCTTTCCTACCCCCGGCATGATTATTTCCGTAGGATTCTGTGTAATTTGATCGGAACTGACGTTCATAACGGTGAATTACCGAATGACCGGGAGTGGCTGGGTAAAATGGTGGAGAATATCTGCTATTTCAATGCTAAATCATATTTTGGATTTAATAAATAAATAAGGTGACGACAACTTCCCTAAGATACCTGCTTTGTTTTTTTTTAATGCTAACGATTGCGGGCTGCGCTGTGAAAAGTGATGTGAAAGTGATTAAGCTAGGCCACGCTCTTGACGTAAACCACTCAGTGCACAAGGCGATGGTTTTTTTGGCTGAGAAAGTAGATGAGAAGTCAAACGGCAAGATGCGCATTGATATCTATCCCAATGGACAGCTGGGATCTGAAAGAGAGTTGCTTGAATTGTTGCAGATAGGCTCCATAGGAATGACCAAAGCGTCTGCGGCAGTGCTGGAAAGCTTCATGCCGTCGATGGCAGTGGTGAATTTACCCTATGTTTTTCATAGTAAGGATCATTACAGAAAAGTGCTGGGTGGCGAAATTGGGCAGGAGCTCTTGACAAGTGGCGAGGAGTTCTGGATGCGGGGCATGTGCTTTTACGACGCTGGCAGTCGCAGCTTTTATTCCAAAGACAAGCCCATCATGAAGCCGGAAGACCTTCAGGGACTCAAAGTGAGGGTGCAGTCCAGCGCATCAGCTATTCAAATGGTGAGGTTGCTGGGCGGCTCTGCTACCCCCATACCGTTTGGCGAGCTTTACACAGCACTTCAGCAGGGCGTTGTGGATGCCGCAGAAAACAATCCCCCGAGTCTTTACCTGACAAGGCACTATGAAGTTTGTCGCTATTACAGCCTCAATGAACACACTTTTGTGCCGGATGTGATGCTCGTGAGCACCCACACCTGGGACGACTTGAACGATGAGCAAAAGAAGTGGTTGAGCGAAGCTTCCTTTGAGTCGGCTGTGCACCAGCGCACGCTTTGGGAAGAGTCAGAGAAAGAAGCGCTGGACGCCATGATAGCAGATGGGGTTCACGTTGAATACCCTGACAAAGGGCCATTTATTGAAAAAGTGAGGCCGATGCTGGATGCATTTGCCAATACAGAATACCGAAAGAAACTACTAGAAAGAATTGAAGCCGTAGATGAAAGTTCTCAGACAGAAAATTGACAAAATTACCGAAGGTGGGCTTGTTATCCTTATGAGCCTCCTTGTGTTGGATGTGCTTTGGCAGGTAGCCTCCCGTTATATATTGAGAAGCCCCAGCTCTTTTACCGACGAGCTGGCCAGGTACCTGCTCATTTGGGTAGCACTGATTGGTGCAGCATATGCCACAGGCAAAAATATGCACCTCGCCATTGATATTCTTCCCGGTAAACTGGAAGGTGCCAAAGCTGTTTTACTTCATCGCTTTATCTACCTGCTAATACTTGTATTCGCTCTGCTGGTCATGGTTGTAGGCGGTATCAGGCTTGTGTACATTTCGTTTGCACTCGGTCAGCTGGCAGCCACACTTCAGGTATCACTTGCCTACGTATACATTTCACTGCCCGTCAGTGGACTTCTAATTTGTTTTTACTGTATTCATGAATTGATCAAAGGGAGGGCCGAAGTATGAACTGGACAGAGATAGCCATTTTAGTATTGACTTTCGTTGTGCTGCTGGGCATTGGCGTACCCGTAGCTTATAGCATCGGACTTTCATCCCTTGTCACCATACTGATCACCATGGATCCGGTGATAGCTTTTACCACACTGGCTCAGCGAATGGCTACAGGAATTGATAGTTTCTCGCTGCTTGCCATACCGTTTTTTGTGCTGGCTGGGCAGCTGATGAACAAGGGCGGCATTGCCAGTCGACTGATCGATTTGGCGAGGGCCATGGTGGGGCCACTTCCCGGAGGCCTGGCGTTTATTAACATACTGGCATGTATGCTTTTCGGTGCCATTTCGGGTTCGTCTGTCGCTGCTGCTTCTGCTATCGGCGGATTTATGGTGCCCAGAATGGAAAAAGAGGGGTATGATAAAGCTTTTGGTGCTGCTGTGAACCTCACCTCAGCTTCTACAGGTTTGGTTATCCCACCAAGCAATATTCTTATCGTATTCAGCCTGGCAAGTGGAGGTGTTTCTATCGCAGCACTGTTTCTCGCTGGCTATATTCCAGGGTTGCTTATTGGTCTTGCATTGATGATTGTTGCTGGTGTTGTGGCCCTGAAAAAAGGATACAAGTCAAACGAGACGACGGGGGTAAAAATATTCTTCAAAAGCTTTTTCGGCGCATTGCCAAGCCTTTTGCTACTGGTAATCGTCATTGGGGGAATTATCGCTGGGATATTCACCGCCACAGAGGCGTCGGCTATTGCCGTGCTGTACACCCTGATCCTGTCGATGGTTGTCTACAAAGAGGTGAAGTACAAAGACTTGCCTCGCATTCTGCTGGACACTACATTAACTACCACCATCGTGTTGATGCTGGTGGCGACTTCCATGGGTATGTCGTGGGTATTGTCTTACGAGAATATTCCTCAGGGCGTAAGCGACTTCCTGTTGAATGTGAGCGACAACCCGGTTGTGATCCTGCTGATTATTAACCTCTTGTTGCTGGCTGTGGGTACGTTCATGGACATGACGCCTGCGGTACTGATTTTCACACCTATATTCCTGCCAGTGGTGGTGCAAATGGGCATGAATCCCATCCACTTCGGCATTGTGATGGTGATGAACCTGTGTATTGGTCTTTGTACACCGCCGGTTGGCTCCCTGCTATTCGTGGGCTGCAGCGTGGCCGGTTTGAGCATTCAAAAGGTACTCAAACCGTTGCTGCCACTGTTTTTGGCTATGATCGCCGTGCTGTTGCTCGTTACCTACGTACCAGCGCTGAGTTTGTGGTTGCCGGAGTTGTTTGGGTATTAATTCTTGCGATACTTTTTCAGAGCGGGGCCTTTGATCTTAATTTCAATGACTCCGTTCTTACCGTCTTCCCCGAACCTGTCGGTGGCGGCTGTTCCCTTGTAGACAGATAATGCTTGTATATCTTCGGGCTTAACATCATCGATACTAGATATTTTCTTATCGATTGTCGGCTTTTCATCTCCACCGTATAGAATGAAGAGGGGCTCTTTTTTGGTGTCGGGGCTGAGACTCTCGTGTTTTTTAATGACAATTTTAGAATCCTCTTCGAAGCCTAAGGTGAGCTCAAAAGCTTTGTTGTACTCTGGATTCTGTTTTTTGATATTATCAAGTTTGGATTGCTGATCCACTGTCAGCAAATTCTTGATTTCCACCAAAGATTTTAGCTTTATTTTCTTTATCTCACTTTCAAGGGCAAGGACTTCACTGAACTTTTTATCCAGGGTTTCATAGTTCACACTTGGTTGCGAAATGATCTCCTGAAACTCTACCATTGCCAGGGACCAGTCTGACTTTTTCTTGTTGAACTGCGAGATGTTTTTTTCATAGGTTACTTTCATATCCCGAGCTTGTGCGTCAGTCAGTCCTATGTCATCAGTATATTTAACAACCAAATCAGGCTCATACAGTGTCGCCGCAAAAGGATCAGAAGTCTGTGCAAAGGAGGTCATTGAACCTGCGAGAAGCAGCACTAAGCATATTGTGATTATATTTTTCATCGTAGTAAGATTAAAAGTTGGTTAACAGCTTGTCCGTGGGCGTTTCCCAAGTCATCATATCGCTGTTTTGATCAATAGAAGACTGCGTTTCAACATGGGGCAATACACCCACTCTTTCGGTTGGCTGAAGACTTCGGTACCAAAAGCCTCCAACAAAAAGAATGATATTGATGGTTGCGGCGACTACGGCCCAAACGGGTAGTTTTCGCTGCTTTTGCTGAACAATAAGTTTAGCGAAAGGTGGAGCTTCGTGAGAGGCGTCACTTTTTTTCATTTCAAGAAAGAAGTCTCTTAACTCTTCGTCTTCATTTTTCATATCGCTTTCTTTAATTGTGAAGCCAATATCAATTCTCTAAGTTTCTTTTTTCCTCTGTCGTAGTGAGTGCGTGCCGTGCCAATGCTCGTTTCCATGACCTCGGCTGCCTTTTCCAGCGTCATGTCGTGGTAAAAAACCAGTAATAGAAGCTCAGCCTGGCGCCCGGGCAACTGACTGATCATGCGCTCATAGCTCATTACACCACCTTCATTCTGCGAGTTGGCTATCTCCGAAAGCTGAATATCGTCAATGCCGAGGTGCTTACTCACATGTAGTTGCTGCGCCGTTGCCATGTCAATAGCGGTGAACCGGATCACGCTGAAAAGCCAGGTTTTGAAGCTCGATTTACCAGCAAAGAGTGCTCTTTTCTCCAGCACCTTGAGGTAAGCTGTTTGCAGAACGTCTTCTGCCAGGTCGGGCTGAAAGCGACAGCATTGTCTGGCCCAAAACCATGCCTCTTTGTGGTGTACTTCCAGTTGCTCCCTTGTTGTCATCTGTTAGCTTAGTCTGGAAAGGAGGAGTATTATATGACAAGCTTTATGAAAAAGCTAAAAACGCCCGGTTACTTGGTGAAGTTTTCCAGAAAGACTTCATTGGTGTAGCCCAGTGCGTTGAATCTTATGGTGAGAAGGAGAGGAGGTTCTATGCTGTTCTCGCAGGTTGGCCCTGGTTCCATGTAATAGACGAAAAACTTCTGGCTTCTGATATAAAGCTCCTGCTTGTCCGGTTTACCCAACAACCTGAGTATTTGAGGCTCATCAAGACCTTTTATTTTGTCTTTTTGAGTAACGAACACCTGAGTCATAGCCAGTCTGTCTCCATTACATCCATTGGCGTCACTTTTCCACGTCACATCATTGTACCCATCCAAATCGGCAGGCAGTCCACAGCCGTAAAGGGAAAATGCAATGATGGGCAGCAAACTAAACTTTTTCAATTGTCTTAGGTCAGGCATTGATGGTTTGATCCGGTTTGGAAGTGGGGGTTCTTATTTTGTACATCCAAATTAAGGAGGCAATGCCAACAACTCCCAGTATATAGACGGGAATTAACGAATAGGTCAAAAAATAAGCTAAAAGCGGTTGAATAAGTTGCCTGATGCGCTCGGTGGTGAAGGCCCATTCTCTCATTTCTATAATGCCCCCAAGAATGATGATAGAAACTACAATAGTTACAGCTATCACCGACTTTTCCATGATAGAGAAATTACCTTGATTGAACATAAAGAACGACGTGCCTCCCAGAACGAACAGGTATTGGAAGATCAGATAAACCGAAAATGCTGAAGGCGGATGAAGGTTGAATTTGTGATAGGCACTTTTATCAACTTCAGGCACACCCTGATAGCCGCCAAGGTAATCGGGGAGCCATCCGGGCTTGTTGAACATGATCCTGAGGCCATCACCCAACGACCTGACTTTCTTGAGTTGCCCCGCCATGTCGATATAATGCTGCAGGTTGGCTCTGATGGGGTTCCAGGTGTTCACAGGCTTAGTAATGCCATATGTTGGCCTTTCTTCCTCTTCCTGAAACGTGCCAAATAGCCTGTCCCAAATGATAAAGGTACCTCCATGGTTCTTATCAATATATTTTGGGTCACGCCCATGATGCACCCGGTGGTGGGAGGGAGTATTGAAAACGAATTCAAACCAGCCAAGTTTGCCAATTGTTTCAGTGTGAATCCAAAACTGGTAAACTGTGTTGATGGCGGCAACAAGCACAAAGGTGAGTGTGTCCACACCGATAATTGCCAGCGGGAGGTAGAAAAAGAAGGTCCAGAACACCTGGAACGAGCCCTGCCTGAGCGCTACGGAGAAATTGTAATCCTCACTTTGATGGTGCACCACATGCCCTCCCCAGAATAGGTTGATTTCGTGACTCATCCGGTGAGCCCAGTAGTAGCACAAGTCTACACCCAACCAGATAAGGATAAAAGTATACCACGTTACGGGTACATTGAAAAGCGCAAAGTTCTCGTAGACCAACTGATAAGTCGTAACGGTGAGAACCTTAAGGAAGGCTCCGGTAATTTGCTGAGTAATGCCGCAACTCATATTGGTGAGGGCATCATTGAGCCGGTAGATTTTCCGGTGCTGAAAGTGCTGAATAATAAGCTCTACACCAATCAGCAGAAAATAGATTGGGATAGAAAGAATGACAGGGTTAATGTTCATGGGTGTTACAAATACAGATAACAATGTAATTAAAAAAGCTATTTATTTAAGAATACTAACTAGTTTTGCATCCAAATTGATGGCTGTAGCATGAAGAGAATATTTTCATTTATTAGAATTATTTCATTGCTGTTTTTCCTCGGCGGACTCCTGTTTGTGTATGCTTATCTGCCGGAAAATGTTTCGTTGTACAGCGATCAACTAGGCACGCCCATCTACTTCATTTCCAAAAGCCAATTCTTCTATTATTCGTTTGCTTTTTTTCTGGTTGTCAACCTTTTGTTGTTTGTATTTGGTAAAGTGCTCGACGGCGTGCCGGTCACTGAAGGAAGAGGTTTGTTTTCATCTGAGATATTCAAGAACAAAACGCTCATTTGGCTCGAAGTGCTTATCAGCCTCATCAACGTTTTTTTTGTAACTGGCGCTGCCTTTATAGGTGTGTACAACAATCGTGTGAACCTCGACTTTAATAATTTTGCCTATCTGGTCTATTTAGGCACTTTTCTGATTTTTGCCTGGATTCTTTCTTACGGTTTTGTTCTCCGCTATCGGAGCTATCAACCCTCTTAATATCAGTAGCTTAGTGCTGGGATATTCAATCAATAGTTGAATATAAATCCTTCATTTACAGCAAGTTAAGAGAAATTATATTCCAGAAAATTTCCATAATTATCCTAAATTCACTGCAATTTTTGACCCCAGATACGGTCAAAATGATGGAAACTTTCTGCGATTGAAGGACTTATGGCAAACGAACAAGCTGCAGTATCAAATTACACCGAAGACAATATTCGTTCACTTGACTGGAAAGAGCATATCAGGCTCAGGCCAGGTATGTATATCGGCAAGCTCGGTGACGGTGCTGCGATGGATGACGGTATTTACGTACTTGTAAAGGAGATCATCGACAACAGTATTGATGAGCACATGATGGGAAATGGCAAGGTCATTAATGTAAAGGTGACCGACCATAGGGTAGAGGTGCGTGACTTTGGTCGTGGCATTCCGCTGGGCAAAGTCATCGACTGTGTGTCCAAGATCAACACTGGGGGTAAATACGACTCTAACGCCTTCCAGAAATCAGTTGGTTTGAACGGAGTAGGTACCAAGGCGGTAAACGCCCTTTCGGACTACTTCAAGGTGCAATCATTCAGAGAAGGCCGCACTAAAATGGCCGAGTTCCATCAGGGGGAGCTGACCAACGATCCGCCTGAGACTACCACTACTGAAAGAAATGGCACACTCACCATCTTCGAACCCGACGGTACGGTCTTCAAAAACTTTCATTTTATTCCGCAGTATCTTGACAACCTGCTTTGGAACTATGCGTTCCTGAACGCCGGATTGACAATCAATTTCAATGGTGTTAAGTATTTTTCAGAAAATGGTCTTCTCGACTTACTGAACCGCAAGACTAACGAAGAAGAGCTGCGTTACCCAATCATTCACCTGAAGGGAGAGGACATTGAGATTGCGCTCACTCATAATAACCAGTATGGTGAGGAGTACTACAGTTTTGTTAACGGTCAGTACACAACCCAGGGCGGCACCCATTTGGCGGCTTTCCGGGAGGCATTGGTAAAAACGGTCAGGGAGTTTTACAAAAAAGACTTTGATGCATCGGATGTGCGCACAAGTATTGTAGGAGCTATTGCAGTGCGGGTGCAGGAGCCTGTGTTTGAGTCTCAAACCAAAACGAAACTGGGCTCTCAAAGCGTTGGCCCGGAAGGCCCCACCATGCGTACTTTCATCAACGACTTTGTTAAAAAGTATCTCGACGACTTTCTGCATAGTCATCCCTCCGTGGCGGAAGCCCTGCAAAAGCGGATTATTCAGTCGGAGAGGGAACGCAAAGAAATTGCAGGCATTAAGAAGCTGGCCAATGACAGGGCTAAAAAGGCCAACCTCCACAACAAAAAACTGAGGGATTGCCGCATCCACTTCGACGACCTGAAGAACGAGCGCCGGGACGATTCCATGATCTTCATCACTGAAGGTGATTCTGCGTCGGGCTCTATCACCAAATCACGGGACGTGCAAACCCAGGCTGTGTTTAGTTTGCGTGGTAAACCATTGAACTGCTACAGCCTGACGAAAAAGATTGTGTATGAAAACGAGGAGTTTAACCTTCTTCAACATGCACTCAATATTGAAGACGGGTTAGAAGGGCTTCGCTATCGCAAAATCATCATTTCTACTGACGCCGACGTGGATGGGATGCACATCAGACTGCTGATGCTGACTTTCTTTCTGCAGTTTTTTCCGGACCTGGTTCGAAACGGCCATGTATACATTTTGGAAACACCACTTTTCAGGGTTAGGAATAAGAAGGAAACTATCTATTGCTACAGCGATGAGGAGAGGCAGCAGGCCATCAACAAGCTTGGGTCTAAGCCGGAAATAACCCGATTCAAAGGACTGGGAGAGATATCACCAGAGGAGTTTGGCAAGTTTATCGGGGAAGATATGCGGCTGGAGCCCATTATTTTGAAGAAAGAAACAAAGATTCCCCAGCTACTGGAGTTCTTTATGGGCAAGAATACGCCGGACAGGCAGATTTTCATTATCGATAACCTGAAAATAGAGAAGGACTTGGTGGAAGAGGTTGTGATAGAAGATTGATTGTATTTTTATTACAATTATCCATTTATTGTAATTTTTATACAAAATTTATATAATTGTAATTATCTTACAAAATAGTAAAGTTGCAGTTATGTACTTTATTTTGATGGGAGACATTGTTGGCAGCTCAGAAAAGAAAGGAGCGACTTTAATGACTAGTTTTAAATCGGTCATTCAATCGGCTAATGGCAACTTTTCGAAGCAGATATTGTCTCCACTCACTATCACGTTAGGTGATGAGTTTCAGGGAGTAGTGAAGGATCTAAGGTCAGTGGTGGACATCATCTTTTATATAGACAAGGCGCTAATTGGCACAAACCCTGAGTTCAGGATCCGATACAGCATGCTGTATGGCCCCATTGATACACCAGTCAACAAGGAAAATGCGCATGGAATGTTGGGTGAGGGGCTTACCAAAGCCAGAAAGGGGCTGGAAGAGATGAAGCCAAAGAAGTTGCACTATCGCATGGTAACAACAGACGGTAAAACCGACGATATGCTGAATGGGTTGTTTCGGTTGTACGACTCTTTCTACAGTGACTGGTCAAAAAATGACCGTGAGTACCTGGAGCGCTTCTTTGAGAAGGACGATTACAAGTGGGTAGGGGAGCAGCTTTCAAAAGATCCATCCACAGTTTGGAGAAAACGCATTTCCCTCAAACTGGATGAGTTTAACATAGCCAAAGATTTGATACGATCAACAGCAAACGCATTTGAATGAACCACTGGATATCCATCATACTGGTTTTAGTTGGCGGTGAAGCATTGTCGGTGCTGTTGTTTTGGATTTTGTCAAAAATATTCACTGGCAAGGACGGAGCAGGCATAAGTAAACGATCTGTTTTCAAAGGCATGGTAGAGCGGCTATTCCTTTTTTTCGCACTTACGCACGACTTGCCCCATGTGTTGACACTGCTGGGAGCACTAAAAATTGCAACAAGAATTAAGGATGAAAACAAAATATCAAACGATTACTTTTTAGTGGGCAACCTGCTGTCGATCAGCCTGGCCATTGCCTATTTTATTATCTGGAGAGAAGTTTTGAAGTAAAGTATGGAAGAAGAGAACCTTAACAGTCACGAAGGAGAAGATCAGATTCATGATGTGGTAGCCGTTTCGGGCATGTACGAAAGCTGGTTCCTCGATTATGCATCCTATGTAATTTTGGAAAGGGCCGTGCCTGCAATTGAAGATGGATTTAAGCCGGTACAGCGGCGTATCCTGCATGCCATGAAGGAAATGGACGATGGTCGCTTCAACAAGGTGGCGAACATCATTGGTAGCACCATGCAGTACCATCCTCACGGCGACGCTTCCATTGGCGATGCCATCGTCAATATTGGGCAGAAAGACCTCCTGATCGAAACGCAGGGCAACTGGGGTGATATCCGCACAGGAGACCGGGCCGCAGCACCCCGTTACATAGAGGCCAGACTATCGAAGTTTGCGCTCGAGGTGGTTTTCAACCCGCAAACCACCAACTGGCAGCTTTCATACGACGGACGTAAACGTGAACCTGTTACTCTTCCCGTCAAATTTCCACTGCTTCTGGCACAGGGCGTTGAAGGCATTGCTGTTGGCCT
Organism: uncultured Imperialibacter sp.; assembly: GCF_963974565.1. Taxonomy (NCBI): domain Bacteria; kingdom Pseudomonadati; phylum Bacteroidota; class Cytophagia; order Cytophagales; family Flammeovirgaceae; genus Imperialibacter; species uncultured Imperialibacter sp. The sequence goes on along the minus strand of NZ_CAXBCJ010000002.1, from coordinate 331,240 downwards.
TTCTACCAAACTATTGCCTCACAACTTCCGGGAGCTGATTGAAGCTTCCATTGCAGTGCTTAAGGGCAAGAAGACTAATATTTTACCCGACTTTCCTACCGGTGGCCTGGCAGACTTTTCAGACTACAATGAAGGAAAGAGAGGCGGCAGAGTTCGTGTAAGGGCCAAAATAGAAGAGCTCGACAAGAAGACACTCGTTATCAAAGACATTCCATTTGGCACTACCACCACCAACCTGATGGACTCCATCGTGAAAGCCAACGATAAGGGAAAGATCAAGGTCAAAAAGGTGGTGGATAACACGGCCAAGGATGTTGAGATTGAAGTGCACCTGGCACCTGGCGTGTCGCCTGACATCACCATCGACGCTTTGTACGCCTTCACCGATTGTGAAGTATCCATTTCTCCCAATGCCTGCGTGATTGTTGACGACAAGCCTGTATTCATGTCTGTCAATGACATCCTGAAGGTTTGTACCAACCAAACGGTCAACCTCCTCAAGCGGGAGTTGGAGATAAGAAGGGCTGAATTGATGGAAAAGATGCTCTTCTCATCATTGGAAAAAATATTTATCGAAAACAGAATCTACCGGGATATTGAGGAATGTGAAACCTGGGAAGCTGTTTTGGACACCATCGATAAGGGGCTTGATCCTTTCAAAGACCAGTTTTACCGTGAGATCGTACAGGACGATATTTTGAAACTGACTGAAATCAAGATCAAGAGAATCTCCAAATTTGACTCCTTCAAGGCCGACGAGCTGATGAAGAAGCTTCAGGAAGAGTTGGAAGAGGTCAACTACAATTTGGAGAACCTGGTGGAGTATGCCATCAAGTATTATCAAAGTCTTCTGGATAAGTATGGCAAAGGAAGGGAGCGACTCACCGAAATAGCTCAGTTCGATACCATTGCGGCTACTGTGGTGGCTGCGAACAATCAGAAACTGTATGTCAACAGAGAAGACGGTTTCATAGGTTATGGACTGAAAAAGGACGAGTACATATGTGAGTGCTCTGACCTGGACGACATCATTGCCTTCAGGCGGGACGGAAAGTTTTCTGTCGTCAAAATTCAGGACAAAGTGTTCGTTGGCAAGGATATCCTCTATGCAGGTGTGTTCAAGAAAAACGACGAACGCATGGTGTACAACGCCGTCTACGTAGATGGCAAGTCAGGCCGGTCCATGATCAAGCGCTTCCAGGTGCTGGGTGTTACCCGTGACAAGGAGTATGACGTTAGTAAAGGTGAAAAAGGATCCAGAGTGCTCTATTTTTCTGCTAATCCGAACGGAGAAGCCGAAATCATTAATATCAGCCTGACCTCTGGCTCAAAGGCTAAAAAGAAAGTTTTCGATTTTGACTTTTCAGAGATAGAGATCAAAGGTCGTGGCTCGCAGGGTAATATTTTAACCAAATACCCCGTGAGAAAGATCGTGTTGAAGGAAGCAGGGAGGTCAACGTTGGGAGGGCTTGATATATGGTACGATGCTACTATCGGGCGACTCAATACGGATGATAGGGGAGAGTATCTTGGCAACTTCCTGGCGGACGACAAAATCATCGTCTTTTATCAGGATGGCAGCTACGAGCTCACCTCGTTTGAACTGACCAACAGATACGACTACCATCAGATTCTCACACTCCAAAAGTTCAATCCGAAAGCAGTTGTTAGCGCAGTGTACCTGGATGGTAAGACGAAGGTGCATTTTGGTAAGCGATTCCTGATCGAAACCAGCACAGTTGAAAAGAAATTTGTCTTCATTTCTGAAGAAAAGGGATCCAGGCTGCTACTAGTGAGTTCGCATCCCTCACCATCCTTCGAAGTCAGCTATAGGAAGAAAGGTAGCAAGGAGACAGACAAAGAAATCATTGTATTTGAGGAATTTATCGACATCAAGGGGTGGAAGGCAGTCGGCAACAAATTGAATTTCCCGGATATCAAAAAACTGGAGTGGCTGGCCAACGAAGACCCTGGGGCTGAGGAGAAGGATAGCAACGACGATGATTCAGGCCCGGACACCAAAGAAGATGAAGATGATACTGCTTCGAAAGCAACCGACGACAAGCAGGAAATAGCAGAAACGGTAAAGAAGCTGAAAGAAGAGTTCAGTAAAGAAACAGATGAGAATTTTGATGTGGGAAGCAGCATAGATTTGGATATTAAGAAACCAAAAAGCAATGGAGAAGACCAACTTGGCCTTTTCTAACCTGCAAATAACAGATGGATGATGCCACCAGAGACAAGCTGATTAATTACCTGGGAAGTTTCGTAACCGCTGCAAGGGCAGCGAAGGTGCAACAGGTGCTTGAGAAGAGGACTCGTCACATTGCAGTGGTAATGGAAGATTTTGAAAACTCTCTGAACGTAAGCGCCGTTCTAAGGTCATGCGAGGCGATGGGAGTGCAGGATGTTCATATCATCGAAAACCAGTTTAGGAATAAATTAAGTGCTTATGTGGCCAAAGGCGGTAGTAAATGGCTGACTGTTACTAAGCACAATGAGCACGAGTCAACGAATAGTTCTCGATGTTTGCAGTTGTTGAGGGATGCCGGATATCAAATTTGGGTAACCAGTCCTGACCAGTCTGCCGTCGACTTGAACGACGTTGGTGTAGATTCAAAAATAGCCCTGGTGTTTGGTACAGAATTCGACGGGGCGTCGAAGGAAGTGCTGGAAATGGCTGACAAAAGGGTATGCCTGCCGATGCAAGGTTTTACTAAGAGCTACAATGTGTCGGTAAGTGTTGCGTTGTGTTTGCATGTTTTGTTAAGGAAGTTAAAAGACTCGGAAATTGATTGGTGTATGAGTGAAGAAGAAAAGAAGCAGTTGACCCTGGAGTGGTATCGTAAGATTGTAAGGAGATCTGATATTCACGAAGTGAGATTTCTTTCGGGCATTTAGTATTAACGCTGACGGATGCGGTTTTTACTAAAGATGCTTTTTATGCTGGGTGCATTGGTGTTTGCCTTTGTCATCGCCAGCAACGTATGGATCATGTGGAAGACGACAGATGATATCCATTTCAACGTGGAAGAAATCCCGGCTGTGGACGTCGGGGTAGTGCTCGGAACATCGAAAAGAAGTGTCGATGGAGGCGCCAATTCGTTTTTTACCACCAGAATGGAAGCCGCCGCTAAACTATATAAAGCTGGCAAAGTAAAGCACCTGATACTCAGCGGAGACAACAACACAAAGTACTACAATGAGCCCCAGGATATGTTCAATGCTCTTTTGGTGCTGGGCGTGCCTGCACAAGACATGACAATGGACTACGCCGGTTTTCGAACCCTTGATTCCATCGTGCGTTCAAAGGAAGTGTTTGGGCAAAACGAGATCGTTATTATCACCCAGCAATTTCATGCCTACCGGGCGCTTTTTATTAGTAAATTTTATGGGATAAAAGCAGTTACCTTCGCATCTGATGATGCGGCAAAATCAGGGATGAAGTCTGTGGTGAGCAGAGAATGGCTTGCCAGACCGAAAGCAATTTTAGACCTTTACGTTCTCAAACAACCCCCCAAATTCCTTGGTGAGAAGGAAATTATAGAGATCAGAAAATAATTCTCACATTTTTTGAACGATTTAGCGAGAAAAGTGTCCTTAAGGATGTTATTGGTTTACCAAACCTATGAAAAGAGTACAAATTCTCTTTCTGTTGTCTATTCTATCTGTCACTAGCTGGGCTCAGGCGCAAGGCACAACAGTGGTGTGGGGCAAAGTTACCGAAGCATCTACCGGTAGCCCGATTCCGTTTGCCAATGTCGTTTTCAAGGGAACTTCTATTGGTGCAACAACTGATTTTGAGGGCTATTACAAACTTAGCACTACCCAGCGCTTCGACTCCATTCACTTCAGCTACATCGGATTTGTTCCAAAAACGAAATTCATTGTGGCAGGAAAGGAGCAAAACATCAATATCCAATTGGAAGAAGATGTGGTCAACCTTCAGGAGCTTGTTTTTGAAGCAGGCGAAAATCCGGCGTTTCAAATATTGAGGAATATAGTCGACCACAAAAAGGTTAACGACAAAAGGAGACTTTCTGCCTATGAATACGAGGCGTACACCAAAATTGAAATGGATATTGATAACATTTCAGATAAGTTTAAGCAGCGTAAGATCATCCAAAAAGTAACTTCGGTGCTCGACAGTATCGAGCAGATTGCAGGCGAAGATGGGAAACCGGTGCTGCCGGTGTTTATTTCAGAGGCCATTAGCAAGTACTATTATAAAGATAGTCCCAGAATGGCGCACGAGACTGTATTGAATACGAAAGTAACGGGAGTGGGGGTAACCGACGGTACGCTGACTTCGCAGGTGATAGGCGCCTCTTTTCAGCAGTATAATTTTTATCAAAACTGGCTCAACATTGTGGGCAAAGACTTCGTCTCTCCGATTTCGGATGGCTGGAAGATCAACTACGAATATGACCTGGTAGATAGTCTTTGGCTCGGCGACTATTACTGCTACCGGTTAGATTTCTTCCCCAAGCGGGAGCAGGACCTGGCCTTTCGTGGCTCGATGTGGATTCACAAAGACACCTGGGCCATCAGACAAATTGACGTAACGGTAGGTAAAGAGGCGAATGTCAATTTCATTGAGAAGATAAAAATTCAACAGGAGTTGGTGCCTACTACCGAAAGTGCCTGGCTGCCTGCCAAAACCAGGGTGATGATTGACGTAAGTGAGCTAACCGACCGATCAGCCGGGTTTCTGGCTAAGTTCTATGTGTCCAACAAAGACATTGTGGTGAATCAGCCAAAACCCGATAAGTTCTATGAAAACCCCATTGAGATGGTGGAGGACGTTAACGACCGGGCAGACGACAACGAATTTTGGGCCGATATCAGGCACGATACCCTTAGTGCCACGGAGGTTCATGTGTATGAAATGATCGACACGCTGACAAAGATCCCGGTGATCAAAACTTATACCGACATTATTCAGACCGGATACACCGGCTACTACAAAATCGGAAAGTTCGACATAGGTTCCTATTCTTACTTTTTTGGCAATAATAATATAGAGGGCATAAGGCTGGGGCTTGGAGGCAGAACTAATATTGACTTCAGCAAGAAATGGGAGTTGAGCGCCAACGTAGCCTATGGCTTAAAAGATGAGGAATGGAAGTACAAGTTTCATGTGCGAAGGATTTTGAGCCGCAGCCCATGGACTGAGGTGAAATACATGCACCAAAAGGAAATCGATCAGATTTGGCTTCTTAATGATGATATTGATAATGCCAATGTTTTCTATGCTTTTTCACGCTTCGGCACACTGATAGATCCCTTTCTCCGGCAAAAGAACTACTTTACTTTTTTCACGGTGCTGGGCCGTGGCCTTTCTCAGCGAGTGTCATATCGTCAGGAATACTTCAAGCCATTGTTTGACTTTGAATACTACAAAGACCCCTACGCTGAAACGCCCACGGTGCGTAACAACCTGAGTGTGGCAGAGGTAATTCTCGACACCCGCTACGCACGTGACGAAATTTTTGTCATCAACGATAACCAGCGGTTGAGCATGGGCACCATTCGCTGGCCAGCTGTTAATTTCCGTTATACACTTGGCCTCAGTGCTCTTGGAGGCGATTTCACGTACCACAAGTTTGGCTTGTCGATTGAAAAACGGCAAAAGATGGGCATTTTCGGAGTGGGCTATCTCACATTGAGCGGCGGCTATAACTTCAATAATCTGCCTTACCCGTTGCTGAAGGCACACATAGGAAACCAGACGCCTTTCTATTTTAATTTTGCCTACAACATGATGGACTACTTTGAGTTCGTTACCGACAAGCATGTAGCCTTCAGATGGAATCACTCTTTCAATGGATTTCTGCTCAACAGTATTCCCGCCATCAAAAAGTTAAAGTGGAGACTTGTAGGCACTGTTAATGTGCTTTACGGCGGTGTGGGGCAAAAGAACTACAACCTGATACCACCCACCTACGACACTAATGGCAACGAAATAGCACCCTTCTTCGCTCTTGGCCAGTGGCCTTATATAGAGGCAGGGTATGGTGTGGAGAATATATTCAGGTTTTTTAGAGTCGACTTCATACACAGACTTACTTATACCAACCGTCCCGGAGTAAATAATTTTGGGATTAAATTCAGCTATAAGTTTTCTTTGTAGTATGGCGTTCGGAACACAAAGAGCTTCTCTCGGTTTAATACTTCTCTCGGTTTTGTGCATGATGGGGTGCTCATCTCCTCAGGCGTCATTGCCAATTGCAGACAGCCCAAACCCCGACAAAGCCTACTATAGTGAACTATTAGCACTTGTGGAAGACAAAGTGCAGGAAGACCCCAATAACCTTGGGCTTAGGGTCAAATTGGCTTCATATCATCAAACGCTTGAATGGCCGGAGGTGGCCAACGCCAATATCGAGGCGATTTTAAGGATGGCACCCAAAGATCCGGAGGTGATGGTGCTGGTGGCCGACTACTATATACATAGAAACGATTTTGAGAGGAGTTGGATATATGCCCAGCAGGCTGACAGGCTGGGTTCGGTTCACCCTAGTCTATCGCTGATCAAGTCAAAATATCACTACTCCAGAAGGAACTACGGTGAGGCCGCCAGGTACCTCAATCATTATTTTGACACCGGAGGCAAGCTGCCGGAGGCATTTTTGGTAGCAGCTGAATTGGATCTCCAGAAAAAAGATACGACCAAAGCGTTGTCCATTTTGGAGAGGGGAGTTGCGGCGAATCCGGGCCATAGGAGTATGACCCGTTTGCTGGTGATATTATTTGAGCAGCGAAGGCAATTTACCGAGCTGGTAGCGCTGCTCGAGGGATATGGCAAAGTCACGGATGACTATAGCACCTACAGGGGTGAGTTGCTCGGTGCCTACTTTAAGGGAGCTGATTATGATAAGGCGTCCACCTTTGCTGAGAACTGGCCTGAACCCTCCGAAAACGGGCTTTTTGAGTACGGGAGCCTGATGCTCGAATCGTCGATGAGCGACTCCGCCTTTTGGTATGCCGACAGGATGATTCAGCAGGATTCGCTTAGTGTGCCGGGCCGACTCCTCAAAGCCCGATACTTTAATCGCAGGGGTAGAATGGGAGATGCCTATAATTTTTACACGTCGGCGCTGGCGTTGGATTCCACCAACCAAATAGCCCTCGAAGAACGGGGTATTGTTGCGGGAAAAATTGCATATTTGCGCAAACTTAGGGAGCAGCAGGCAGCAATGCCAGTGTTTGATCTGACTCCCAAGAAATCTGATAATTAGTAGAATTGAATGAGTAACGAGAAAATTAAGCTTACCCTCCCTGATGGAAGTGTTCGGGAATATGACAAGGGGGTAACCGGGCTGGATGTGGCAATGAGCATCAGCGAGGGCCTGGCCAGGAATGTTTTGGCTGCCAAATTCAATGGAAACGTAATTGATGCATTTCGTGCCATCACGGAAGACGGAACATTTCAGTTGCTCACATGGAATGACAAGGAAGGGAAATCAACTTTTTGGCACTCTTCAGCTCACTTAATGGCTGAAGCCCTTGAAGCGCTGTACCCGGGTGTTAAGCTGGGTATTGGCCCACCAATTGAAAACGGTTTTTACTACGATGTTGATTTTGGAGACAGGGAATTTACCGCTGCCGAACTTCCGAAAATAGAGGAGAAGATGCTGGAACTGGCGAGGCAGAAGAATGCCTTTTCACGCCGAGATATTAGTAAGAAAGACGCCGTAGCCTACTTTGAAAAGAAGGGTGATCCGTACAAACTGGAGCTTATCGCAGATTTGACTGACGGCACTATTTCTTTCTATGAGCAAGGCAATTTCACCGATCTTTGCCGGGGACCGCATATCCCAAACACAGGGTTTATTAAGGCCACTAAGATACTGAACATCGCCGGTGCTTACTGGCGGGGCAATGAGAAGAACAAGCAGTTAACAAGGCTTTACGGGATTACTTTTCCCAAACAGGGAGAGTTGAAGGAGTACCTCGAGCTGCTTGAAGAAGCCAAAAAACGTGACCACAGAAAGATAGGGAAAGAACTTGAGCTTTTCACCTTCTCAGAAAAGGTGGGCAAGGGACTGCCGTTGTGGTTGCCTAAAGGTGCCATTCTTCGTGAGCGCCTTGAGAATTTCATGCGCAAAGCGCAGGTGAAAGCAGGTTATGACCAGGTGGTGTCACCGCATATAGGAAGCAAGGAGCTATACGTAACATCTGGTCACTACGAAAAATACGGCAAGGATTCGTTTCAACCCATCAACACACCGGAAGAGGGAGAAGAGTTTCTTTTGAAACCCATGAACTGCCCTCACCACTGTGAGATGTACAAAAGCAAGCCAAGGTCGTATAAAGACCTTCCTGTGAGGTACGCTGAATTTGGTACTGTTTACCGTTACGAGCAGAGTGGCGAGCTACATGGCTTGACCCGTGTGAGGGGCTTTACTCAGGACGATGCGCATATTTTCTGCCGCCCCGACCAGGTGAAAGAGGAGTTTGCCAAGGTAATTGATCTGGTATTGTATGTGTTTAAGTCTTTGGGCTTTAGCGATTACAATGCCCAGGTGTCGTTAAGAGATCCTGAGACACCAGAAAAATATATCGGTACTGAGGAGAACTGGGTAATTGCAGAGAATGCGATTATAGAAGTAGCCGCAGCAAAGGGCCTGAAAACAACTGTGGAGCTTGGGGAAGCAGCTTTTTACGGCCCTAAACTCGATTTTATGGTCAAAGATGCTCTTGGCAGAAACTGGCAGCTCGGAACCATTCAAGTCGACTACACTTTGCCCGATCGCTTCGAGCTGGAATATGTTGGAGCCGATAATCAGAAGCACAGGCCGGTAATGATCCATAGAGCACCCTTTGGTTCAATGGAGCGTTTCGTAGCTATTCTGATAGAAAGCACTGCGGGTGAGTTCCCGTTATGGTTATCGCCTGAGCAGATTGCCATTCTGCCTATTTCGGAGAAATTCCACGACTATGCCAATCAGGTTAGACTGATGCTCCAGGAGAATGACATCCGGGGCAATGTGGATGAAAGAGATGAGAAAATCGGCCGGAAGATCAGGGATGCGGAAATCAAAAAGATCCCGTTCATGTTGATCGTAGGCGAGAAGGAAGCGGAGAGTAAAACCATTGCCCTTAGGGAACATGGCAAGGGAGATATTGGCACCTTTTCGGGCAGTGAATTCGTTGACTATTTTGGAAAGCGAATAAAAATGAGTCTGGCAGGCGAAAAAGAAGCCTGAGGATTATTGCAGGCTATTTATAAAAGCGGCTTGCTGCTTTTGATTAGTAGAATTTTTGTGGATATTTGCATCCTTGTTTTGAAACCTAAATACGGAGGTATAAAATTTTAAGACCGAGACCACGAGGTTTTAGGGGTAAACCTGAAGAGCCTTACAAGATTAATGAGAGAATTGAAGCCCGTGAGGTAAGGGTAATTGCCGAAGATGGAAATCTTGGCGTTATCCCAACCCGGGATGCAATCAAAATTGCCAAAGAGCAAAACCTGGATTTGGTAGAGATTTCTCCTACTGCAGTTCCTCCTGTTTGCCGTATAGTTGATTATTCAAAATTCAAATACGAGCAGAAGAAGAAACAGAAGGAGATCAAGGCCAAAGCTCAGAAGACTGTCATTAAGGAAATTCGTTTTGGTCCTAACACGGATGATCATGACTTCAATTTCAAATTGAAGCACGCCATCAACTTTCTTAAGGAAGGTTCCAAAGTAAAAGCATACGTGCAGTTTGTGGGTAGAACAATTGTGTTTAAGGAAAGAGGGGAAATCCTTCTTCTTAAGTTCGCTCAGGAATTGGAAGAGTATGGAAAGGTAGAGCAACTGCCGAGGCTCGAAGGAAAGCGGATGTCACTATTCGTTGCTCCTAAGGTCGCTAAGAAATAATTTTTGTTAAACTATATATACAATGCCGAAAGTTAAAACCAAATCGGGAGCAAAGAAACGCTTTAAGCTAACGGGGACTGGTAAAATCAAACGTAAGCATGCTTTCAAAAGCCACATTCTTACCAAGAAGGAAACCAAGCAAAAGCGCTCTCTTACTGACATGACTTTAGTACATAAGTCAGACGAGAACAGAGTAAGAGATATGCTCAACATCTAAGAAAAACTTAGGTTCTATGTTTCACCAGGTTTTTGGTCAACAAGTGTTCTGAGTAGAACCACCAAACACCAAAAAATGTAATTACTATGCCAAGATCAGTAAATCACGTAGCGTCAAGAGCGAGGAGAAAGAAAATCCTCAAAGCAGCCAAAGGTTTTTATGGCCGCAGAAAAAATGTATGGACGGTAGCTAAGAATGCCGTTGAAAAAGCATGGAAATATGCTTATGAAGGCCGCAAGCAGAAGAAGAGAAACTTCAGAGCTTTGTGGATTCAGCGTATCAATGCAGGTGCCAGAGAGCACGGAATATCTTATTCTGTATTGATGGGCAAAATGAAAACTTCCAAGATCGATTTGAATCGTAAGGTACTTGCCGACCTGGCCATGAACCACCCCGAAGCTTTCAAAGCTGTGGTGGACAAGGTAAAATAGTTCGACAAGCCTTTATCAATAATATTAAAAGCTCCAGAGATGGGGCTTTTTTAGTTTAAGGGTGAATGACTTACCGCAAGCAAAAGGGGGCAAGCGGAAAATCTGGGGAGTAAGATTCTGAAACAACGTTGTACCATTTGGTGAACGATAGACAATAAAGAAGCAAAATGGTTCAATGCGTCCCGCTTGGACCTTTTGCTTCTTTAAGTAATGACAAAATACTTTTGAAAAAAAAAATCAATCCGCCAGAAATATTGCTTGATCCATCCGCAAAAGGCTGTTAAATACTGTTGCCTCCAAAGAGGTACTTCCTTGCTGAATTGTAATCGATGAAGTAAGTAAGCCTGACAGACAAGCTGTTGATTTGCGGCAGGCTCAATGTTTTGTCAAAGTTCTCAGCAAAATTAATGTCGGTGTTATTGTCGCTTGAACTGATGGAGTCTTTCCAAACCACATTCAAAAAGCTGCCCGGCGCAATTTGGTAGAAGTAAACAAAGTCAACATTGAGTGCATTAAAGTTGGTATCATGCTGCTTTTGTCCGGACTCGTCGATGCCTTCATACTCAGAGTCAGCCAATTGACCATTGCCCTGCAGGTCGTAAAATCCGTTATACTTAACATTGCTCCAATAGTGCCTTACCCGGAGGGTCAGCCCCATTTTGTTATTGAAGGTGTACTTGGTGCCAAGGATATTATTTGTGGTAAGAACGTCTCTTTCTCCAAAGATGATCTCATCAAGCGATTCGTCATCAGCATACAATTTGGTAACGTAGCCCTTTGAGTCTTCGGAGCTCTCTCTGCTAACCCGGAAGTCGATGGATAGCCTGTTGTTGACCCTGTAGCGGATAGATGCTCCCAGCGAATTATAAGCCTGCTCCCATTCGGGCCTTCTCCAGGTATTTTGACTTATATATATTTTTACCGCTTTGCGGGAATCGCTTTCTACCCATGAGTTCACGCTATAGGATCCAGGCTGAACGAAATAGTAGCCTTCTTCTCTGGGCTCGAAGTAGTCGTAGCTGTCAATGGGTTTCAGGCTGGACGACATGCCCACTCCCCAGAAGTTCTTGAATTGGGCATAAGTAGATGCATATACGTCGGTGCTTGTGAATGTTCTTGGTTCAAAAAGCTGCCGGTATGATCCGCTGACATTGGCCCGGTAGTAGTTAAATACCCCCGTCGGCTTAAATATCCTGTACATGAGCGACACGTTGTGCGAGACACTATTGGCTGCCCTGTTAAATCCAAAATCGTTTGGATCGTAGTCTTTGCTCTCAACATTCCTGCTGACGCCATACTGAAAGCTGCCGCTTACTTTTGAAAGGCCCACGCTGTACTTATATCCATCCTCCAATTCGCTTGACACACCGGCGTCTTCAGCATTGTAGATGTTAGACACAGCGCCAAATGCAGAGAATCGGTAGGTATTGGTACTGTCGAGCAGGCTAACGCTTGCTCCTGTAACGTTGGCATCATTGTCGCCATCAAGTCTCGTTACGTTGGTGTTGATCAGGTTGACGTTGGAATTGTTTTTCAGGATCTTGTCTACCACCAGCACATTGAAATTGGTCAGCGGATCAACCTGCTCCTCTCTGGTTTCGGCGGTCTCAATATTGCGTATGTTGGCGTGCGTCTTGTTGGTCAGCGCATTAAGAAAGCCAAGTCCCCAGCCTTCCCCATTCCTGCCAGAGATTTTGGTGGCATTGATCAGAGGTGCTGCCGATGGCGAACTGACTACCTCTTCTGTTTCGTCATTGTAGCTAACCTCTCCAAAAGTAGAACCAATACGCCTGGAATACACCAGATCGCCCTTGTCGAATAGTTCCGTTCCCTCCGTGAAGAACTGCCTGTTTTCGCTGTATTGTACCTCATACGCCGATAGGTTTAGTACCACGTTGTCGGACTGCACCTGGCTAAAGTCAGGAATGAGTGCCATGTCGAGGGTGTAAGACTCGTTGATGCCATATTTGAGATCCATGCCACCAGTAAACGAGAATTTTTCTTTGCCATTGACACCATCGTTGGTGTAAATGGTGGTGGCGTAGGGCAGCAGCGACAAGCGAACAGGTGGTTTGATGTCTTCAAGCCCTCTGAGCACTCCTGATTGATTTACAGTACCCCTAATCGAATTGTCTACCGGATTCCAATACGATTCCTCCTGGTTTCGTTTTACCTGGCGATAAAAGTTGATGCCCCAGTTTTGCTGTGAAGTAGCTGGAAACCGGAGAGCATAGTAGGGAATCTTTACTTCTACAGTCCAGCCGTGGTCGTCGTAGGCAATGGCACTTTCCCACACAGCGTCCCAATTTTCATCCCAATTATCGCCATTGATGAAGTAGTCGCCTTGCACACCTGCAGCCGAGACGAAAAAACTGAAAGCATTCTGGCCGCTGTTGTAAGGGTCTACTAAAATTCCAAACCAGTCGGTGTTTCGGTTAAAGTCATCTCTTTTGCCAAACTCCTTTCTTATTTTGGACGGCTCAGGGTCAAAGAGCCTTGCCGAAAGGTAGAGGGCGTTGTCGTCATATACCAACTCAACGGCTGTAAGGAAGTCCGACTTTTCGCCATTGTTAGGTTTGAATTGCGTGAATTGAGTGGGTGTTGGGTTTTGACTCCAAATGTCTTCGTCAAGGATACCGTCTACTTTTGGGCTGTTTGTGATGCGTTTGGTGGCAAACTCATTTTTACCGGAATCGGCGGCTGACACCAGGCGTGGAGGGAAAAGAAAAACTAAAAGAAAACAACCAAGGGGTAAGAGTTCTTTACGATCTAATTTGAACATTAAGGGCTTTTGTTAAACGAACTGTACTGATAGTCTTTGCAAATTTAGCCATGATTGCCATTAGCTCATCCCAAATTCTGATAAATGGCGAGTGTTGGTGACATCTTTTTACACTTTAACCCACTCGGTGTTGCCGTACACGATGCTTTTGTTCAATGATTAACATTCATCAGGGTTTTGATTTCCGTCAGCAGTTCGTCTCGTTTTGTTTTTCCCACATTGTTGAGCATAATGATGACCTGTCCATTGGACAGGTTTCGTTCGATATAAGTTCGGAAGCTAGTTAGTGTTCCGGTATGCAATACTTTATTGGGGTTTTCTTTGTCGAGCATCCACCCAAATCCATACCAGGAGGTGCTCCCATCATTCAATATCATTGGTTTGTAGGCTTCTTCCATCGTCGCTTGCGATACCAGCTGATAGTTTTGTAGAGCCTGGTGCCACTTGTACATGTCCTCTACGTTAGAGTAGAGCCCGCCGCCGCCAGTGGTAAAGTAAGGATAGTCGTCCTCTTTCCCGTTGGCATCAAAGCCTTTGCAGGGATTGGTTCTTTCGGGCATTGTTTCGTCGTAAGCAACAGTGCTGACCATACCTACAGGTCCAAACACATTTTGCTGCATAAACTCGTTGAAGCCTTTGCTACTGATCTGCTGCACGATGGATGACAATAGCACATAGGCAGTATTGGAGTACTCGTATTTATTGCCCGGAGCAAAATGCAGGCTGTCGATGCGCTCTACCACGTTCACCACATCTGAATTAGTGAAGCCAGGAACCGCCGCACCTATGTCGTAATAGTCAGGGATGCCCGATGTGTGGGTGAGTAAGTTTCTGATGGTAACGCTGTCCGCCCAGGGAGGAAATGTCGGGAAGTAGGTGCTCAGTGTGTCATCGAAGGTCAGCTTGCCATCCTCCTTTAGCAGCATGATGGCCATGGCGGTAAACTGCTTGGACACTGACGCCATATAAAACGTTGACGTAATGTCGAGAGGCTCGCCTGCGTCAAAGTCGGCCATGCCGTAGGCCTCCTTCAGTAGGGTGCCGGTGCTATCGGCAATGAGAATGGTACCATTGTAAAAACCCTCATTATGGTATTTCTCCACCATTTTGTGGAGCTGGGAAGTAAGCGTTTCTTTTGGTGTGCAGGCACCAAGAAAAAGAATACTGATGGTGAAGACTGCTATGGATCGCATGAATTGGTTTGATTTGGTGCGGATAATATAACGCCGGAAAAAGGAACAAGAAAGCTTTTTGGGGAAAGCGGCAAAAGGAGCGATGAAATGAGGCTTTATCTTGATGGGTGGATTGCCATATCATCCAAACTTTTGTTAGTTTTCCGCTTAATTAGCGCTCATGGACAGAAGAAAGTTTATTGCTGGAAGTTTGGCAACGGCCGGAGGCGGAATGCTGTTGCCAACAATGGCTAAAGCTGAAGGTAAAGCTACAACATCAGGCACCTGGCCAACACGGGTCATCAAACCAAAGAAGCTGACCAAAGGAGATACAATGGGCCTTATCACCCCTTCGAGTGCCATCTCCCGGGGATCCTTTGAGAGCACACTTGAGAACATGGAAGCCCTTGGTTTTAAGGTGAAGTACTCCGACAATATGAGGGTGCGTAAAGGCTTCCTGGCAGGCACCGATCAGCAGCGGCTTGACGACCTTCATGCCATGTTTGCCGATACTTCAGTAGACGGCATTTTCTGCGCCAGAGGTGGCTATGGAGCGGGAAGACTTTTGCCAGCGGTTGATTATGACTTGATTGCGTCCAATCCCAAGCCCTTTATTGGTTACAGTGACATTACGGCGCTTCATTTTGCGATATTCAATAAGACCGGGTTGGTGACTTTTCATGGCCCTGTAGGCGCCTCCAACTTCACCGACTACACCGCTGGCAGCTTTGAAGATACGCTCATCAAAGGCAAAGGGAAGATAAAGATTGAGCAGGCAAAAGAAGACCGGGACAAGCAGGAAGACTATATTCAGATTTATTCAATTTCAGAAGGGGTGGCAAAAGGAGAGTTGGTAGGAGGCAATTTGAGCTTAGTTAGCTCACTTACCGGCACACCATTCGATCTCGATTTCACTGGTAAGCTGGTTTTTCTGGAAGAAGTAGGAGAGTCGCCCTATCGTGTCGACAGGATGCTTACACAGCTTTTGCTAGCCGGTAAACTACAGGCTGCAAAAGGCATCGTCCTGGGTGTGTTCAACGACTGCGATGAAAAAGATACTGACCCTGATTTTGGCGACAAAACGTCGCTGAGAGAAACACTTGCGGAGCGCCTAGGCGGATTGGGAATACCCGTTTTGTATGGAATGTCTTTTGGGCACGTGTCCAATATTGCGACGCTTCCGATGGGCATCTCTGCCGAGCTCGATACTTACAAACAATCGTTGACCCTTCTAGAAGAATCCGTTCTCTAAGTTTTATGATAGTTACATACCATCCTGTCAAAATGCCTCTGAGGCATACATTTACCATTGCGCACGGCTCCACCAGTGTGCAGGAGTCTTTCATTGTAGAGCTGAGCCACGACGGTAAAAGCGGCTTTGGCGAGGCAACAGCCAACCCATACTATGGAGTGACAGTTCCTAAAATGACCGAGCAGCTAGAAAGTGTACGTTCATTAATCGAGTCAGGGAGTTGGAAAACACCTGAGGAGTTTCATCAGGCCCTGCTTAGCACGGGAAAATTGAAAGCCTTCACCCTTTGTGCCCTCGATCTGGCGTTCAATGACCTGTACGGAAAGTTGCAGGGCAAGCCTTTATACAAAATATGGGGACTGGATGGGAGCAAAGGGCCTATTTCAAATTACACGATTGGCATCGATACGGTAGAAAACATGGTGGCCAAAATGAAGGAAGTTCCCTGGCCATTGTACAAAATAAAGCTGGGCACGAAAGAAGACATCCGGATCATTGAAGAGCTACGCAAAAACACCGATGCTGTGTTTAGGGTTGATGCTAATTGTGCCTGGGGAGTAGACGAAACTATCGCCAATAGTAGGGCCTTGAAAAAATTGAATGTGCAGTTCATCGAGCAGCCTTTGAAGGCTGATGATCTTGATGGAATGAAAAGAGTGTTTGCCGAAAGTGAGCTGCCTGTAATAGCCGATGAAAGTTGCCAGGTAGAAGCGGATGTGGACAAGTGCTTTAATCATTTTCATGGCATCAACATCAAGCTGACCAAATGCGGAGGACTTACGCCAGCCAGAAGAATGATCGCCCGGGCACGGGAGCTGAACATGAGCGTGATGATGGGCTGCATGACAGAATCTTCTGTCGGTATTTCTGCCATAGCGCAGGTAGTGCCCTTGCTCGACTATGTGGATATGGATGGTGCATTGCTGTTGGCGGAAGATCCTGCCAATGGTGTACAGGTTACTCCGAGTGGACTGATTTTTCCCAACGAAAATGGCACAGGTGCCAGCCTTAAGTAGAAACGAATGATGCGGTCAGAGGAATTTCCAGGGAGAACGCTGCATGTCAATGGTAAAGAAATGCTTTATTTCAGCGGCACTTCTTACCTCGGCCTGTCGGTTGATAAAGAATACCAGGAGCTCATCAAAGAGGGGGTAGACAAATACGGAGTGCATTTTTCCGGTTCCAGGAATGGCAACGTGCAGTACCGTCTCTTTGAAGCGGCCGAGCGCCACATAGCTGACTGGTTATCGACAGGCGATGCTGTGGTCACCTCGTCTGGCTTTGCCTCTGGACAGCTCCTGATCAAGGTGCTGCAAGACATGGAATGGAGCATGGAATATGCGCCCGGCTGTCATCCAGCACTTTGGAGGAATTCAGATGACGCTACCAATGGTGACTTCATCAGCTGGTCAACGATGATCAGGGTGCAGCTGGAAGGAATGCTGCCTCGCCGGATGGTCTTACTTTGCAATTCCACTGATCCGCTTTTTTGCAACCCCGTTAACTTCGACTGGCTCACTGACATTTCCACCCTGCACGAAGTGCTGCTGGTGGTCGACGATTCGCACGGCATTGGGCTGACCGGGAAGGACGGAGAAGGGGTGGCGTCGCAGCTTCGGAAGTTACCGTCGCATGTGCAGTGGGTGGTGACTTCCTCGCTGGGCAAAGCACCCGGACTGGCGGCGGGTTTTATCGCAGGCTCTCATAACCTGATCAAGAAGATCCGCCAATCACCATGGTTTGTGGGAGCCGCTCCGTCGGCACCCGCATTTCTCCATGCGCTCCTGAAAGGAGGTAAGATAAGAGCTCGTCAGTTGCAAAAGCTCCGTAAGTTTCAGATGCCATTTGGGAGCCATTCGCTGGTAAAGCAGCACTTTAATTTTCAACCTGTGTTGCCTGTTTTCTTTTCGAAAAGCCAGCCGCTTTACACTTACCTGCTGAGTAGGAACATCATCATTTCCCATTTTCCATATCCTAAGCCAACGTCCGGCCCAATCAGCAGAATCATTCTGCATGCGGCCTTGGATCCGGCTGATATTGGAAATCTGTTGGAGGAGATCAAAACATTTTATGAGGACTTCCAATAGGCTGCTATCTTTGCAGCTTCCCGCAGGTTTTTATGCCTGAAAGTACTCATAGATGAAATCTATAACTATTTTGTAATCATCTTTTAATCAATTAGTTAATTTCCATTATTTAAAGTAAAATTTAGTTCTAATGGCCGATATCACTTCTTTGCTTGGCAGTATCCAAAATATACCCACCCCCTTCTATTTCTATGACCTGGAGCTACTCGGAAAGTCGTTGGATGAGGTAAAAAAACACGGATTGAGCAAGGGCTATAAGGTGCACTATGCGATGAAAGCCAATGCGAATCCACGCATATTAGAAATCATCAGGCGGTACCATTTGGGCGCCGATGCAGTGAGTGCCAATGAGGTAAAGGCAGCTTTGGCTGCTGGTTTTCCGAAGGAGGAAATTGTATTTGCAGGCGTAGGAAAATCGGACGAGGAGATCATTGTTGGACTGAGCAACGACATCTTTTGTTTCAACTGCGAGTCGGCTCAGGAGGTGGAAGTGATCAATGAGCTGGCGGGTAAGATGGGCAAGAAGGCAAAGATCGCATTGCGGATCAATCCGAATGTGGACGCTAAAACGCACCACTACATTACCACTGGCATGAAGGAGAATAAATTCGGGTTGCCTCCCAAAGAGATCGACGAGGTGATTGACAAGCTGCCTCAACTTGCCAACATACAGTTAACCGGAATCCATTTTCATATTGGTTCTCAGGTGACGAGTTTGGAGAGCTACACACAACTTGCCCAGCGGGCCAACGACTTCAACGTTTACTTCCGCAGTAAGGGAATCGAGCTCCAGCATGTGAACGTTGGTGGTGGCTTAGGCATCGACTATGTGGAGCCCAAAACGAATCCCGTGCCTGACTTCAAGAGCTACTTCGAGGTATTTGAAAAACAAATGAAACTGGCGCCTGGCCAGGAGCTGCATTTCGAATTGGGCAGGGCCATTGTGGGGCAATGCGGCAGCCTCATCAGCAAAGTGCTTTACAACAAAGAGGGAGAGACCATCAAGTTCCTGATTATCGACGCAGGCATGACAGAACTCATCCGCCCGGCCCTGTATCAGGCGGAGCACTTTATTGAAAACATCACTTCGCAAAGCCAGGCATTCGAAACTTACGATGTGGTAGGTCCTATTTGCGAATCGTCAGATGCCTTCCGGAGAGGCATTGAGCTGAAGCAGAGCAAAAGGGGAGACCTGCTGGCCATCCGTTCTGCCGGCGCATATGGTGAGGTGATGATGAGCAGGTACAATTTGCGGGACAATGCGAAGACGTATTTTGATGTAGATTTTAGTTAGGGTCAATAAGTACGGGAAACGAAACTGCATTTAACCGCCTAGCTTGTCAGTTATTTCGCCTTCCAAAACTAGCTCAGATCGATCAACGTCCCTGATAAGCAACGATAAACCTAAGTCCTCAGCCTCTTCATCAGATAGTACTTTAGCGTCGATGCCCAGCTTTTGCAGCAACTCTGATAGGAAGCGAAGCTCTTTTTCGCTTTTAGGATTTACTACGATAGAACTCATAGGTTAAATATAGAAAATAGGTCTGACAGAAACCAGCATTGGTTGGCGGTAAAGAACGTTTAAAGGTCTTGCTGAGTTTTACTCCTGATCTTCCCTACTGACCCGCCCCGGCTCCCTGTTCTCCGTTCCTTCCACACCTCTTATGCTGTCGCCAAGTTTTGCTCTCATGCCATCGGCCAGCTTCAATAGCCTGTCTACCACTTCTGGATTAGCCGCTGCTACGTCGGCGGTTTCTTCCATATCTGCGTCAAGGTCGTACAGTTCTGGCTTTGTCACCTCTGCTTGTTCATAGTCGATAGGTAAGCCGTCGTTGGTGCCTTCATGGCCGTTCAGGGTTCGGTAAGTGTGGGGTAGGTAAAGTTTCCATTTTCCACTTCTTACAGCCTGCAATTCGTTCACTCTGTAATAAATGAAATACGCTTCGTGAGGTGAGTCTTTGGTTTGTCCAGTTAGTATCGGCCAAACGTCCTTCCCGTCGATTGTCTTTTCTGGCATAGTGCCGCCCGCTAGTTTCGCTATGGTAGGTAGCAGGTCAATCGTCATCATCGGTGTGTTGATCACGCTGCCGGCAGGTATTTTGCCGGGGAACCTCATGATGGCTGGTTCACGGATGCCGCCTTCCCAGCTGGTGCCTTTGCCTTCTCTCAGCGGATAGGCCGAACCTGCATGTCCACCGTATGACAGCCAGGGGCCATTATCGGATGTGAAGATCACTAATGTATTGTCGTCGAGGCCGTTCTCTTTCAAAGCGGCCAGTATTTGCCCCACCGACCAGTCGATTTCCATGATCACATCGCCATAGAGCCCACGTTCCGATTTGCCTTTGAACTTGTCAGATACAAACAAAGGCACGTGTGGTTGCGGATGTGGCACGTACAAAAAGAATGGCTTGTCCTTATTGCGTTTGATAAAATCGACGGCATGTTCCGTTAGCTGGGTGGTCAGCTGGCTTTGACCTTCCAACGTATCGATTATTGTTTCGTTTTCATACAAAGGGAGCGGCGGAAAATTGAATACCGTTCCTTGCCAGGGGTGATTAGGCCACATGTCGCCGGAGTAGGGAATGCCAAAGTACTCGTCAAAGCCCTGGCGTGTCGGCATGAACTCCGGCTCATCGCCTAGGTGCCATTTGCCGTAGATAGCCGTTGCGTATCCCTCTGCCTTTAGCACTTCGGCAAGGGTTGTTTCGTCGGGGTTGAGACCGATTTTCGATTCCGGCCCCAGGGCATTATGAATACTGACCCTGTTGGAATAGCAACCAGTGAGCAACGCAGCTCTGGAAGCTGAGCACACCGCCTGGGCGACATAGAAGTTGGTCAGCTGGGCACCTTCCTTCGCCATTTGATCCAGATTGGGCGTGTTAAACCCTTTGGCGCCAAAAACACCCACATCGTTGTAGCCCTGGTCGTCGGTGAAAATGATGACGATATTGGGCTTGGTAGGAGTCTCTTGTTCTTCAGTCTGGGGTTTGGTTTGGCAGGCGCTGAGAAGTAATAGGCCTGCTGCGAATAGGTAGGTGTTTTTCAATGCCACAACTAGGTTTTTTTTGTTCGAAGTCTTTCAACGAAGTCAAAGTAATGAAAAATGAATGAAGTTTATTCTGCTTTGTGATGGGCGATAATAGAAAAGGTCTGTCGGGGGACAGACCTTGGCGAAGTGGTAGTGGTGCCCACAGCATTAGCTGGTGGCACCAAACTCATGTTGAATGGCCATTAAAAAAGGCCTGCCGGGGGACAGGCCTTGGTGATGTTATAAAAGCTGGAAAGGCTTAATGTCAATTACTGCGCTGGATACCACTGTCTCAGTCTTACGTCAACTTTACTGGCTCCTTTATTTACTAATGATTTGAACTTCTCAACATCACTCAATCCGCCTTGTCCACGGTAATGGTAAGGATATACGATGCCAGGCTTGAAATCGATCACTGCACTGGCGGCCGCATCCACGTCCATGGTATAGGGGAGGTTCATGCAAACGAAGGCCACATCGATGCCTTTCAGGTTACGCATTTCGGGTATGTCGGATGTGTCGCCGGACAGGTAAACATTCTTGCCACCGAAATTGACGATGTAGCCATTGCCCCTGCCTTTGGTATGGCGGGAGTCAGCGCTTTCGGGTAGGTTGTACATCGGAATGGCTTTGATATTGAGCCCTATTTGGTCAGTGCTTTGGCCATTGCCAATGATCACCAATTGGCTTTTGTTTTTCTCGGCGATTTGGTCAGCGACGGCTTGTGGCACCACAATCTTCGCTTTGGAAAGATCCAGCCCGTCCAGTGTTTCCTGGTTCAGGTGGTCGCCGTGGATGTCTGTAATAAGGATCAGGTCAGGAGCGGGGAGGCCTTTGAACAGGTCAGCGCCGCCATAAGGGTCGACAAACACTGTCAGGTTATTCCATTGGAATGCTACAGTTCCATGGGTAATGGGGGTGATGGTCAGGTCTCCTTTATTGGTTTTGATCTTGTCGGACTGGCTGAAGGCAAGGAACGGAACAAGCATCAAAGAGAAAGCGTAGGTGAGTATCTTTTTCATAGTTTTTGGTTTTTATACTCCTTAGAACTGGTTGAAGACGCTATATGTTTTAGCAAAAATCCATATTTAGCGTAAAGTAATTTTAGTGAGATAATGGGAGTTATCAAAGGTAAGTTTGACGATATACGACTTGTCTGACGTGCGAAATTTAATAGTGAGGCGTAGCTTTTCACTAGCTATAGTATTTCTAGGCAGTGCATTAAACGGCTCTTCTACAAGGTACTTTCTTCTCATGTAAAACCTGTCGATTTTATATATGCCCTGTCCGTTTCAAGTATTGCGCTTATTCGCCTCATGTATTGCTGTTATCCGCCTCGTGTTAAGCGCTTATGAGGGGGTGAGACAAGCGCTTAACAGGTACCGGGATAAGCGCTTATCACATAGGGAGACAAGCGCTTATGAGGTACCCACGCAAGCGCTTATCATTTCACGAGAGGCGACTTTCGTGTAAAACACCCTTTCTGGCATTTTGAAGTAGTTTTTGCAGTTGCCAGTTGCACTCGCAATGTACCTGTCCATTCTTTCACCGCCGAGGCATCATTTCTTATAACTCAAACCTTCATCATAGTTAAACAAGGCGTAACCATCTGCTTCCAGGTAGCCCGGAACGTCCTCCAGGTTGTTCTCGACTGCTTCGTCAGAAACTGGTGTTGAAAAGGGCATTTTACCTGCTGGGTTAAACTTGCCTGTGATCACATCCAGTAGAGCTTCCGGTGTGGTGCCGAAGGTGGCAAAAACACCGACTACGTTCCCCTTGTTGGTATCATTGTAGATTTCATCTATCACCCAGGGATTCGTATAGTCAATTACCAAAATGGTAGGAACAGTGCCAATCACTTCCTTAATGTGGCCTACATCAATTCCTTTCTTTGAAAGTGAAACTGAAATGGGTGCTCCGTCCGAGTTGAAGACTGAGTTAGAAGGAATGATCCACTGTATGGCCAGGTCAGCTTCCGCAAGTGTTGTCACAAATTCTACTTCATGATTGCCGTCTGCTTCCATCATAAAGTTGGTCGATCCTTCTTCTTCGCCGCGGCCTGGCGACTGTAGGGTTTCTACATATATTTTTGTGCCTGCCTTAACAGGAAGTGTGCTGTTCTCGTTGCGAAGCATCACGATCGATTTTCTTAACGCCACCGCAGCTTTTTCTCTGAAGCGATCGCTGCCTACTGTTGCCTCTGCTGCGGCGACATCTACATACGGGTTTTCAAATAAGCCCAATGTGAATTTCTCTTTTAGCAGTAGAAGTACTGAGTTGTCGATCAAACTCATGTCTACCATCCCCTTATTGATGACTTCCAGCAGGTCGGCAGGATCAGAAACTCCTGAAATGATATTTGAACCGGCTTCCAATGCTTTTTTGTATCTCTCATGAATAGAAAGATCTTCCACTCCCCACACCATGCGTGTGATTGGGCCGGTGTCGGTATTGATGATGCCGGAAAATCCCATTTTCTCTCTTAACACACCTGTTATCACCGCTTTGTTGTACGAATAGCCTACTTCTTCAAATTCGGTACCCTTGGGCAGCGAATAATACGGCATAATAGCTGAAGTGCCAGCGTCAATGGCTGCCTGAAAGGGCAGGAGGTTGTCATAAAATCTGCCACCAGGGTATACTTGTTCTTTCCCCCAGTCGAAGTGAGAATCCTGGCCGCCCTTGCCTGATCCACCGCCTGGAAAATGCTTCATGGTCAGTGCGATGGAATTGGTATCCAACTTTGTTCCCTGAAAGCCAATCACTATCTCTTTGATCACCTGTGCGACCCATTCAGGGTTTTCGCCGAAAGTACCATCGACCCTCGACCAGCGAGGCTCGGTGGACAAATCAGCCATATACATGTATCCCTTTCTAATCCCGGCTGCCAGCCATTCCTGGCGTGAGTCACTGGCAAATTCACGGATCAGGGCCAGGTCACGTGTAGCAGATAGGCCAAGCTCACCAGGCCAGGCAGTAAAAACGGAGGCGTTGAGTGCCGTACCGACCGATGCGTTGCTGGAAATGTGATTACGGGGATTGGAGGTAATGATGGCCGGAATACCTAGTGGCTCACTCTCACAAAGCTCCTGAAGCTTATTGTTCCATTCGGCGATCACTCCGGCACTTTCATTAAGTCGCAGGATAAAATGGCGGTTATGAAATTCCTTTACCCGTTGAGTTGTGCTGGTGACTTCGTTCATGGCGCCAATAAAATTGCCTGCACCAGCAGGTCGGTCATCTTTTACCTGCCCTTCGT
This sequence comes from uncultured Imperialibacter sp., assembly GCF_963974565.1. Taxonomy (NCBI): domain Bacteria; kingdom Pseudomonadati; phylum Bacteroidota; class Cytophagia; order Cytophagales; family Flammeovirgaceae; genus Imperialibacter; species uncultured Imperialibacter sp. The sequence continues at coordinate 307,141 of NZ_CAXBCJ010000002.1, read as the reverse complement.
CCAGGTCACTTGCCTGGTATTTTCCTTCGGAAATCTTAGCCTTCCGACTCCCGAGCATACTCAATGAGTTGATCGCCATAAAGCCTGCCTTTTCTTCCACCAACATTTTAGCAAGCAAATCCAGGCTTCTTTCTTCAGGCGTTAATCGCCAGTCTTCGTATTTGTCGAGTGTGCCGTTTTTATTAAGGTCTTTGAACTGAAAGCCATCCACTTCTATCAATTGAGCTGATCGGGTGCCTAGCGTGGGTTGAACAAAGCTGCTTTTCTCAGTACAGGACGCTAATAAAAATGTGGCCAGCCCAAATAAGACCGAAGTGCTGGAAGCTACAGCTCCCACATCGAACCTCTTCGGAGGTTGCTGAAATACACAGTTGATTGACGACTTCATAATTACGAGTGGTGTTTGATGACAAATTGAATATGTCTTGCCGCACTTGCGGAAAGAGATCAATCAAATTTATTCAGCAAAAATGTGGAAGGCGTACTAATGGATAAGTTGGTACTAGTAGTTGCTGAAGGATATCACTTGAGAGGGCGGGCTAACTGATTGACTGGCTGCGCCGATTGGTTGCCGGCTCAAGGCGTTGCTTGAATTCGGTGGGAGTGAGGCCCGTTTCGTCTTTGAAGATACGGTTGAACGACGTCTTGGCATTGAACCCACATTCCATAGCTATTCCAAGTACAGAGTAATGGTCGAAGGATGGGTCGGCCAGCATCTTTTTTGCTTCTTCCACCCGAAACTCGTTGATGAACTTATAGAAATTCTTTTTTTGGCCTGTGTTGATCACGTGTGACAATTTGTGCCTGGAAATAGCCAGGTCGTCGGCCATCATCTGCAGGTTGTAGTCTGGGTTACGGTAAGGTTTTTTGTCAACCAGGTAATTGGTCACCAACAAGGAGAGTTCATTCATCTGTTCGTCAGATAGAGGACTTCCAACGGCTTTTGATGCTGGTTCGCCGGGAGATACTTTTTGCAGAATCGGTTTCAGGTTTGGTCGTTCCTTGGAATAAATGGCAGATTGATTGATCCCGAAGTAGACCATAATAAATGTGAAAACTGTCAGGTTTAAAGACAGCGTTGTGTATGGCACAAGCGCTAAACCCAATATATTGTTAATAAAAAAACTAAAAAAGCTGGCCATGAACACTATCAGAAATAGGGACAACACAAAAATCAGCCAATTCAGCGAGTTTTTGCTGGAGTAATTAGAAAAGTAAAGGGGCATCTTCTTTCGATGCTTAACGATCAATTGCAAGCCCAGCAACCAGTAAGTAAAGGCTGAAATAATCAACAATGTATAATATACTTTATTGAAGAGGTATTGAGGGTTCTCTACTAAATCTGGGCTGCTGGAAATTGGCACTACATGAATGGTAGAGCGATGGATAGCTACCAGTAGGAAGGGTATCAAATGAATGAGCTGGCTGGGTTTGAGCCGAAAATCTTCTATGGTGAGCGAACCAACGTAGAGATAAAGCAGTGGGCCTGTGAGGAACATCAGTGGGAATATCCCCGGTTTGAAATACTCCACCACCTGAAACGGAAGCAGGGAGGCCCCCATAAATATAGCAATCACCGCCATCCAAATTGTTAGGAAAGTAAAGCTCAGGTGTCCCGGGCGTTTTGTTAAAAAAACAAGAACACCAAAAACCGATTGAACAAATCCAATGATATTGACTGTGTCAGACATCACGTATTTTGAATAGGTTGGTAAACTTGGCTTAATCTAATGCTTTCCTGAAAAGGGGAAAAGTAACCCATCAAGAACTTAAACAAGCCCCTAACCACTGGTGCTGTAATAAGCAGTTTGTGACTTTTCTCCTCTGCGATGTATCTAACAGGTAATTGAACAGAATCTTAACTTAACACACAAAAAAATGGATTTAATCAGAAAATTATTTGAGGCAGTGATTTGGCTTGGCTTCTTTGCCACTGTGTTCTTTGCTTACTACTACTACCTCAAGTTCAGAAACAGCGAAAAGATGCTTCTGATAGAAAAAGGCACCGACATATCCGAAGTGTATAAAAAGAGGGAAGTGCATTTTCCCTGGTTCATACTTGGCTACACTATATTGGGATGCTCGTTGGGATTTGCACTGGGCCTTGCTATTTTTCTTTACCTTAAGCAAACACAGGCAAATTTTCACAGCGATATTCTTCCATTCCTGTCTTTACCGCTAATGTTTCTGTTTGGGGCCATCGGGTTAATTGCCGGTAATAACATTGAAAGGAAGAAAAGGCAATAGATGGACGAATTCTATCTTCAGAAGGTGCTCAACGGTGATACAGCAGCATTCAAGTATTTTGTCACCACTTACAAGACATACGCTTTTTCGATGGCATATACCATTCTGAAAAGCCAATACATGGCGGAAGAAGCAGTACAAGAATCATTTATCAAAGCCTTTCAGAAATTGAACACCTTCCGAAGGGAGGCACAGTTTAAAACATGGTTGGGCCGCATTGTCATCAACGAGTCGTTGCGAAAGACAAAGCCTTCAAAGAGCCAGGACACGGTAACTATTGATGACCTGTCGGATGCCGAGATGGTTCAGGTCGAAAACACCTTGCAGTTGGTTGTGCAAAATGACCAGAGCAGGTGCATTTCTATGGCGCTGGAAAAATTGCCGACAGAGTATGCCCTGGCATTGGAGTTGTTCTATTTACAGGAGAACAGCATCAATGAAATCAGAACAATGACGGGATGGTCGGAATCTAAAGTGAAAATGCTGCTACTTAGAGGGAAAAAAGCCTTCTATGTTCATTTGAATAAGCTGTTAAAATCCGAAACAAGAGAGCTGCTATGACAACAGATAACGACAAATTCAAACAGTTGCTGGCCAAAAAAGACTTGCCTGTGCTTGACGACAACTTTGAAGAAATGGTCATGGATCAGATTCTCAAAGAAGAGTTACGAAGCTCAATTGCCGGGCAATACGTGAGAAAGATGTATGTTTTTTTTGGTGCCGGATTCGTACTTGGCCTGGTCGCTATGTTTTCAATTTCTAATGTGGTATTTTCCTGGGGAGAGTGGGAGGTGACCATCCCGCCGGTTGTGCTGCAGGTTCCCTTCGTTTTGCTTTTATTGTTTCTAATCGATCGCATCTACAAAGCCCGCAGGTTGAGCCGGGGTGAGATGGATGTACTTGATGATTAGTTATGCTCTCTTAAAGTAGCCGCAGTAATACTCCACTACCGACAAACACCTGAAAACCTCGCCAGGTCAGTGAAAGACCGTGGTTTACTTATCCTGTCACAATGGTCTGCGCTATCCCAGGCTCCTTCTCTGAGTTCTTCGTTTCCGGGTGAGCACCGTATTAGTGACAAGAAAAAACGGCAGTCGCCCATTAAAAAACACAAACTGTTTTAAATTGTAGCCAACTTTTTAATACATCAACTTTTTGATCAGCTAATGTCATTTTCCGAATCAGTTTCCAGCACACAGTCATCTCCCCAATCAGTCATCAGCGATAAAATACTCCAATGGACAAAGACCCTGCTCGTCACAATGGTGTGGGTGAGCGCAGGCCTTTTTGGTCTTTATATCCTGGCCTTCTATGCTGCTCCGCTGGCCGGAGGTAACCTGGACAAATGGAACGACCTGCTCCCCAATCTTTACCGGGAAGGTGACACCGCAGCCACTTCCGGTATTGGCCTGCACTTTGCCGCAGGGGGAATCATTCTCATTCTCGGAAGCATTCAACTGATTGATGCTGTCAGAAATAGTTACCCGGTGTTTCATCGTTGGGTTGGCCGTGTGTATGTTGTCGCCTGTTTGCTTGCTGCTGTTGGCGGGCTGACTTTCATCTTCGTAAGGAGCACCATTGGCGGCACGGTGATGGACATAGGCTTTGGGCTTTACGGTGTATTGATGTTCATTGCAGGCATTCAAACCTATAGGCACGCAGCCGCCCGCCGCATCGACCTTCACCGGGTATGGGCTTTGCGGCTCTACGCCCTGGCCATTGGCTCCTGGCTTTACAGGATGGACTACGGCTTTTGGTTCTCCTTTACCGATCGCCTTGGGCATACCGAGCATTTCACTGGTTTATTCGACCGGGTGATGGCTTTCTTCTTCTACTTGCCAAACCTGCTGGTGGTGGAGCTTTTTGTTCGTTCCCAAAAAGCCAACAGAACGGCCCTGTACAACTATGGTGTTGCTTCCATTCTGCTGCTTACCACGGGCTTTTTAGGGCTCGGCACTTATTATTTCACCAGGATGTACTGGGGGCCGGCGATTTTTGCGTGGTTGATGGGTTAGGAAGGCAAGAACCCAGTAATGAAAAGGAAGCTTACCTGTAGATATCCTTTCGATGCGCAATTCTCCTCACACTGATAATTTTGATCTTGTCTTCAATCGCATAAATTACTCTGTAGTCACCAACACGAATTCGCCACAGGCTTTCATTACTCCCCTTTAATTTTTTGCTGCCGTCCGGTCTGGGGTTTTCTGCTAGAGCGTCGATTGAAGAAGATATTTCATTTACTGCTTGACTTGGTAGCTTTAGGAGTTCCTTTCCCGCCTTCCGTTTGAAATTGATTTGGTACACTAGAGTTTGCCTTCTGCTTTTAGCTGTTTTTTCAGCTCTTCCCAGCTAATCTCATCATCATTCTTTCTGCTTTCTGAAATGACTACGTCCAGCAATTCTTCAATTTCACCCTGATGTTCTTCAAGTTGTTCAAGATCTATTTGGACGAAACGCTTTTTATTATTTTCGTCACTAATGAAGGTTACTCCTTTCATGGCAGGATTTTTCAAGATATAGTGTAAAGTTAACGAATTAATTTATTGGAGAAACGTAGAATGGCATTTGGTTTAGACTCTTTAATGGCGCTTGTTTTTAGGCTACGTGTGAATATGTGGTAGTTATTATGGGAGCCGAGTAAGCTCATTTTCTCATCAGACTTCAGCTTTTACCGCCACCGCATCCAGAATATACCCGATCACCTTCTCATCAGCAATAATCTGGTTATGGCTGGTGCCGGTTACATGCACGAAGGAAGACATCGGCAGCATTTCGTTGAGTTCGAGGCCCTTGGTGAAAGGTACTGTTTTGTCGTGCTCGTCGTAAATCATGTGCAGGTCGAGGTGCTGCAGATTGTCGGCCTTATTTCTGAGATCAAAATAGTCGATTGACTCATGGTAGTGTTTTTCTACCAATTCACACATTTCGGTGAACACCCGCTCTTTGCAGCCAACCTGGTCAATGATTTCCTGGAAGAAATACCGGGTGTACGGTGGCGTAGCAATAATAATTAAATGATTGGGATGGAAGGCGGTGCTCATTTCATTCACCGTCAGCCCGGCCGCCAATCCGCCGATGGAATAACCGACGACGGCATGGTAAGGGCCATTTCGTGAATAGTGGGTTTTTAGCACGTCCCGGATTTCTGGGAGTGCGGTATGAGTGCCCGCTGACAAGCCATGCCCCTTCATATCAACGCCTTCGACCGAATAGCCCTCCGCTACAAGTGTTTCAATCATCCGCCGGAAGTCAGCGATTTTGGAACCCCAGCCATGAGACAGCAAGATGGTTTTACCGTTGCTGGCGTCTGCGGGCAACCACCGGTAGGCCTTAAGGTCATTTCCCCTGTACTTGATGACGCTGATTTCGGCCTTTTCAATCAGGGCATTCTGCTTGTCGTTGAACCTCACTCTCGGGGTCTTGGTGAACTGGTTCCAGATAATGGAAGAGGTTAATTTAGGAGACACATGCTGTAGTGTAAGCAAACCCTTGATTAGCCATTCCATTTGTGCATTGGTCTTTTTGGCAGGCTTTTCAATTTTCTTTTCTTCGCCTGATGTTTGGATAAGTACTTTTTTCATAGCTATATACCGATTGGTATTTAATAGAGCAAAAAAATTTAAACTGTTATTGAATCAATGAGTGAATGAAGGTATTTCTTAACGACACCGTATGACTGCCCATCACCTTCGACCTTGGAAAGCACAATCGCCCCCTGGATTGAAGTATAAATCATCATACCAATAGCCTCGGCATTGACACTGGCATCAATTTGTCCTTCCCTGATACCACGGGCTAATATTTTGGTAATGGAGGTTTTCATGATACCGACGGATCGGATAGCTTTCGACCTCAGCTGCGGGTAATTGTCGTCTGCTTCTACGCTGGTATTAATGATCGGGCATCCTCCTGAAAAAGGTGGTGATTTTATGTACTCTTCGTGATAATTCACAATAGCTTTCAGCTTTAGTGGAGCTGTTGCTGCAGCGCTGATCCTTTCTTTCATTTCCTGCATCACCACTTCGATGGCATATTCGAAAGAAGCTTCCGCTACCTCATCCTTGTTTTTGAAGTTCCCGTAAATGGCCCCTTTGGTAATACCGGCGGCTTTGGTAATGTCCGACAATGATGTAGCCCGGTAACCCTGCGTATTGAACAGGGAGATGGCTTTCTCCACAATCAACTGTTTGGTTACCTCAGGGTTTCTCATAAGATACAAATATACCGATCGGTATTTTAAAATCAAAATACGGACTATCACACGAAAGGTTTCATAGAAGGAATAGAACATCTAATTTTGGCAGCTTATGCCAGACTTGAAGTTGTTGAACATTGACAGGGTGCCTGCTCAGGGGGTGAAAGAGCTGCTGGATAATAATGTCATTGGCACGCCGGGAAAGAGCATGATGTATCAGCACTTGCAGGCTGCAGAGAAGTATACGATCATTACTCAGCCATTTTTTGTCAGCCTGGTGCGCAGAAGCAAAGTGATAGCCACCTGTTGCTTTTGTAAACGGGAAGCAAGCAACAGAGGCGTGGTGGGCGAATCGTATTATGTGAGGTACTTTACCTTTCACCCTTCGTTGAGAAAACTGGGCGACAAGTACATAGAACGACCACAGGAAGACGGGGTGTTGCGTCGGGAGATTCGCTCGTTGCTTAGCGGTGCGGATTTTGAGGCAAAGGCTCCCCATTTTTTTTATGCGTACATCGATGGCGGAAATGTTAGATCAGAGGCATTTGTGAAGAGCTTCGGTTTTGAAAAGGTCGGTTCCTTTGTGTCGCTGGTCTTTAGCCGGTTCAATCCACGGTTGAGTAAAAACATTAAAAAGCTGTCGCCGGATGAATGGGGCGACTTTAAGCCCATGCTGCTGAGGTTTTACAGTGACCATGTGCTTGTAACGGACGAGAACCTTTTCTACAAAGAGAACTACTTTGTGGTCAGAGAGCAGGGAGAAATAGTGGCAGGCATTCAGGCAAATCCGGAGAATTGGCGGGTGCATGACATGCCGGGAAAGGCTGGTAAAGTGATGATAAATGTTTTTCCAAAAGTGCGACTGCTGAGCAAGATCTTTCACCCCAACTATCGTTTTGTCACTATCGAAGGGGTGTACTATAGGCCGGGCCACGAAAAGAAACTGGCTACACTACTGACACATGCGCTTGCAGCAAATGGAGTCTACTCGGCTGTCATTTGTATCGACCCGACTTCCAGGCTTTATCCTGTGATGCAATCATTGGGACTTGGGTTGGTGAGCAAGCTTCGCAAGCCGAAACGGGTGGATGTAGTCGTAAAATCGAATGGGGTAGACCTGGCTACGATGAAGGGACCGGTTTATGTGTCGGCTTTTGACGTGAGTTAAATTAAAGAGGTTACTCTATGCGCCTCCGCACAGAGTAACCTCTTTAATCCAATCCTCTGTCGCTTTTCCTCCGAATTTTTTGTAATTAGGGTGTCGTATTTTATGAAACACCTGCTTAACTACCGGTTCCTTATTTTGCCTGTCCTGGCCCTTGCAATAGGACTAGCCGTCTGGCAAATGTACCCCCGCAAAAAAGTCGACTTCAGCACGGAAGTCAAGCCCATTCTTAACCAGCATTGTATTACCTGCCATGGTGGTGTGAAAAAGAACGGTGGCTTTAGTGTGCTGTTCAGAGAAGAGGCCCTGGGTGATACCAAGTCAGGTAAGCCGGCTATTATCCCGGGTCATGCCGGCGAAAGCGAGCTAATGAGAAGGCTCCTGGCCAATGACCCTGAGGTGAAAATGCCTTACAAGAAGAAGCCGCTTTCTGACGAAGAAATTGACATTTTAAGAAGGTGGATTGACGAGGGAGCAGAATGGGGAGAGCATTGGGCCTATCAGCCGGTAGAGAAGCCAGAACTGCCGACCCCCAAGTCTTTTGCGTCTTTGAAGGAAAGTGAAGTGGCCGCTTCGGAACAACCTATAGACCTGTTCATAAGAAAAAAGCTTTCCGAGGTGGGTCTGCAGCCTTCACCGGAGGCACCGAAAGACATTTTGCTGCGAAGAGTAAGCCTGGATTTGACCGGCCTGCCACCGTCTGATGAGTTGGTAGAAGCTTTTCTGACTGAAGAGAACCCAATAACCTATGAAGAGGTGGTGGACGCATTACTGGCCGATCCGGCTTACGGAGAAAGATGGACAGCTATGTGGCTTGACCTGGCACGCTATGCCGACACTAAGGGCTACGAGCGTGATCCTGGTCGGGAAATCTGGCATTACCGTGACTGGCTGATCAAGGCGTTCAATGAGGACAAGCCTTACGACGACTTTCTTACTGAGCAGCTGGCAGGAGACCTTTTACCCGATCCCACCGATGACCAGCTCATTGCCACAGCCTTCCACCGAAATACCATGACCAACGATGAAGGCGGCACGGATAATGAAGAGTTCAGAGTAGCTGCCGTGCTTGACCGTGTCAATACTACCTGGGAGGTGCTGATGGGCACTACTTTCGCCTGTGTGCAGTGCCACAGTCACCCTTATGACCCAATCAGGCACGAGGACTATTATAGATTTGCCGCATTTTTCAATAATACGAGGGACGAAGACACTTATGACGAATATCCTTTACTGAGGCATTTTGAAGAAGAAGACAGCACCAAACTAGCCTCTCTGAAGAACTGGCTTGAAGAAAATGCGACGCCATCCAAAACGAAGGAAGTTGTCCAGTTTGTGAAAACCTGGCAGCCCGCCATCAATTCTATCACGGCCGACGAATTCGTCGATGCAGAGCTTGCCGATACTAAGTGGCTGGTGTTCCGAAATCATGGAGTGGCACGGCTGCCCAGCGTGGAGCTGACGGCCAGGAATTTACTCACTTACCGCTACCGAACCAATATAAAGGACGGCACCTGGACGATCAGACTGGACGACCGAAAAAGCGGTAGTGTGCTCAAAGAGCTGAAAATGAGAGATACGGGTGGTAAATGGGTAATCGACACACTTTCTTTTGCCGGTGTAGAAGGACGCCACCATGTTTATCTTTCCTACGAAAGCCCCAGCCTTACTAACCCGGCGGCCAACGGTATTTTCTTTGACTGGTTTCATTTCTCCAGCCAGTTTCCTGGGGGTGAAGCGGCCGATGATGCCCAAAGTACTTATTGGGAGCTGGTGAACGCCAAAGTAGAGACAACGCCCATTATGGTGGAAAATCCTCCGGGGATGACAAGAGAAAGCCATGTGTTCGAAAGAGGCAACTGGCTGGTAAAAGGGGAGAAGGTGGAGCCCGGCGTTCCTGAAGTCTTCCCGGATTTGCCCGACGGAGCACCGGCAAACAGACTAGGCATGGCCATGTGGCTGACGGATCCTGCCAACCCACTCACAGCAAGAACGATCATTAACCGACTTTGGGAGCAACTATACGGTCAGGGATTGGCGGAAACGCTGGAGGATCTCGGCAGCCAGGGGATAGAGCCAACACATCCGGAGCTGCTGGATTACCTGTCGTGGCAGCTGGTGAATGAGCATGACTGGAGCCTGAAGCAAATACTGAAGACCATGGTGATGTCGGCCACCTACAGGCAAAGTTCAGTGGCAACCGACGACGTGCTTGAAAAAGACCAATTCAACCAATACTACGCAAGGGCACCACGTACCAGGCTCTCGGCAGAACAGCTGCGTGACCAGGCATTGGCAGTTAGCGGCCTGTTGAGTAGTAAAATGTATGGCCCGAGTGTGATGCCTTATCAACCTAAGGGAATTTGGAATTCTGCCTACTCCAACGCCGACTGGAAGCAGAGCGAAGGAGAGGACCAATACCGGCGTGGTGTGTATACTTACTGGAAGCGCACCAGTGCTTACCCGGCCATGCTCACTTTTGACGCCACTGCCAGAGAAGTGTGTGTGGCCCGCAGGATACGGACTAATACACCACTTCAAGCCCTGGTGCTGCTCAACGACTCTGTGTATGTGGAAGCTGCCCATCACTTAGCGCTCAAGATGAAGCAATCGGGAGAGTCGCCGGAGGATCATATCGACTATGGATACCGGGCGGCGATGAAAAAGCCTATCACGCCAGGTAAGCGGCAGACATTAGAAAACCTGTACAACCAAGCACTCAGAAGCTATGAAGGGGAGGAAGATGCTGAAACCCAGGCGATGCAATTGGTGGCCGCAGCCATTCTAAATTTGGATGAATTTGTAACGAGGAATTAGCCATGACCAACTACGAGAAACTGATTCATGAAGCGAACATAGAGCAGGCCAGGCTCAAAACCAGGCGGCACTTCCTCAAAGACTGCGGGATGGGCATGGGAGCCATGGCTTTATCGTCTGTTTTGTGGGGCTGCGACACAGGTTCCAATTTGAACTCATTTGCTTCAGGCAACCCGATGGCGCCAAAAGCGCCTCACTTTCCCGGACGGGTCAAGTCAGTGATTTATTTGCACATGGCTGGCGCTCCGTCACAACTGGAGCTTTTTGATTACAAACCCGAGCTACAAAAGCTCAATGGTCAAGACTGCCCTGCGTCATTCCTCGATGGGAAACGTTTTGCCTTTATTCGGGGGGTGCCCAAAATGCTGGGGCCTCAGGCCAATTTCAAGCAACGAGGCCAAAGTGGCGCCTGGATTTCTGATTTTCTGCCACACCTGCACAGCATTGCCGACGATATCACTTTTGTGAAGGCCCTGGAAACGGACCAGTTCAATCATGCTCCGGCTCAGCTGCTGATGCACACAGGCGGAGCCAGGCTTGGACGACCAAGCATGGGCTCCTGGGTGACTTATGGCCTGGGAACGGAGAACCAGAACCTGCCTGGCTTTGTGGTGCTCACCTCCGGTGGCAGCACACCCGATGCAGGGAAAAGCGTGTGGGGAAGTGGCTTTTTGCCAAGCGTTTATCAGGGGATTCAGTGCCGCTCAGTCGGCGACCCGGTATTGTTCATCAATAATCCGGACAATGTAACCCGTGATTTGCGCAAAGCATCAATTGATGCCATCAATAAAGTGAATCAGGAAACACATGAGGAGTTCAACGATCCGGAAACGTTGACTCGCATTTCTCAGTATGAGCTGGCTTTCCGCATGCAAATGTCGGCGCCGGAAGTGATGAATATCGATTCAGAGCCCCAGTATATCAAAGACATGTACGGAGTGACTCCTGGCAAGGCCAGCTTTGCCAACAATGTGCTGCTGGCTCGCAAGCTGGTGGAAAATGGGGTGCGTTTTGTGCAGCTCTACGACTGGGGCTGGGACACTCATGGCACAGGCCCGGACGCATCTGTTGGGGCTGGCCTGCAGGGCAAATGCAGGCAGGTGGACAGAGCCACAACAGCACTGATCCTTGATTTGAAACAACGGGGTCTGCTGGATGAAACACTGGTGGTGTGGGGGGGAGAGTTTGGCCGAACGCCGATGCTGGAAAACAGGGAGGGCAAGGCTAATCCTTACCTGGGCCGTGACCACCATGTGGAAGCATTCACCATCTGGATGGCCGGAGGTGGCATCAAGAAAGGCTTCAGCTTTGGGGAAACCGATGAGATAGGCTATGCAGCCGTGAAAGACAAAGCGCTTACATACGATATTCAGGCTACCATTCTTCACCAGTTGGGCTTTGACCATGAGAAGCTCACCTACCAATTCCAGGGACGCCCGTTCAGGCTGACTGATGTGCATGGAAGGGTGCTGACGGAGATTTTGAGTTGATCAATTTAGATGAAAAGAAGAGATTTTATTGGAACCACATTAGGGGCAGGCATAGGAGTGGGGCTGGCGGCCTCACCACTACTGGCCTCCAACCGAAAACAAACCAACACACCTGATATGAAGATTAAAATACTGGCTACCAACTGGGGAGATGGAGATACCATAGAGGACTTTTGCAAAAAAATCAAAAGCTATGGCTATGACGGGCTGGAGGTATGGTATCCAACCGATGCCGGAGATAGAGAAAGATTGGTGAATGCGACCAAAGCCAATGGATTAGCGTACGGCATTCTTGTGGGTGCATACCAGCCTGACTTTCAGCCTCATTTTGAACTCTTCGAAACGAATCTTCGGGCCGCTGCAAAGATGAAGCCTTTGTACATCAACTGTCACTCCGGCAAAGACTTCTTTTCCTACGAGCAAAACAAACAATTCCTTGACTTGACCAATAAGGTCAGCAAGGAGTCGGGCGTAGGCATTCACCACGAAACGCACCGCTCCCGCATCATGTACTCGGCTCCGGTTACCAGAAACTTCATCGAGAAAAACCCGGATCTGACATTGACGCTGGACATTTCACATTGGTGTAATGTACATGAGACTTTGCTGCAAGATCAAAAGGAAACGGTAGACATGGCTTTGCAATGCACCAGGCACATTCACCTTCGTGTCGGGCATCCGGAAAGTCCTCAGGTGAACGACCCAAGGGCGCCCGAATGGAAAGAGGCCCTTGAACAGCACCTGGCGTGGTGGGACAAGGTGATCGAGCTTCGGAAAAAGGCCGGTGCCGACACGATGACCTTCCTGACTGAATTTGGCCCGGCTGACTATATGCCTACCATTCCCTACACCAGACAACCCGTTGCCAACCAGTGGGACATCAATCGCTATATGCTAGAGTTGATCAGAAACCGATACACTTCATAACCCAGCTGCTCGGCTTCTATGGACTACGGTATTGTTTCGTTTATTGGAAAATTCCACCCGCTGCTGGTGCACCTGCCTATTGGTATGCTGATGATTGCCATCCTTTTTGGCTTCATGAGCTTAAAGGAAAACTACAGTTACCTCAAGGGAGCTAACCACATTGTGCTTTTTCTTGCGGCGGTTTCAGCCACGCTGTCAGCTTTCACAGGCTGGATACTTTCACAATCGGGTGGTTACGCAAACGAACTGATCGCCTGGCATCAGTGGATGGGCATAGGCCTTGTTGTTATTAGCTGGGTGGCATTTTTCGTACACTCGAGAAATGAGAAAGCTTTTAAAATGGCGCTGGTTGTTTCAGGAATGCTTTTGGTTATTACCGGGCACTTGGGAGGCAGCATTACGCATGGAGACGGCTTTCTGACGCCGCCACCGCTCTCGGAGTGGTTTGCAAAAGAGGGAGCAGCTGTTCCCCCTATTGTTCTGACAAAAGAGATGCTGGGCTACGAGGCCATTGCCAATATTGTGGACAGAAAATGCAAGAGTTGTCACGGCCCCGGTGCCCAGAAGGGAAAGTTGAGGCTCGATTCACCTGAAGAAATACTGAAAGGAGGGAAGCACGGAGAAGTGATAGTGGCTTCTTCACCAGACGAAAGTCACCTGATAGAAAACATCCTCTTACCGATTGATAATGATGACCATATGCCACCTAAAGAGAAGAGCCAGTTGAGTAAGGCCGAGATGGCTATATTGGTGGAGTGGGTGGCCACAGGTGCTTATTTTGACAAAACCGTCGATGAACTGGCGTGGAGCGATAGCCTGATTCTGGCGTACAATGTAGCTACGTCCAACAAACCAGCTAGTTACACCTATATTCCACAGGACAAGGTTCAGCCTGTAGATGCAGCTTTGGTGACGAGACTCGACACGCTGGGCGTGAGTATTGTGCCTGTGAGCGATGGTAGTAACTATTTGAATGTGAACTTCTTACATGTACCGCAGCAGTACATGACCGAGGCTTTTCAGTTGCTTACGTCCATGAATAAACAGTGTGTGTGGCTGGACTTGACAGGAAAAGCTCTTCAGCCAGAACACCTTGAATACCTTGGGAAGATGCAAAACTTGACGAAGCTGAGTCTCAGAGACTGTGGATTGAACGATAGCCTTATGTCAAAATTGCAGCCTTTGTCGAGATTGGAATACGTGAACCTTGTTAATAATCCAGTGACAGCAGACGGCATCAAGACTTTACAAGGTAGCGCCGGTCTTCAGCAATTGTTCCTCTTTCAAACAGAGGTGCAGCCGACAGATACTGCAGCTTTACGGGAAATGTTTGAAAATGCTTCGATAGACCTTGGTGGCTACGAAATGCCGCTGATTGAGGCTGATACCAGTAAAATTATTTATTGAGGTGCCCTTGCCTTTTTTTGATGAGGGTACCAATGCCAAAGCCGATCAGCAATAGCCAGGGGAATCCGTGAAAAATTGTATCGAACCAGTCCATAGGCTGCATGCCGACAGCGCCACCTGCAATCCACTTGATTTTACCCCAAATGTGCGGCTCAGGGAAGAAGGGAGCCAGACCCAGAGTGAGGCAGAGTAGCAGGATGGTTTTTACGGAGAATAGCTTCATATCTTCTTTTTTTCTGCAAAGGTAAGTTAGCCGAAAGTAGAGATGAGTGACATAAGTTACTCCCGCAGCAAAAAGTAAGGCCTTTGATTCAAAGGAATCAAAGGCCCTGGTATCGCTGCCTGTTAGGATTTACTCGCAGGCTACGTCGTTCAATGTTATATCCCAGCAGTGGTACAAGTTATCCTCAAAAAAGACCTGACTTTTGATTTTCCCATTGCTGTTCTCGGCGCTCCAGAGCACCTCTATTGAATTTTCGGTATTGGTGTCAATGATGGTGACGTTTCTGTTCAGTTCGGCGCCGGCATCAACCATATAGCTAATCGAACTTCCGAAACTGTCGCCCGGCTTTTCAACTGTGAAGGTCACGTCTGCAACTCCGTCAACTTCCGATTTGGACCACTCAGATGACAGCCATGGATTTGGCTTGTCAGGCCCTTCATAGAGTGTCCAGGTGCCGGCATTGGCCATGAAATTGGACTCCCCCGTAAACCAGACGAAGTCGGTAAAACCACCTGCTTTCGAAATATAGCCTGTCCAGGTAACATCACTGCCATCCACGTCAGCAGTAAGTTTTACTGAGTAAGAGCCACTGTTAGGAACAGATATATCATAAGTCCAAACCCATAATTTAGTTCCTGTATCAAATGTAGCCTCTTGATTCACCGCTAGTTTAAACGCAGTAACAGGAACAACCAGCGCTCCGGAAAGGATGCCAGAATACACTCCAACACTTGTAGCAGCATATACCCAATTCCTGACAACCATTTGCCTTCCACCTCCATCGCCCTCACTGCCACTAAAATCATCAAAATTGGGAGCCATGCTCGTACTGGGAGGCATTGCCGGAGCAGTACCCGGGTCTACTTCTTCATCTTTGTTACATGACACAAAAAGAATTGAAAATGATAATAGAAATGCTAGTTTTCTCATGTTGAAATTTATTGGTACAACTATAGAATTAACGATCGCAAAAGCTATAAGTTGCATTAAACGAATATTAAATATAATATTTTAAATAAAACCAGGCCCAGCTGCTTTGAACGTGCATTTACTATCCGAATGACAAAATAGGGCAGCTTGTTTTGCTATTTTTGCATAAATACTCTGATGTCTTTCACTAACAAATCAAAATCAGGCTGGTGGTTGTACATCATGTGGCCGCCTTCGTAGTAGGTCAACTGAACCATCTCTTTAGGAATTCCATTGCGTGCAAAGGTGTATTCTGCATCAAAAAAGGGTGTGATCAGATCATAATAGCCGCAAGCCACCAATACCTTAAGATCCTTGTTACGTCGCATGCTCTCAGCAAGCTTTCTGGCTAGATTCACATAAATCGGTTCCCAGTATTCACCTTCCGGCGCATCTCTCCAGCGCCAGTTAGCTCCAACTTCTTCGCTGGAGGTGACATAGGGCCTGTCCATTTCAATATTTAGCTCTGAGGCAAAATAGTGATTGAGCGCTGCCGTATAAGCTGCATCCATTTGGTAGTCGGAAGCATCGCCTAGCGTTGGAGATTCCGCCACGTCGTCTGCCTCATCGCCTTTGAACCTTCCGTCGAGTCTGCCGATGGCGAGTCCTTCCTGCTCCATCAGTTTTTTCTGGAACCGTGGAACAAGTACTCGCAGGTCTGATTTTAAGACGTAGTCTTTTGATAGCCCGGTAAAATAGGAAAGTTTTTCAGCGATTTGATTTTGTGCATCTGCAGTAAGCATGCTCCCTTTGAGCAATGCCGGCGCATATTCATCCGTCGTGAATACCCGACACTCCTGCACAAAAGCCTCCAAAGTTTTGCCTTGTCCGGCTTTCTTGTGGTACCACGCAGTGGCAGCCATACTTGGCAGGTAGGTAAGGTAGGAAATTATGTTGTCGTGAATAGATGTAGAGCCCTGATAGTCGACTGCCTGAGAAATCAGGACAAGGCCGTTCATTGATACACTTTGTCCACTTCCTTCCAGCGCATTGGTCACCGCAGCTGCCCGTGTTGTTCCAAAGCTTTCGCCAAACATGTATTTGGGGGAGTTCCACCGTTTGTTTTCGGTAATCCAAAGTCTGATAAATTGCGCAACCGAGTTGGCGTCTTCGTTTAGGCCCCAGAAATCTTTGCCCGTTCCTTTGCCAACAGGAACGCTGAATCCCGTGCCTATGGGGTCTACAAAAACCAGGTCCGTAACGTCGAGCAGGCATTGTTGATTGTTGACAATAGGGTAGGGAGCACCGCCGTCGTCGGTATCTGCATTGCTGGCGATTTTTACAATTCGAGGCCCCAGAAAGCCCATGTGTAGCCAAACGGAAGCTGAGCCGGGGCCACCGTTGAAAATGAAAGTGACGGGCCGCTTGCTATAGTCAGTGACTCCTTCCTGCAAATAGGAGACCGCCCACAGCGCTCCGATAGCTTCGTTTTGATCATTTTTCAGGTGTGTTTCCTTCCCGACGGCTTTGTACCGCAGGGCCTTTCCATTGAAGGTGCCCTGGTGTTGTGTGATAAATGATTTCGGCGCAGGTATCTCTTTTATTATCGAGTCAGCCTTCTGTGCACAGGATAAATGAACGAGGGCAAGCAAAGTGAAAGCGCATAGAATGGTTTTCATCAAGTTCATCATTTTGAGTTGGATGTTTTGTGTCCACAATTTG
This sequence comes from uncultured Imperialibacter sp., assembly GCF_963974565.1. NCBI lineage: Bacteria > Pseudomonadati > Bacteroidota > Cytophagia > Cytophagales > Flammeovirgaceae > Imperialibacter > uncultured Imperialibacter sp. Next base: position 290,039 of record NZ_CAXBCJ010000002.1, on the reverse strand, counting down.
ATCAAACTTTTTTATTACAGCAGAACAATGGGCAGCGAAAAATATGTTGTGATGTGAGTAATGTCACGCAATGTGTCGGACGGTATTTTTATACTTGTCAAAACCTTTGATATTTGTCGGTTATAGCGATTTTAATTAAACAAACCCTATTTTAGATGTTTTCATACGATGCCAGGGTGCTTAGTGCCGCTTTGTCAGCCATTATCGAGTCCTCCGTGTCTGACGATGCCTGGCGATGGCTTCAAGAAAAAGCGGCTGATATCTCTTCTTCTGAAACCGGATCAGCATTAAATGTGGCTTTCGCTGCTATTCCCAGAAAGATTGGCAAGAATCATTTGAGCCTTAGCGAAGGTGCTGTGACTAACATCCAACAAATCAGACCTGGTTTTCAAATAACCAATTGGTCAATTGACCGCTTGTGTCGGGTGTGGGTACTGATTCAGGTGCCGGCTTCAAGCAAGACCAATTACACAGTCAGGATTCAAAACTTGTTTCTGGCGGCGGAAATGAATGAGCTGGTGGCGTTGTATTCTGCGCTGCCTGTAGTAGCTTACCCCGAAGCGTGGAAAGCCCAGTGTGCCGAAGGGATACGAAGCAATATCGGTGATGTGCTGGAGGCAATTATGTGTAATAACCCATACCCCTCTGAGCAACTCGATGAAGCTGCCTGGAATCAACTGGTGCTGAAGGCAATATTTACAGAAAAACCGTTGCATTTGATTATTGGGTTAGACGACAGGGCAAATTTGGAGCTGGCCAACACGCTCTCCGATTTTGCGCATGAAAGATGGGCGGCACACAGGATTGTACCTCCTATGTTGTGGAGATGTGTCGGGCCTTTTATCAATGAAAAAACAATTGGAGACATGGAGCGCCTGGTGCTGTCTGTCGATAGCACCGAAAGAGAAGCTGCGGCTCTTGCCTGTAGTGTGAGCCAATTTCCTGCTGCCGCTGAACTCCTGGATAGGAACAAGCAGCTGAATGCGTTGGTTAAATCGGGTGACATTTCCTGGGAAAGTATAGCAAAGAAAACAGAGCTGGTTTAGCTCAGAATAAAAACAGAACGATTATGTGTTGTAGTGATAATTTTACTGAGGCGGATTTACAAAAAAGGGACGCCAACCCTGTTTATCTCGATAGTGTAAAGGGCATGCAGTTTTTCGACCCACATGTGCACATGACATCCCGCACGACGGACGACTACCAGGCCATGGCGGACGCCGGTGTGGTGGCCCTCATTGAGCCTGCCTTCTGGCTCGGGCAACCCAGAACGGGCATTGCCACCTTCCGTGACTACTATGCCAGCCTGATCGGGTGGGAGCGGTTCAGGTCTTCGCAGTTTGGCATCAAGCACTACTGCACGATAGGGCTGAACAGCCGGGAAGCCAACAATGAGGCTTTGGCTGAGCAGGTGATGGAAATCCTGCCACTGTTTATTTACAAAGAAGGCGTAGTGGGTGTCGGTGAAATAGGTTTCGACGACCAGACACCGGCAGAAGAGAAATACTATCGGGCACAGCTTGACCTGGCTAAAGAAGCAGGGCTGCCTGTGCAAATTCATACACCTCACCGGGACAAAAAACGAGGCACCCAACGCAGTATGGACATCGCCCTGGAGCAAGGCCTTGACCCCAAGATGGTGATTGTTGACCACAACAATGAAGAGACGGTAAACGAAGTATTGGATCGTGGCTTTTGGGCAGCTTTCACCATTTATCCGTTCACCAAAATGGGTAACGAGCGGATGGTCGAAGTGGTGAAACAGTACGGCCCCGACAGAATAATGATCAACTCCGCTGCCGACTGGGGCATCAGTGATCCGTTGGCAGTGCCAAAAACAGCTGCTTTGATGAAACAGCATGGTATCAGCGATGAAGTTATTCGTTTGGTTACCTACCAAAATGCCATCACGGCGTTTGGCCAGAGTGGGCAAATCGACGAGGCTGACTTTGCCTCAGTGAAAGACATCGACCAAAGCCAAAAATTCGAAGGTAATACGGTTTTGCGTGGCGGCCAGCAGCCACGTATGGACAAGAACTCCCTGATCATTAAATAATTTGAAGCAAATTATCGGACTTCTGCGCCTTACCAGGCCGGCCAATATTGTCACTGCGGTAGCCGACATTTTGGCTGGTGTGGCTATTTCGGGCTACCTGGCTGGCTTCACCTACGGTGCAACGCCCATTATTTGGCTGAGCCTGGCCACCATGGGCTTATATGGTGGCGGCGTTGTGTTCAACGACGTGTTTGATGCCGAACTTGACGCCGTGGAGCGGCCAGAACGGCCAATTCCCAGTGGTGTGGTTTCCAGGTTTATGGCAGCAATGCTTGGGATGGTGCTTTTGGGTATCGGTATTTTAGCCGCTGGCAAAGTGAATTGGATGCCGTCTGGAGTGATTGCTGCGGCTATTGCCTTCTCCTCGGTTGTCTACGACAAGTGGGGCAAGCATCAGCTCATTTTTGGGCCAATCAACATGGGACTCTGTAGGGGGTTGAACCTGACGCTTGGTATAAGCATCGTTCCCGGTGTGCTGGATACGTATTGGTGGCTCGGTATTGTGCCAGTGATTTACATCGCCGCTATTACCATGGTCAGCCGGGGCGAAGTGCATGGAGGAAGCAAATTGACCCTGTACAATGCGCTGGTGCTTTACGCTGTGGTAATTAGCGCTGTTTTATGGTTCTCTATAGAAAACAATACGTTTTATCTCACATTGCCCTTTGTTCTCGCATTTGGTGGAATGATTGCTTTGCCGTTATTCAAAGCGATAGCCGATCCTATTGGGAAAAATATAGGAAAGGCAGTGAAAGCTGGAGTCATTGCGTTGATATTGATGAATGCTGCGTGGGCATCAGCTTTTGGCGTTACGTATTTTGCCCTGGGTATTGTACTTTTGTTGCCCTTGTCGTTATTGCTGGCGAAAGCCTTTGCTGTAACGTGAATTTGTTTGTTTTAAATTTTCAGCCTGACGTCAGGCAATTAGCATAGTTATGGAGTTTTTACAACAGTCCTTCAGTGTGAAGTTTGACTACAAAGTGTATTTCACCACAAACCTTTTCGATAGGTCGAACGATACACTTTCAAGTTTTCTGAAAGAAAGAATGGAAGAAGGTACCATCCAGAAGGTACTGTTTGTTTTGGATCAGGGAGTGGACGAAGCGCATCCCGGTCTAAAGCAAGGTATTCAAGACTATTTTGAGACTGTCGATAATATCCACCTCATTCTTGAGACACTAGTCGTGCCGGGTGGTGAAGAAGCTAAAAACGATGAAAGCCTCCTGTATCAGGTTATTGATGCGGTGAACGCTCACGGCATAGACCGTCATTCTTATCTGGTGGCTATTGGCGGCGGTGCTGTTCTCGATATGGTGGGTTATGCAGCCGCTATTTCACACAGAGGCGTTCGTCATATTCGCATTCCAACGACTGTCCTTTCTCAAAACGATTCTGGGGTGGGTGTGAAAAATGGCGTCAATTTCTATCGGAAAAAGAATTTCCTCGGCACATTTGCTCCGCCTGTTGCAGTATTCAACGACTATCATTTTCTGACTACTTTATCTGACCTCGACTGGCGGTCGGGGATGTCTGAAGCCGTAAAGGTGGCGCTGATCAAGGATGCTTCCTTCTTTGACTGGATTGAGCACAACGCCACCATGCTGGCAGCCCGTGATATGGGGGCCATGAAATATTTGGTGAAACGGTGTGCTGCACTCCACCTTGACCATATTGCAGGCAAGGATCCTTTTGAGACGGGTTCTTCCAGGCCGCTCGACTTTGGCCACTGGAGTGCACACAAACTGGAAGCGCTGGCCGACTTTTCCATCAGGCATGGTGAGGCTGTGGCGATTGGTATCGCCCTCGACACAGTCTACTCAATGCTTACCAAGCGACTATCGGAGGACGATGCCAGGAGAATTCTTGTGGTGCTTCAAAACCTTGGCTTTCCTCTGCAACATCCATTGCTGAAGTTTGAAGAGGGCAATAGTCCACTACTTGATGGGCTTAGCGAGTTCCGGGAGCACCTGGGGGGTAAACTTACCATTATGCTATTGATAGCTATTGGGACAGGGGAAGAAGTGCATGAAATGAATGAGAAACTTATTCGTGAGTCCAGTGAGTGGCTGGAAAGGTACGCTCACGAACAAACCATCAGGCTCTGACTATGAAAACAGATTTTGGCTATTTAACCTACTGCTCCAATATACACGCCGGCGAAAGCTGGGCAGATCATTTCGCTGCACTCAGGAAGTTCATTCCTTCGGTGAAAGTGAAATGCAGCCCAGACCAGCCTTTTGGGATAGGGCTGCGCTTATCTAATGAGGCATCGATAGACCTTGCTAAAGAGGGCGCTTTGGTTGAATTTAAAGACTGGTTGTCCACTTCTAACTGTTATGTCTTCACCATGAATGGGTTTCCCTACGGCGGCTTTCACAACACTCGTGTGAAAGAGCAGGTTCATGCCCCCGACTGGACTACAAACGACAGGGTGAATTACACCACCCGCCTGTTCGATATACTTTCTCGGCTGCTGCCTGCAGGCATGGAAGGCGGAATCTCCACCTCACCTTTGACTTATCGTTATTGGCACAAGCCTGAAGAACTCCACAACGTTTTTGAAGTTGCCACAATGAAAATGATTGAGGTAGCCAAGCACCTCAAACGGCTACATGACACCACGGGGCAGCTACTTCACCTGGATATTGAACCCGAGCCAGATGGTCTTTTGGAATCCGGGCCAGAGTTCATTGATTGGTACAAAAAATACTTGCTTCCGTTGGGGGTAGCTGAGTTGCAAAAGGAATTTGATCTATCTGTAGCAGAGGCAGAGGCAACTATCAAGCGTCATGTGCAGCTTTGCTATGACGTGTGTCACTTTGCGGTGGGTTATGAAAATCACCAGGAAGTGGTCAACAAGTTAAGCGCTTTAGGTATTAAAACAGGTAAAATTCAGATCAGTGCTGCGTTAAAAGCCCCGATGGCATCAGGAGAGTCGAGGAACCCAGTGATTGCTGCCTTCAAAGGCTTCAACGAATCGACCTATCTCCATCAAGTAGTTGCCCGCACCCAAAGCGATGGTTTTAAACGCTATCCTGATTTACCGGAAGCTCTTGCCGACGCCGACAATCAGGACATAAAAGAATGGCGTTCTCATTTTCATGTGCCATTATTTGTGGAAGACTACGGCGTATTGAAATCGACGCAAGAAGACATTGTGAAGGTGCTTGACCTACAAAAGACGAAGCCATTCACCTATCACCTTGAAATTGAAACCTACACCTGGGAAGTGTTGCCAGATGGGCTGAAATTACCAATAGATGAATCCATAGTAAGGGAAATGAAATGGGTGATTAATCAGCTCAATGGCTAGTTCCATCAAGCAGCAAATGAAAAAAACCGTCGTTATTGATGTCGTAGGACTATCGGCCCATCTGATAGGAGAGCATACACCATTTCTTCAAGACTATATAAAGGGAAGGCAGGTGCAGTCCATTGTGCCGATGCTGCCTGCGGTTACCACTTCAGTTCAGTCGACTTATGTTACTGGCAAATGGCCCACTGAAACTGGCATCGTCGGCAATGGTTGGTACGACAATCAGGATTCAGAAATAAAGTTTTGGAAGCAATCCAATAAACTGGTAGCAGGAGAGAAAATATGGGAGAAGGCGAAGAAAGTTGACCCTTTGTTTACCTGCTCCAAAATGTTCTGGTGGTACAATATGTACTCCTCGGCTGATTTTTCTGCAACACCCAGGCCACAATACCTGGCCGATGGGAGAAAAATGCCTGATTGCTATACGCAGCCGGCCGGTCTTAGGGATGAGTTGCAGAAGGAGTTGGGTCAATTTCCCTTGTTTCAGTTTTGGGGGCCTGGTGCTAACATCAAATCCACCCAATGGATAGCCGATGCCTCCGTTTTCACCGATCGCCGATATGACCCCACGCTGACACTCATCTATTTGCCTCATCTCGACTACTGCTTACAAAAATTCGGTCCCGACTTCGAGTTGGTAGGAAAGGAGCTCACCGAAATTGACCAGGTGGTAAAAGGGCTGGTGGATTACTACACAAAAAAGAAGGCTAATATTATCTTGTTGTCGGAATACGGCATAAGCCCGGTGAGTAGGCCTGTTCACTTTAACAGACTGCTGCGCAAAAAGGGGCTTCTTAGTATCCGGGAGGAAAGGGGGCTGGAGTTACTGGATGCTGGTGCCTCGAAAGCATTTGCCGTAGCCGACCATCAAGTTGCACACGTTTATGTCAACGATCCATCGGTAATGGAAGAGGTAAAACGGCTGGCCGAAGCTACTCAGGGAGTGAGGTTGGTGTTGGACAGAGCCCAGCAAAAGAAACATCATATTAACCACGAAAGATCTGGTGACCTCGTGCTCATAGCCGACGAGCATAGTTGGTTCACCTACTATTTTTGGCTCGACGATGTCAAAGCACCTGACTACGCCAGGGCTGTAGACATCCATAAGAAACCTGGCTACGATCCTGTGGAGATGTTTATGAGTTCGAAGCTCAGGGCCGGATATAAACTACTTCGCAAGAAGCTTGGCTTCCGCTATGTGATGGACGTGATCCCATTGGATGCCAATTTGATAAAAGGCTCACATGGAAGCCCTCTGGTAGATAGCAAATACCACCCAGTGCTTATAACTGATGAGAAAGTAAGTGATTCGCCAGTGCCAGCAACATCGGTGCATGACATTATCTGGCAATCTCTTACAAGCTGAGTTTAGCTGTTTCTTACAGCAATAGGTGCTGCTAGCAAAGTGTCAGGGATTCCAAAAGCGTCAGTTAACGCCACAGCGTTTTGCCGAACCTCCAAACAAAGTGTGTTGACCAGCTGGCGAATGGCCTTGGTTTTGGCACCGGCCATGTAGTCAGCCTCCAGGTACCAGCCTTTGTTCTTCTCTATTTGAGACAAGGCAAATAGCTGACAAAGCTTGGTGAGAATGTGCTTGCTGCCCTCATCGGTCACTTCGCTAATTTTCTCCTGAAACTGTTCCAGAATAATCCTTTCAATGTATGCATGACCTACCATGACGAGGTGATACTGACATTGATTGAAAGCGTCGAAAGAGTCCATTCCCTGGTCGATGTAGTGCTTCAACCGCTTGGCGGAAGAGGCCAGAATGCTTTTTTCCCGGTACCTGAATGCAGCCAGGTGAAACTCAAAATCCAGCAAGTGCTCTTTATCAGTATTTCTGATGGTGATGGGGTTCATTTCCTGGATGCTCACCTTGGCCTGGTCGGTCACGTAGTTCAGCATGCCGAACAGGTTCATGTGGCCAAACTCCTGCCTGAACTCAGACAGCCTGCTTTTGGCAACCAGCTGCATCAGCACGGTATTATCGCCCTCGAAAGTGGTATAAATCTCTGTGTCATTTTTCAAAGCAGCGATGCGGTTTTCAGCTAAATAGCCTTTGCCACCAAGCGCTTCTCTGCACTCCTGCAAGCTGGCGGTTGCGTTCCATGTCGCCCACGACTTTAGTCCGGCTGCCAGGGCTTCGATTTCCTGCATATCTTCTTCGGTTCTTTTAAGGAACCGTTGAGTAAGATATTGCAAGGCGAAATGCAAAGCATATGCGTTGGAAAGCAGCGGCATAAGGCGGCGCTGATGGGTGCGATAATTGAGAATAGGCACCTCACTACCACCTTCCGGCCCGAATTGCTTTCTGCCGTCGGCATACCTTATTGCTATGGTAAGCCCAGATTTGGTGGCACTTAGTCCAGACCGGGGAATGCCTATTCTGCCGCCCACAAGAGTGCCAAGCATGGTGAAAAACCTGCGATTGTCGCTGCTGATTGGGCTGGCGAACTGCCCATTTTCATCGATGCTGGCAAAGCGATCCAGCATGCTTTCCTTTGGAATCACCACATTGTCGAAACGTATCACCCCGTTGTCGACGCCGTTCAAGCCCATCTTTCTGCCGCAGTCCTTAATGGTCACGCCCGTATGCATATTGCTTTTTTTGTCTCTTAAGGGGACAACGAAGGCACTAACCCCGTAGTCGGTTCCGTCAATGATCAGCTTGGCGAATACCGTGGCCATTTGGCCATGCAGCGCTGCGTTGCCAATGTACTCCTTCTGGGCTTTGGGGTTGGGTGTGTGAATGGTGATTTTGCCCGACTTGTGATCATAGGTGGCAGTGGTTTCAATACCCTTTACATTTGAACCATGGCCTGTTTCTGTCATTGCAAAACAGCCCGGGAGATTGAGCGTACCCGCATCAGCCAGGTATTTTTTATGGTGTTTTTGGGTGCCCAAGAAGTAGATACTCATACCGAAAAGCCCAAACTGTACCCCAAACTTAATGACCATGCTCAGGTCGTGGTAGCTAAGAGTCTCCATGATGGTGAAATAGCCTTCCATGTCATCAGTGCCACCAAACTCTTTAGGGTAAGCACGGTTGCCATAGCCTTGCGATGCAAGGATTTTGCACCAATGGAGTACTTTTTCACGGTATTCGGTAAGGTCTCCGGTGTCCAGATATTTGAACTCGGGGTCGGATAGGAGTGTCTTTACTTTAGCAATGAGGGCAGCTTGATCACCATCCAAAATTGCCCTGAGTTTATCAACGGAAAATGTTTTTTGAGATGCGAGTGTTTCCGCTTCGGTAGCAGCCCTGTCGTTGGACGCCAGATGGAATGCCGACTCCCTGCTAATAATGCCCAAGGCATCTTCAATATCCCGCAGTGGCTGCTGAGCATTCTGAAAGGCTACTTCATCTCTGCCGATACTATTAAGCTCTGCAAGCTTGTTGCCAATGTCAACCAGGCTTGTTTTCATTTCGGGTGACAGCTCCTGAGAGATACGTTTTATTTCTGTGAGCCAGCTTTTTATCTCGTTGGGAGACGGCGGCTTCGCTGGGTTCAGGTAAGACAGCAGCAATTCCCTTTCCTCGTTTTTCAGCCACGACTGCTTGTTGATCAAACTTTGGATATTTTTTATCTCACTTGGCGTAAGCACGTCATCCGCCCACACCATGTAAAACATGGGTAGGAAAGAATACAGCGATGGGTTGGCTTTGAGTAAGGGGGAATTGATCATGGGTGTTATCGTTTGTCTAAATTTTGCTCTTTAAATGTTTTAAAACAATGATAATTTATTTCAGCCTAAGCTTGCATCGAACTTACTTCCAAAAAAGGCCATAACTGAATTTAACCTTTCGAAAAAAGAGTTGTTAAATACCACTCGAATTTGATTAGTTTAATTCGACTAACTCTAACAAGCCATGCGACCATTTGTTACCATCTTTTTGTTCCTTTTGTTTTGCTGTTTGTCAGTAGCAAACATTCATGCTCAGCCTTTTTCTTTCGAATCCATTAAATCGTATCCGTTTCCGGCTGACCTGACTGCCGCTGCTACGGGTAGCAAAATAGCATGGACTTTCAACGAACAAGGTCAAAGAAACATCTACGTAGCTGAAGGCCATGATTTCAAAGTAAGAAAGCTTACGCAATACAACGACGACAGTGGACAGGAGATATCGAGCCTGGCAGTGAGTGCTGATGGTCAGTGGGTGGTTTATGTGAGAGGGGGAGACCATGGCTCTAATTGGGACGACGATGCGCCGGTGAATACCTCTTTCCTTCCGGAGCCGCCAAAAGTTCAGGTTTGGAGCATTCCGTTTGCAGGCGGAGAGCCAAAAATGTTGGCAGATGGGGACTTGCCCTCTGTTTCGCCAAATTCAAAAACGGTGGCCTATGTTAAAGCCGGGCAGATATTGTCTGTACCCATTGACGGCTCTGCGAAAGGCGAGGCAATGTTTACGGCAAGAGGACGAAACGGCAGCATCACCTGGTCACCAGATGGTGCAAGAATGGCTTTCGTATCCAATAGGGGCGACCATTCATTTGTTGGGGTTTTCACCAACAAAGAAACGCCGATTACCTGGCTGGCCCCTTCTTTCAATTTTGACAGATCTCCAGATTGGTCGCCCGATGGCACACGAATCGTTTTTGTTCGCACCCCGGGTGCGGGTGGTGCGCCCGACTCGATACTGGCAAGAAAGCATCGCCCGTGGGCCATTTGGTCAGCCGATGTGTCAACGGCTCAGGCCAAAAAGCTCTGGGAGGCACCCAAAACGTTGGCTGGCTCAACACCCAACACTCACGGTGGGGCTAACCTCCATTGGGCTGCCAAAGGCAAGATCGTCTTTATGTCGTACAAAGACGGCTGGCCTCACATGTATTCAATGCCCGAAAATGGTGGCGAGCCCATGTTGCTTACACCCGGAAATTTCATGGCTGAGCATGTGAGCCTAAGCAGCGACCGTGGCACATTGCTGTTTAGCGGGAATACAGGCCCCGATCCACTCGATCTCGACCGGCGTCATGCAGTTCAGGTGTCGGTGGACAAGGCCGATATGAAGGTACTTACCCCTGGGACGGGCCTTGAGTGGACACCCGTAATGACCGGCGACGGCAAAAGCATAGCAATGATCAACGCAACAGCGCAACGGCCGCCGCTTCCGGTTGTGCTCCCGGCTAACGGAGGCAAAGTGAAGCTGCTCGCCGAAGATCGCATTCCTTCCGATTTCCCATCCAAAAACCTGGTAACTCCCACGCAGGCCATATTTACATCTGAGGACGGATTTACCATCCACGGTCAGCTGTTTACACCGACCAATAGGTCAGCGAAAGGCCCTGCCATCATCTACGTGCATGGTGGGCCGCCGAGGCAAATGTTGCTGGGTTGGCATTACTCCGACTATTACACGAATGCCTACGTCACAAACCAGTACCTGGCTAGTTTGGGTTTCACAGTGCTTGCTGTCAATTACAGACTGGGGATAGGTTATGGCTACGAATTTCACAACCCGGCAGATGCAGGTACCTGGGGAGCCAGTGAGTACAAAGACATTAAGGCAGCGGGGCTTTGGCTTGGCAAGCAGCCAGGTGTGGATGCATCTAAGATTGGCATTTACGGTGGGTCATACGGTGGCTATTTGACGGCCATGGCACTGGGACGAAACTCTGATATTTTTGCCGCTGGCGTCGATATTCACGGTGTGCATGAGAGAACGACCGGTAGGATCGGAGATATCCTGTATCCAGATCAATATGAAAAAGCGCCGGACGCCGAGAAAGCTGCCCAGGTAGCATGGGAGTCTTCTCCAGCATCAACAGTTGGCGGCTGGACTTCGCCAGTGCTGATAATACATGGTGATGATGACAGAAATGTCCGTTTTAGCCAAAGCACTGATTTGGTGCAACGACTGCTTGAAAAAGGAGTGGAGATGGAAACCATCGTCATCGTCGACGACACCCATCATTGGATGAAGCATGGGAACTCCTTAAAAGCGGGAAAAGCGACGGCTGACTTCTTTGTGAGGAAGTTAAAGAAGTAAGATAGTCTACTATAATAGTTAATATTTTTATTGCTAAGGGTATGTATTTAGTTTCCGGTTTATGAAGTAAAGATTTTTAAAATATTTACTTTTAACCAGTGAAACTTTTGAACCGACAACTTCTTTTTGTGTCTTTTATATGCCTTATGTACATTCACAAGGCATCAGCGCAACAGGTATTGTCTGTTAGAGACAAATTAGGATATTCAAATTCCTACGGTAGCGGGAGCCACGTTGCAAACACCTTTTCCAACAAAGATACCCTGGGAGTAACACTGTATGCGAAAGGATCATCGAATGCCTTAACAGAACCAGAGGCAAAGCGTGGTGAATTTATTGTTAAATTCAAACAAGGCATACCCTCTGCTTCGCAAAGCAAGCAAAGTGGATTTAATGCCAAGCCTTTCAAGGATCCGGCTCTGTTCGATAAGTTACGTTCAGACCTGAATTTGCTGCACTCGGCCCGAACAAAAGGGAGTAAAAATACATCGACTGTTTCTTCGCTTGAAAAGGAGTATTCAAAAGCTTTCTTTGGGGCCCATATAAGAGTTAGTGAAGAGCTGGTTGAAGAAATACAAAAACTGGACTATGTCGAATCCGTCCACCCAAACGGTGTTGTAAAGGCTTTTCTGGATACTAGTGTACCTTTAGTTCGTGCCCCGGAGGTGTGGGACACTTATGATACACGGGGGGAGGGAATTGTTGTTGGTATAATTGATACAGGTATTGATTACAATCACCCCGCTCTGGGTGGTGGCTTTGGTCCTGATTTTAAAGTAGTTGGTGGGTATGATTTTGTGAACGATGATAATGACCCCTTCGATGACAATGAACATGGGACACACGTAGCTGGTATTGTTGCAGCCAATGGAGGTGGGCTTGTGGGCGTTGCGCCTGAGGCTAAGCTAGTGGCACTTAAAGTATTAAACCAATATGGATTTGGGTATGATGACGACATCCTTGATGCCATAGAATGGGCAGTTGATCCCAATGGTGACGGCGATTATAGCGACCGGCTGGATGTTGTGAATATGAGCCTTGGCGGGCCAGGTGACTACCAGTCGCCAACAGCGATTGCTGTCAATGCTGCTGTGGAAATGGGAATTGTTTTTTGCGTAGCCGCTGGTAATTCTGGTGGTTTTAAGACAATCGGCAGCCCAGGCACAGCGGAAAGAGCCATCACAGTTGGAGCCAGCGACGACAACGACATGTTAGCCTACTTTAGCAGCAAGGGCCCAAATGCAGGGAATTATGCAATCAAGCCCGATTTGTTGGCTCCAGGCGTAAATATAACGTCGAGTGTTCCTGGAGGAGGTACTGCGAATTTTAATGGAACATCCATGGCTACCCCTCACGTTGCGGGAGTAGCTGCCCTTTTAAGAGACATTCATCCCGACTGGACTGTAGATCAGGTAAAGGCAGCACTCACAACAACCGCCAAAGACCTCGGGTTGGAAGTAATGCAACAGGGTTCTGGCAGGTTAGATGCAGTGAAAGCTGCAGGTGTCAGCTGTACTGCATATCCAACCCAATTGAGTTATGGACTAAATGCAACCGATCAAGCCAATTGGGGTGGATCAAGGACGGTGACTGTTACGAATAATAGTGTTTCTGACCAATCGTATTCCATAACAGTGACAGGAACGCAAGCAGGGGTAACACTGACTCCAACTGAGACAGCTTTTACGCTAAGTTCCGGCCAGTCAACCACCGTAGGCTTTTCTCTTGCCGTTGACAATAATGTATTTGAACAGGAGCCCAAGGCCTCACAATCCACCGGAGGTAGGGTGACAATTGCAGGCGAAGAAGATATGCTTGTAATACCCTGGGCCTTCGTTAGCGGGACTATTGTCAGAATTGCTTTTGAGGACAATCAATTGAACAGGGATTACAATAAGCTAATCCAATTATTCAACGACGATTTTTCTTATGGGGCCAACGATGCTTCATTTTCGGAAGATGGGTTAACTGCAACCTTTCTTGTGCCCAACGCTACTTACAATGCATTTTTCCTGTTTGAAGATTGGAGCAAGATTGCGCTGAAAGAAAATATTGTCGTTGATGGAAGTACCGCTATTTCGATAACCTCGGCCGATGTAGAAAACAAAATAACCTTTGCTGCTTCAGATGAGAATGGTGAAAGTTTAGCAGGCAGGTATCAGGGAACCTTAACCTTACTGATCCAGTCAAAAAGCAGCAGGTTTGGAAATATTGTTTCCTACGGCACTGCGCTTCGTGAATTAAATTTTTCCGATTTTTCCTCCGAGTACTTCGCTATAACAAACTACACATTTGATGTTCGGAATGAGGCTGGCAACAAGTTGTATAACATAGAGTTGGGTGCTTTTGATGGACTCTCTGAAAGTGTAGACATTCAGCGAAACCCGCAAGATCTTTACCACTTTGGTCTTGATTTTGATTTACCGGGCCCATCTGCTGTTCATGATATTACCTTCTTTGTTAATGCGCATTGGTTTGACGACTATGGTGGGGGCGGAAATACCGTTGGTTTTGGTTGGAATTGGGGCAGTAGTTTAAATTTGCCTGTAGACATATGGCATGCAGACGCATATATTACTGAGTCCTCAGTTATTAACAACTGGGGCTTAGGGCTTGATGCACATGTTTCTAAGAATGTCAACGATTCATATCATTCGTTGCGAACTAAACTACTCAGGGTCTTTGATGATAAGATTGTGAGCTTCGACGGCAAATGGCCACTGAGCGACACGCCGGGAATGAATGTGGGGCAAACAATCAATTTTGGCGGTGGAGTTCTGCACCCAGGGACCTACCTTAATAATTACGATATCCGTTCAAGTGCTTTTTTGGGATCATTCGGAGAGGAAACCTATTTCCTGTATGATCAGATGAATGTGAAAGTTTCGGCGAACGACTTGGTTCTTTTCAATGGAACAGGAAGAGACTTTTTCTCAGACTGGGGGTTTTATCAGGCCGGACAGTATCAATTTGATTTCACTGTTCCACATGAACAAATGCCTGGCCAGGAAGGCATCATCAAATACACAACCAATTCCATTGTTCAAAATGAAGGCGGCAGTGTTATGTCCCCTTTTATGCCGGGGTTTTATTTTCAAGATAAATCGGGCGAGCTTACTAACCAATTTGAAAAGGTATTGGATGGTAAGGTAAGGTTTTCAGTAAGGCCTGGGTTTTCTTCGCTTGTTAGCAGCCAACTTTACATCAAGAAGAGTGGTTCGGATGACTACGAGACCGTTCCAGTGGAATTTGTTACTACCGAAAACCTCGATGGAAGAAAAGTGTTCGAAGGGAGTGTTTTCAACAAGCCATCTGCCGATACATACTATGATATAAAACTAGTGGCCAAGGGTGCTTCCGGCGACTCCATGCAATATGTAATGACCTCTGCGCTGTTCGTAAAAGCGAACAAAATTCCGGAAGTTGTTAACCAGCAGCCAGTCACCATATTCAGAGGTGCCTCTCACGAGATATCTTTGGATGACTTGATCATTTTGGATGACGATTCCAATGCTTCTGAGATGAGCCTCATTGTGGAAAATGGGGATAATTATGCTTTTGATGGCAAAAAGATTTTAGCGCCGGTGGATTTCGTTGGCACAATTAAGGTTCCCGTTACGGTTAGTGATGGTTATGATAGTAGTGCGCCATTTCTATTGAATATTAAAGTTGTCAATCAGCCTCCGGTTATTACAGGACAAGTGGCCGTTGAAATAGCTAAAAATAGCTCCTATACTTTGTCCTTCTCAGATATCACTGCGACAGACGCCGATGACATTTACCCAACAAAACATACGCTACTTGTTCTGCCTGGCGAGCACTATGTAGTGGAAGGTATGACGGTCTTTCCTGACGAAACGTATGGAGGTAAACTTCAGGTAAACATTGTTGTTGATGATGGATTTTCAAACAGTGCAGTATATAAGTTTGAAATTCAGGTAACAAATGAGCCTCCGCTGATCACAGGCCAGAAAGTTACAAGTATTTGGAAGTCAGCATCAAGAGAGGTCGGAGTAGATGATCTTATTGTTGAAGATTCAGATAACCATTATCCTGATGGATTTGTGGTAAAGGTATTGGCTGTTTCAAGTGGACAGTTGGAAGGAAACGTGGTTACACCACCGAATGATTTTAAAGGTATATTAACCGCTTCGGTTGTTGTGAACGATGGAGCTGACGACAGTAATATATTTGAGTTGAAAATTGAAGTGATGAATGTTGCGCCATCGATCGTTGGGCAGCAGCCAAAGCAAGTGACTAAGAACAATAGTTTTTCTGTATCAATTGATGACTTACAAATCATTGATGAGAACGATGGGCCTGATTTTGCTTACCAGCTTTCGATCGGGCAAGGCGAGGACTTTTCTAGTACCGAAGACGGCATGATTCGGCCGGTCGCAGGGTTTGTCGGTACCATAGTTATTCCATTGACAGTGAGTGATGGGGTGGATAATAGCCCGGTTTTTGAGTTCGCAGTAGACATTGTTAACCACAAGCCAATAATTACGGGTCAGGTAGCGACGACGCTTGGCAAAAATACGCCGATTGGTATCGATTTGGGGCTGCTAACTGTGACTGATGCGGATGATCCGCTGGATAGTCTGACCCTGAAACTGGTTGAGGGGAATGGTTACCAGATTGTTGAAGGTAAGATTCAGCCATCAGCTAACTTTGTTGGAGTGTTAAAAATCAATGTAACAGTAACTGATGGCATTGATGACAGCGACCTGTTTGAGTTTTCAGTAAACCTGAGCAACGACGTTCCGCAAATTATTGGTCAACAGGAACTGAGTATTGACAAAAATACTTCGCTAAAAATTCTGCCTCAATATGTATTTGTTGATGACGATGATGATGAATTCCCAACCAACCATTCGTTGAAAATAGGAGTTGGCGAAAATTATAGCATATCAGGGCAAACGGTAACTCCTGCTTTGGACTACATTGGGGAGCTGGAAGTGCCGGTCGTAGTGAGTGACCCAAACAGCACCAGTCTGGCTTATAATCTAATCATCATGGTGAATGCAATAAGTGGCATTCAGGATAGTTTGTCTCAGTTTATTGATGTTTACCCAGTTCCAGTTAATGATTACCTAAACATTCGGTTTAAAAACCAAATAAGTGGGCAAATCATGCTAAGCATCGTTGACCTGGTGGGGCAAACACTCACGGAAGATAATCTGGAGAATGTCCAACCTAATAGTGAATATGCGTTGGCTACAAGCCATATCCGTCCTGGAGTTTATCTCTTGCTCGTTTCGACTTCTTCAGGGGATAGTTTCAGTACTCGTATCGTCAAAGACTAGGCACTAGCCGCTTCGTCCAAAAACCAATAAAGGACACCATTCGTTGGCTTTATATGTGAGGCAGGGTAGGTCCTGAACTTTCCTCTGTGCTTCAGTATTTCCCTCACTTTAGGCTGCTTGGTTTCGCCAGTTACCAAAAAGGAGATGCTTTTGGCATTGTTAATCACTGGGCCGGAAAGGCTGATTCTCTTTTGACCTGTTTCAGGGTGTGTGGCCACAACACAGGTTTCGGTAGCCTTTAACAACTCCATTTGATCAGGAAAGATCGATGCAGTGTGACCGTCGGTGCCAAGGCCAAGTATTACCAGATCGAACCTGGGCAGCCCGTCGGACGACGTTACGTTCTTTTTGATCTCGTGGCTATATCGCTGAGCCTCTTGTCTGGGTTCGTTTTCGCCAAGGATGCGGTGAATATTCGCTTCAGGAATACCAACCTTGTCAAACAGATGCGCCTTAGTCATGCCATAATTACTGTCTTTATCGGTAGGAGGGACACAACGCTCATCACCCCAATAGAAATGCATCTTCGACCAATCTATTGCCTTTTTGTAATCAGCAGCAAGAATGTCAAACAGTAGTTGTGGGGTGGAGCCTCCGGAGAGAGCGATGTTTAACTTGTCACTGTTTTTGTTGAGATCAACCAAAAAGGTGGCAAAATCCTCCGCTACTGCCCTGGGGGTTTTAGAAATATGTAATTCCATCAGCTATTATAGTTCGCAATAAAGTCCGTCATCAATCAAATTGGCACAAGGATTCCGCCAGCCATGGCCATTTTCAATTAGCGCATTTGCTTGTTCTGGCCCCCAGGTGCCCGAGGGGTACCCGTATACGGGAAGGTCAGGATCGTCCTTCCATGCTTTTAGAATGGGGTCAACAAACTCCCAGGCAGCAATAACACTGTCACCTCTGGCGTAGAGGGTGGCATCGCCTTGCATGCAATCGAGCAGCAGCCTTTCGTAGGCTTCAGGCACATAAGCATCCGTCAGCCCATCGTATTGGAAATCCATATTCACCGTTTCGACCTTAAAGCCATTGCCAGGGACCTTCAGGCCAAACTTCAATAAAATACCCTCGTTGGGCTGAATTCTAAAGACCAGCACATTTTGTGAGTTAGCAATTCGTCGCTGACTGAACAAATGGTGATGGTTGGGTTTGAAGTGAATCACCACCTCCGAAACCCTGGTTGGCAGTCGTTTGCCGGTGCGGACGAAGAAGGGCACGTCAGCCCACCTCCAATTGTCGATATAGAATTTCAAAGCCGCAAAGGTTTCAGTTCTTGAATCAGGATCAACCCCAGATTCCTCTCTGTAACCGGGATATTGTTTGTCTCCAATAGTTGAATTGAGGTATTGGCCTCTGATTACGTTATCCCTGATGTCATCCTGAGTTAAAGGCCGTAAGGACCTGAATAGCTTTAGCTTTTCATTGTGGATCGATTCTGCATCCATTCTTGCTGGCGGCTCCATGGTCACCAGCGACACCAACTGTAGCAAGTGGTTTTGGATCATGTCTCTTAATGCGCCAGAGCCATCGTAGTAACCGCCTCGCTTCTCCACACCAACACTCTCAGCAGCCGTAATTTCTACTTTCTCAATGTATATGCGGTTCCAAAGCGGCTCGAAAATAGTGTTGCCAAATCTGGCCACCAGCGTATTCTGTACGGTTTCTTTACCCAGGTAGTGGTCGATTCTATAAATCTGATCTTCTTTGAACGACTCGAGCAGCTGGTTGTTTAGTTCTTTTGCACTTTCCAGTGTGTAACCAAAAGGCTTCTCAACAATCAACCTTTTCCAGCCCTTTTCCTCTGTATTAAGTTGAGCTTCGCCCAAATTCTTAGAAATCACAGAGTAAAGTGAAGGGGGAGTAGAAAGGTAGAAAATATAGTTTTGATCCGTATGACAGTCATTGCACAACGTTTTAAGCCGATTGGCCAGCAACTGATAGTCTACTACCGCTTTCGTATCAATCGACTGATAGAAAACCATCTTTGCGAAGTTTTCCAACTCACCAGGGTTGTCCTTGGAAGCTTTCAGGTGCGGGTTGTCGAAAACAACTTTCTTCCTGTATTCCTCGTCGCTGAAGTCTGTTCGGCTTACACCAAGAATAGCGTAATTCTCAGGCAAAAAACCTCTTTTGAATAAATTGAAAACAGCAGGAATCAGTTTACGCTCAGTAAGATCGCCAGAGGCTCCGAAAATAGTAAGTATCTGATTATCAGTTTTTTTCATTTAGGTACTACACAGGGATGATGGCAAAATTCAATTTAATTGGCGAAGATCAGTATTTTTGGTCTGAATCTCTTGATATTCGCTAAAAAACAAGCAATTAACATCGTGTGAAGGCAGTTGGTTGCACCACGGCCCACATGTGGAAGGAAAAAAAGGACTGGAATGGAAAAAACATATGACTTTGGCCTCGTAGGCCTCGGAGTGATGGGAAGAAACTTCATCTTGAACGTGGCAGACAATAATTTCTCCGCCTATGGGCTGGACACGGATTCGGAAAAGGTAAAGTCGTTGAGGGAAGAAGGAGCAGGAAAGGTTGTTGATGGCACTACCGACAAAAAGGAGTTTATTTCTAAACTTTCCAGGCCAAGAAAGATCATGTTGCTGGTCCCTGCAGGTGGCCCCGTTGACGCAGTTATCAACGATTTGTCTCCGTTGCTTGATAAAGGTGACCTGATCATTGATGGTGGAAATTCTTTTTTTACCGACACTGACAGAAGAGCCGAAAGCCTGGAGTCAAAAGGCATCTACTTCTTTGGTACAGGGGTTTCCGGTGGAGCCAAGGGCGCCCGCTTTGGCCCTAGTATTATGCCGGGAGGTGACAAAGATGCCTATGAAATTGTAAGGCCGGTTTTTGAAGCTGTTTCGGCGAAAGTCAATGGCGAGCCATGTGTGGACTATATGGGTGCCCGGTCAGCTGGCAATTACGTGAAAATGGTTCACAACGGTATTGAATACGGGTTGATGCAGCTCATTTCCGAGGCATATGACGTAATGAAGCGGGGGCTGGGCCTGAGTAATCAGCAACTTCACAATACTTTTGATCAGTGGAACAAGTCGAAGCTTCAGTCTTTTTTGGTTGAAATAACAGCAGAGATATTTACAAAAAAGGATGAGCTAACCAACAAAGACTTGGTTGACGTGATTCTTGACAAGGCCAAGCAAAAAGGCACAGGTAAGTGGACGTCTCAGAATGCCATGGATCTTGGTATTCCGGTGCCTACCATCGATGTGGCGGTTAGTATGCGGGAAATATCCTCAATGAAAGCTGATCGGGAAAAAGCTGAATCGCTTTACGGAGCCAAGGCCATCAAAGGAGATAGCAGCCTCACGGTAAAAGATGTGGAGGACGCTCTTTTCTTTGCTTACATCGTTACGTACGCTCAGGGTATGACGCAACTATGGGCGGCCTCTAAGGAATATAAGTACGGTTGCGATATGGAAACCATCGCCAAAATATGGAGGGGTGGTTGCATCATCCGCTCAGGCCTTTTGGAGGATATGAGAAAGGCGTATGCCAGGGATAAAGCACTTAGTAGCCTGTTGCTGGATAAAGACATTGCTGCCAAAGCTAAAAGCTGTGAAGTGTCGGCCAGAAAAGTAGCTGCTTACGCCATTGGCCAGGGCATTCCGGTATCAGGAATGGTGGCAGGTTTGAGTTATTTTGATGCGTTCACCACCGGCCGTTTGCCGCTGAACCTGATCCAGGCACAACGGGATCACTTTGGTTCACATACCTATGAGAGAACCGATAGGGAAGGGATTTTCCACACCGAGTGGTAAAAGAAAAAGGCTGAGTTAGTAGCTCAGCCTTTTCATTACCTATATTTCCAAAATACATTCTTGGGGTTGTTATATAGCGTCAGAACCTCGTTCACCGGTTCTGATTCTTATGCATTCTTCCAGTGGCGTGATAAAAATCTTGCCGCTGCCTATCATATCGCCGTCGTGGGCCTGAGTAGCATCCATAATGGCGTTGCAGGTAGTTTCAACGAAGCTGTCATTTACAGCTATCTCCAGTCTGACGTTAGAAACCAGGTTGGGAATCACTTTCTGGCCTCTGTAGACCTCCTCGGATACTCTCCGCCCGTGACCTGATACGTTGCTGACGGTGATTCTCGATATGCCTGCTTGAATCAGTGACTCCCTCACCTGATCGAGCTGGTTTTCTCTTATGATGGCTATAATAAGTTTCATTCTCTGTTAATTAGGAGTGATCATTCCGTATCCTTTCTCACCATGGTACACGTTGTCTAGGCCTTTCATTTCGTCTTCCTCACTGGCCCGGATTTTGACAAACTTGTTGAGCACAAAAAGGATGACGAAGGTGCCAACCCCCGCATAAACGATGGCTATTGCTATCGCCGTAAGTTGTACACCCAGCTGTTGCATTACAGTCCACGTGCCACCTGCAGCCGTTGCAGCGTCTGTCATCCAGCTTTCTCTGATAAAGAACACAAGGAAAATGGCACCGATGATACCTCCAACGCCGTGAATACCAAAAGCGTCTAGCGTATCGTCATAGCCGAGTTTATTTTTTAGTATAATTGCCAGGTAACACACAATGGTAGAGAGAGCTCCCAGTACCAGGGCCCCACCGGGCTGAACAACGCCAGCTGCAGGGGTAATGGCGACCAAACCAGCCAGGATGCCCGACGCAAAACCAAGAGCCGTTGCTTTCCCTTGATGAAAACCTTCCACTATTAACCAGGTAAGTGCGCCAGCAGCAGCGGCTATTTGTGTAACTGTTAATGCCTGAGCGGTGCTCAATCCACTTGAAATGCTGCTACCCGCATTGAATCCAAACCAACCTACCCACAAAAGGCCGGCGCCGATCATCGTCATCACCAGGTTATTGGGTTGCATGGGTAAATGGGGATGTGATTTTCTGGCACCAATAAAGAGCACAGCCACAAGCCCGCTAACGCCAGCAGAGATATGCACCACAGTGCCTCCGGCAAAGTCAATGGCGCCATTGGCTCCAAGATTGAACAGGAAGCCGTCAGACGCCCATACCCAGTGACAAAGAGGGTTGTAAACGATGAGGCCCCATAGTGCTATGAAAAAGCAGTATCCTTTGAACGTGATTCTTTCAGCCACTGCACCGGCAATAAGGGCAGGGGTGATGATGGCAAATTTTGCCTGGAACATGGAGAATACATATTCGGGGATGCCGTCGATAATGCTGTCGTCGATGCCTGAAAGCATCACATAGTCGGAATTCCAGCCAAACCAGCCCCCCAGCACATTTTCACCAAAAGCCATGCTATAGCCGCAGACCACCCACAGAACTGTCATGATTCCCATGGCGGTGAAACTGTGCATCATCGTGCCGAGCACGTTTTTAGTCCTGACCAGGCCACCATAAAACATGGCGAGACCGGGAATCATCAGGAGCACAAGTGTGGTAGAAGTCAGCATCCAGGCGGTGGCGCCTGAGTCGATCTCAGACGTTTCCTGGGCAAGCGCAACAGTAGAAGAGGCAATAATAGCCAATCCACTCAATAGAATTGGTCGAACAAAAAGCTTCATGTAGGGTGTGTTTAAAATTCAATCACCAGCTTTTTGGGACATGTTGTTTAGGGTGATGCAATATAGGAATTCAGATTTAAACTTCCTGAAAGGGTTGGTATTAAACCTCGGGCCGACCAGGGTCGGCACCAATAAAAGGCTAATTATTGCAGTCTGTCAGGTCTATATGCTCACTCCAGTTATCATGGCTTATTTCAACGGTCATATTCCTTCCCTTTGCATCGAACCTTCCATCTTCCAACACAACACCATCGCCGCTGACGACCTGAAATGCGGCGCTTGTGGAGAGCGAATATCTAATACCATTCGTAAAAGTAATGATAGGATTAAGCCTTTGGAAAACCAGACCA
Source organism: uncultured Imperialibacter sp. (assembly GCF_963974565.1). NCBI lineage: Bacteria > Pseudomonadati > Bacteroidota > Cytophagia > Cytophagales > Flammeovirgaceae > Imperialibacter > uncultured Imperialibacter sp. Next base: position 267,485 of record NZ_CAXBCJ010000002.1, on the reverse strand, counting down.
GCAGTCGATTGACTGGGAATACACTCTTTTATAACCTCGTAGTCTTTTACTTCCGCCGGAGCCCCATTCAAGAACAGCCCAAGAGGAATATGTAACCTGCTGGCCCAATCACTTTCAGCATGGATACCATTGGGCACCTCATAGTAGAAAATATCTTTGCCATACTCAAATCCCTGATTTTCCAGGCTTTCAATCATCGGCACGTAATAGTTCCATTCTTTTGTGCCGATGTCGAAGTAGAACCGGGTGTTTGATAACTCTCGTGGCTCATCGAAAATGGCATAGTCGGCTACCCAGAAAGACGGTGACATGGAGGCCGAAAAGGAAAAGACTTCGGGATAATTTATCCCGGCCCAGGCGGCATAAAGCCCGCTAAGCGAGAAGCCAAATATCGCCCTTCTTTTCGGGTCAACAGGGTAGTCTTCCTCCACCATCGGAAGCACCTCATTGATGAGCCTTTCAGTGTAGTTAATCGAACCGGGAGAGTATTCCGACCAGTTTTCTTTGATCCATGGGTCGTTGTAGGGTATATACCTGCCGTATCTGTGGCCTCCTGCTGATATCCCCACCATCATGAAGGGCTCTACCGTGGAAGTAGCTTCAAACTGGTAAGAAGTCAGGCTGGCAATGGCTCCTTTGAAAACGTCGCCATCATTGAAGTAAATAATGGGGTATTTCCCGGAAGCATTTTCTGCGCTCGGCACATAAATGTCGATCGTTAGATCGTTGGATAACTCAAGTGTAGTAATGGTAAAACTTGAGGTTCCCGAAGAAGGCGGTTTGTTGTCATCATCTGACGGCGACGGGTTGGAATCGCTGCAGGCGCAACTGAATAGGATGCCTGCAAGGAACGCAATCTGATAAAGTGCTCTCATATGACGATAGGACAACTCAGGATATAAAAGTACTTATTTGTAGAAAAAATCATTTTTGATCTGGCCTGGTTGGTCGATCTTGCGGCGACGCTTATTTACCTGAGCGGTTTTACTATATTAATGGCCAACCTGTATATTGTTCAACCACCAAATTGTGATCAATCGTGAGAAGTCCAATCCAACTGACCTTTATTTTAGTTTCCCTGTTTATTTTCCAGTGGTGCGAATCGCCACAGCAGGGCGCTTCAGAATTCACCACTGACGAAATCAACCGTTGGGAGGCCACCGCCTCTCGTGTCACCATTATTCGGGACAACTGGGGCATTCCCCACATTTATGGGAAGACCGATGCAGATGCCATTTTTGGTATGATGTATGCACAATGTGAAGACGACTTTAAGCGTATTGAGACCAATTATTTGACCTCTATTGGGCGGATGGCTGAGGTGGAAGGCGAGAAAGCACTGTATACTGACCTTCGGCAACGGCTTTTTATCAATGAAGAGGAGATAAAGGCCCTTTATGATCAGGCCCCGGAGGGGATGAAAGAACAAATGAAGGGCTTTGCTGATGGTATCAACTATTACCTTTACAAGCATCCTGAAGTGAAGCCGATGCTGCTCACCAGGTTTGAACCGTGGATGCCCCTCACTTTTAGTGAAGGGAGCATTGGTGGTGACATCGAATCCATTTCAACTGAAAACTTAGAGGCGTTCTATGGGGGGAAGCCAGCTTCTCCGGTTTCTTCAGTGTACACCTACGAACCCGAACCTGAGCCAACTGGCTCCAATGGGTTTGCCATCGCACCTTCCAACAGTGCCTCTGGCAATTCTTTGCTGCTTATCAATCCGCACACCTCTTTCTTTTTTCGCTCGGAACAGCATGTGGTAAGTGAAGAGGGGCTGAATGCCTACGGTGCCGTTACCTGGGGGCAATATTTTATCTATCAGGGTTTCAACGAGCACTGCGGCTGGATGCATACTTCCAGCGCAGCTGATGTAATTGACGAATTTGCCGAGACAATTGTAGAAAAGGACGGCAAATATTTCTACAAGTATGGAGAAGAGGAGAGAGCCCTGGAGGCTTCGGAAGTCACTTTGAAGTACAAGGATGGCGAGCAAATCGCCAGCAAAACGTTCACCATCTACAAGTCGCACCATGGGCCAATTGTAGGGGAAGAAGGTGGTAAATGGATTGCTGTAGGTCTGATGCAGGATCCATTGAATGCCCTCAGTCAATCATACATGCGGACAAAGGCTGTGACGTACAACGACTTTAACAACAATATGCGGCTTCGGACCAACTCGTCGAATAATACGGTGTATGCGGATGATCAGGGCAATATTGGCTATTACCATGGCAATTTTATGCCCATCCGTGACCCCCGGTTTGATTATTCGGGCGTTATTGATGGCAGCAACCCGGCCACCGACTGGCAGGGGCTCCACAAAATCGAAGAACTCGTTAGTTTGCGGAACCCCGAAAGCGGTTGGCTTCAAAACTGCAATTCGACACCATTTACGGCAGCTGCCGGATTTAGTCCCAAGCCTGAACATTATCCCGTATACATGGCACCTGACTCGGAAAATGCAAGAGGCATTCACGCCGTTCGGGTGCTGGAAGGGAAAACGAACTTTACACTTGACAAGCTGATTGAAGCAGCATATGATCCGTATTTGGTGGGTTTCGAAAATCTTGTTCCTTCGCTTGTGCAAGCCTATGAAAAATCTACTGATAAAAACGCTGAGCTGGCAGCCCCGATCAAAGTGCTTAAAGAGTGGGATTTACGTTTTGGGGAGGAATCGGTAGGTACGGCGCTGGCCATCTTCTGGGCCCAGGAATTAATGCGGGACTTGTACGAAACAAAAGGTGTTCGGCTAAGGCAACTGGCTATGATTGACTATATGACTACCGAAGTGGAGCCACAAATGAAGCTCACTGCATTGAAAAAAGCAGTTGACAAGCTGACAGCCGATTTTGGTAGCTGGGAAACAGCCTGGGGAGAAATCAATCGCTTTCAGCGGGTGGAGGGTGCCATCAGGGAGCCTTTCAACGATGAATTGGCAAGCAACCCCATTGCCTACACCAGCAGCATGTGGGGGGCTTTGTCGGCATTCGGCAGCAGGCCATATCCAGGCACTAAACGGTGGTACGGAACAGGTGGCAACAGCTTTGTGGCAGTAGTTGAGTTTGGTGACACCGTGAAAGCCAAGGCGATAGTCACTGGCGGGCAAAAGAGCGATCCGGCTTCACCGCATTTCAATGACCAGGCCGAAATGTACAGGAAAGGGGAGTTCAGAGATGTATTGTTCTACAGAGCTGACGTTGAGGCAGTCGCAGAGAAAATATATAAGCCGGGAGAATAGCTCCCCCGGCATTTTGCTTTATTCAGTAACCAGCAAAGATTGCCAGGCGGCCAGCTTCCAGGTACCTTTTTCCTTGCGGTAAACGTCGGTATACTTGAGGACAATGGTACGATCGCCCTTAGGGTCTCCTATTAGGAACCTTGCCTTGCCAGATATTACACCTGTGTTTCCCCATGAGATTGGGTTTTGCTCAAGAATCTCCACATTTTTGTAGGTGCCAGCGGCCACCGATTCAATGATTTTGGCTTTGCCGTCAACGCCACCGTGCGAATGAGTATACATCAAGTCGTCGGCAAGAATCGTCTCAAGTGTCTTGGTATCCTTTTTTGCCATCACCTCGAACCGGTATTTTTCAGCATCCAGTAGTTCCTTCTGGCCAAAAGCTGTCAAAGCAAACATAGCCAGACAGACAGTCAATAATTGTGTACGCATATTTTTATAGTTTAAGTGTTCAGTTATTTCGGAGGTAATTGAGGGTAGGGAATGATGGACTCTATCAAAAGCCCTACACCACTTTTGGTAAGCAAGGTAAGGGTTATGATGATACTACCAATGATGATGGCAATGCCTACATTGTTTTTTCTTATTTCTTCAAATTCATCGATAGGAGTGAGCCGGGCATACAGGGAGGTGCTCAGCAGCGCTATCACAATGGAAGCGCAGTAGGCAATGGCAATGTAAACAGCGCCCTGCCCAATATACCTCAAGGCCAACACATAGCTGGCAGCGTCCTGATTTAGAAGCCTGAACGAGGAAATAAGTGGCTGAATTACCTCATTGATCATAAAACCAACCGAAAACATGATGCTGGCAGTGAAAATACTGTAGGCCAGGTTGCTTTCGGAGATCTTATAATACCTTCTACCCACCCATTGCAATATTTTGTAGGTAATGGCAAGGATGAAGATGCCGATAGTAACGGCCGACACTATTTCGATGAGCCCAAGTATGGCGATGTTATAGTTCATTCACTAATGCGATTTCCCAGTAATCAATGTTTTGCATATCAGGCGGTAGCATGCCAACAGGCCAGCCCTTAGCGGTTGTTTCCCAAAAATAGTAGTTTTTTCTACCTAAAGTAATGTGATCGCCTGAAGACGGGATATTGAGCGCCAGCATGGCGTGCCTGTATTCATAGCTCACCACAATCATTGGGTCAAAGTTGAGTTTGCGAAGCAAAGAAAAGAGCAACACCGCTCTGGTGTCACAATCACCAGACAGGGTATGCAAAAACTCATAAGGTGACAGGATGCCAAATTTGGCCAATGCCACACAAGGATGTTTCGTTGCGTCTGCTTCGGAACAGTCTCCTGAACTAATAAAATGGTAGGGAATATCCTGCACAAATGATACTGTCAACTCTGCCAGCGAAGCAGCGTCGAGGCTGTCAAGCAACGCAGTTTGCAGAAGACTGTCGGCCATAAAGCTTACCCATTCATCGTTTTCTTCCACTAGCTGCCTGTAAACACTTCCCCAATAAGCTCCATATTCATTGTTTGACGGATTGATAAGATTCCTTTTTTTCCGGCTCTGGTTTGCAAGGTCTTCGTAACTGCGGTAATGAGTGCAATAGGAGGCTCGGTAGTCAATCAAATCCCAGTTTCGGTAATGGATCCTGTCCGAAGTCAAAGAATCAAACTCCGTGTAATCCTCGCATAAATCGACCTCATAGCCCATCTCTGAATGCTTGAGCCCGTCTATGAGTATGTTGATGATCCAGAAGAGCAGAAAAAAGAGCCCTATTAACCTCACTGCAACCTTCATCGCTTATTCGGCTTTAAGCTTACATGTGTCCTTGACTTCATTTTCATCAATAGGTGGCCTCAGCCCTGGACTTAACAGTTTAATTGGGGTAGCAATAAGCTGATTTTTCACCTAAAATCGATACATTCATTAAAAATACAAATAACCCGGCCTTACAATAATATGAAGAAATATAACTACCTGCTGCTGGCGGCGTCTTTGGCGTTCGGCTGTGAGCGGTCAGGCACCACTCTGCTGATAACGGAGGGGTCTGATTTGTCTGTTTCGTCTCCTTTTGAATCAAAATTAGCAAAAGGGGCCACTGATACATTCAGGGTTCACCTTGAAAAAGGTGCGCTTGCCAGTGGGTTTGCGGACCAGGTGTCTGTAGATGTGGTAGTGAAAGTATTTGGCCCCGAAGGTCAACTGTTACGTGAATTTGACAGCCCGGCCAGGGGCCCCGAACCATTTCAATTTACAAGTGAAGGCGGCGTCTACCAAATAGTTGTTACGCCGTTTCAGGAGGGCGAGGGTGACTACGTGATGATGCTGGACAGGGTAGAAGCAGTGGCTACCACAAAGGAAGGTAAAATCGATCAGCTCATGAGGTTTGCCATGGGCGCTGGCGAGACCGTTCCCGGAGCGACCGTTGCAGTAGTCAAGGATGGAAAAGTAGTTTTTAGTAAAGGTTATGGCTTTGCCAATCTCGAATATGATATAAGAAATTCGTCAACCACTATTTTTCATGTGGCGTCAGTTTCCAAACAGTTCACAGGGTTCGCCATCGCTATGCTGGCCGACCAGGGCAAGGTGTCGATGGACGACGACATCAGAAAGTACCTGCCAGAAATGCACGACTTCGGCAAAAAGATCACACTCAGTCACCTGGTACACCACACCAGCGGGCTGAGGGATCAATGGAGCTTGCTGGCGCTTGCAGGCTGGAGGTTGGATGATGTAATCACCAGAGAGCAGGTGCTGAGACTGATTTTTAACCAGAAGGAACTCAACTTTGAGCCGGGTGAGGAAATGCTGTATTGCAACACGGGTTTTACACTGCTGGCGGAGATTGTGTCGAGGGTTACGGGGCAGTCATTTGCTGAGTGGACAAAGGCCAATATGTTTGATCCGCTGGGAATGAAGAATACGCTGTTTTACGACGACCATGAGAAGATTGTGAGGGGACGAGCCTACTCATATTACAAAAATGACCAGGGAGAGCTAAAGAAATCGGTTCTCAGCTATGCCAACGTGGGTGCCACCAGTCTGTTTACTACTGTAGAAGACCTGGCACTTTGGGCAGTCAATTTTGAAAATGTTAGTGTAGGTAACGACAACATTATGAAAATGATGGATGAGCGTTATATCCTCAACAAAGGCGACACCATGAGCTATGGGTTCGGGCAGGGAATAGGGAGCTACAAGGGGCTGGTCAACAAAACGCACGGTGGCGCTGATGCAGGTTACCGAACATTTATCAATCGGTTTCCTGAGCAGCGCTTTTCCGTGATTGTTTTCAGCAACCTGGCGTCATTCAATCCCGGCAATATTGCCTATCAAATTGCAGACATCTACCTCGCTGATCAGCTAACAGAGGTACCTCCTAAACCATCGGAGGCTCCTCCGGCTGGGGATGACCAACCAAAAGAAGCCTTCGAGACATCTTCGGTAGTCCTGTCGGAATATACAGGCCGGTTCTACAGTCCTGAGCTTGAAACAGCCTACACCCTTGAGGTAGTCAACGATACGCTTGTAGCTCACCATCAACGGCACGATGATATTAAACTGACCATTAAGCAAAAAGATGGGTTTTCATCATCAGCCTGGTGGACTGGAAACATCGATTTTACCAGGAACAGCAGCAATGCAATTTATGGCTTCAAAGTGAACGCCGGCAGGGTAAGAAAGGTGGCTTTTGAAAAGCAGTAAATGGAAACGCAATGGCATTTGTACGTGATGGCCGTGCTTTATATTTTGGCGGGCATTAATCATTTTATCAACCCAACATTTTATCTCCGCATTATTCCGCCTGTTTTGAAATACAAGCAGTTGATCAATAGCATAAGCGGAGCCGCTGAGATCTTACTAGGCATATTACTGCTGACTTCTTACAGACCGATGGCTGCCATTGGTGTTATCGCTCTTTTGATCGCTATCTTTCCCGCCAATGTGTATCATCTTATGCAGAAAGGAGCCGGAATGAAGGTGCCCATTTGGGGGCTGTGGCTGAGGCTTCCGGCACAGGGTCTGTTGATTTGGTGGGCATGGCAGTACGTCTGAATTTGGTAACAAAAAATATTATGAACTCCATGGTAAAAAGCTGCTTTACTTTCCATTAATTTTGCAGCAGTTTTAATAACAATATGGAAACAGAATCCAGCCTGCTGGTTGAAGTAAAAACACCTGATTTACAGGAGTTTAAGGAAGTAACAAACACCCCTCAAGTTCTTTTCGACATACTTCCTGACGATTGGCAGGAATGTATAGTGCCGTTCTGGGCCCAATACGCTGCTACAGCCCGTGTGTTTTGCCTGCTAAGTGATGAAAAAGTGCTGGGAGGAGGCATAGTATTCAGCACAATTCCGCCAGATACACTCGATGAAAAAATGGCTCAAGCGCTTTTTGACAAAGGCCTGCTTTATATTGGGTTTTTGTGGATTTCGGAAGAGATGAGGGGATGCAACCTTGGCTCTAAATGGATTGAGCAGGCAAGAAAGGTTTTTGACGGCAAGCCGTTCTGGCTCACAATAGATGATTACAGGTTAACCTCCTTTTACAAGAGAAATGGATTTCAGCTGATCGGTGAGGTTTCGAAAGATGACTCTATCGAATGGGTAATGGCTGACACAGAAGTCTAACGTATCGGTGATTGTTTTAAGGAGGTCTACTTTAGACTGTTGTAGTAGGCTGCCAGTTTTCTCAAATCTTCCTTCTTCCGGGAGATTCTCTCTTTTTTCACAAATTGCCTCATCTCATCCTGATGGTCAGGTAAGCTTTCAACCAGCGCTTTCACCTTTGATATCTTGAACACCTCGCCCTTGTCGAGCTGGTAGTAATACTCGAACCCGAGCTTGAGGTAGGTGGGGAGCGTTGGCGCACTTTCCATGGCTTTAGGAGCTTGCCCTGGTCTCAGTCGCACCACCTGTTTCATCATCACATTCAACCTTCCCGTGTCAATTACCTCAAAGAAGCCGAGGTTGTACTTGTTTGCCTCAATAAACTCTCCCAATATGAACAAGTGTTCACCCACCGAGATCATGTCGATACTTAAAACAGGCTCCATCAGATAGGTGAAGTCTCCTCGCTTAAATTCCATTTGGTCGGCGTACATATTGTATCGCATGGGCACCGGATTTGTTTTTCGATCCTTTTCTATAAAGACAATGCCGTCTTTAAATTCGTCGTCCATATACGGAGAGCCCTCGTAATCTTCACCCTTGTTGGCTCCGGTAATTGCTTTTGAGTAATTGATGTAGTCCTGATAGTCTACTACATTCCTGTCCTTGTAGGACACTATTTGGGCATTCATCACCCCAGTGGAAAGCAGCAGTAGAAAGCTAACCATAGCGAGCTTCCTGACGTGGGGACTATATCCAGGGACTGACTTCATAGCAGTAGGTATTCGGTGTAAAAAGGGATAAACATCTATGGTAAAGATAAAAAAACAGCGATCGGCATAAAATCATTTTCTGAAAACCTAAGCAGCATCGCCGCTGCCGCCAGAAAAATTTGACTGGGCAGAGGAAAAATTGTCGGGAGCACATCTGTTAGCAATGATAAAAAGGGCTCAAAAGGAGCCCTTTTACTATATTAGCACAACATTTAAACAAAAAAATCAAATCAGGTTAATGTATTGTGTCGTTTTCCACTCGCCACTGAGTATCATCACTTTCTCCACCAAAAGTTTGTAATTTTTCTGTCCGGATAAAAACTCGATAACAAGCGAACTTGTGCCATCGGCCCGGGGAGATTCCGCTTCGTAAGCGCCGACAAATATTACTTCGGACCACTCAATGCCAAGCTCACAGCCGGCATAGAACGTTCTTAAATAGGCCGACTCAATCTCAGGCTTTATTCTCTTTTGGTAAACTTTGGCAAAGTCTTTTTTTGCCACGTCGAGAAACACACTGTAAGCATCTGAATTGGCCATCATTAGACCATGGAGTTCTTCCAGTGATGGAAACAGGTGATAATACTCTTTGATGGATTTGTTCTGAAAAGTGACCAGTATTTGTCTGCCCAGGTTTTCAGCGGCTGTGCCTTTCTCTTCTTCAGGCGAATGAGCCGTTGCAAAATGTACTCCGAGTAACAAAGTTGAAAAAATAGCTAACGCTTTCATTTGGTATTTGGTTAAAAAACAAACTCTAATTCTTCAGGCTGACAGCTACGATGTCCTGCGGGGCGATCGGTGCCGGAACTGCATTTGCAACGGGCCTTATGGATTGCAGGTAAGCGAATATGTCTTTCAAATCCTGATCCGTCATTTGCTGGTACATCTGCCAGGGCATTGGCGGTAGCAGGTCACGTGCTCTTTCTAATCCCTTCGACTTACCTTTTCTGATGGCAGTTTCGAATTGCTCGTAGGTCCAACGACCAGTTCCGGTGGCATCGTCGGGGGTTAGGTTCGCAGAGAACGAAATGCCCCATGGGCCAACAGCGGCTGTGAGACCTTGAGAAAACAGTATCCAATCTTGCTGCATTGGTATGCTGGCAATCCCTTCGCTTGCCGGATGACCTGATAAAAGACGAGTGGTATCCAGTGCAGGTCCTTGTGGAGTCATTACCTTAGGCGTATGGCAATCGTGGCAAGCGCTGGTGTTAACAAGGTATTCGCCACGTAGTATGGCTTCCCTTTTCATCACGTCCGGCGATACTGGCTTCTCGCTTACATTGGCCGACGGGGAGCAGGCGCACATAGCTGCGGCTAAAGCCACAAAGTTTGCGATCTGAAGGATTCCTGAGTGCAGCGCCTTTATACGCTTGTTTTTTGCATTCACATTGTTTGATCGAAAATTGTCGAGCATTTTCATTGTTGAATTATTGATGGTTTGGCGGGTTTTACGAAACTATTGACGGGCCGGCCTACGTGAAAAAGAGAGAATAGTACGTGAAAACACTTTCCTTCTATTCGCATCTGTTAGCATGTTTCTTTTCAGATTTGAAACTTATGGGCGGTGTTTTTCGTGGAAGAGCTTTGTTGCTGGCCTGATGGTCGGTATTTTTTAATATGAGTGACTACATTACCCTTGACTCACCCAATGTCCCGATATTGAGGCATGGGGAGAGCAACACAATTCCCTATGGAGTTTTTATCAAGTCTCCTGCTGAACCGAATACGCTACCGGATTCGGAACTTGCATCTTTCAAATCGAGAGACATGTACCTTCCAAATTTCTCCATTAGGGAGGTCGAAGGGATATTCTCAAGGGATGTCGTGCTTAAAAATCTCCGAAGTGAGGGAGCGGATCTTCCCGGAAGCTGCCTTTTGATGAAGGCTGATGTAAAGACATATCTGAAAGGATCGAGCCAGTTCATAGCCACTAAGCAGTCTTCTCAAAACTTCAAATTTGATCCTAACAACGAATACCGTCATCATATAGCTGCAAACAGCGAGCTTCATTATGTTCACGTGTCGTATGCACCGGAATACCTGGATAGCTTTTTGCCGCAAAACGAGCCCTGGGCTGACTGGGTGAGGGAAAAGATAGCCAAAAAAGAAAGGGTTTTTGGTAAAGAGTATCAGCCGCTCAGCCTTGCTCAGCTTAGAGCCATTCAAACCCTGACCGATTGTCCGTTGGTTGGGAGTTTGGGTGTAATGATGGTTGAGACTTCGGTAACCCAGATTATTTTGCTTCAGTTACACGCTCTTTTCGGCGAAGAGTACAAAATGACTGATAAGAACCCAACACATAGAAGGGATCAGGAGTTGGTGCATGCTCTCAAGCAATATCTGCGGGACAACTATCTCGAGGATCATTCCATTGCTGGCCTCGCCAGGCAGTTTGCAACTAATGGCAATAAACTTATGTCGGTGTTCAGGGCCGTGGAAGGAAAAAGCATCTTTGAGTACATCAGCGACCTGAGAATGCAACATGCGGTGCATCTTCTGCAGGACGAAGACGTAAAAGTTTTGCAGGTTGCACGAACCCTCGGTTACAAAAATCCTAACCATTTTTCTACGGCTTTCAAAAGGATTTATGGCGTTGTGCCTACTGAATTCAGGTATAAACCAACATACTAACGGCTATTTTCCGGCAATTTTGGCTTCTGAAGATGTTTTTTTATCCTATCGTGCCAAATGAAGAACTTTTTAACACCAAATGTCATTTTACTATCGCAGCAAACTTTAGTTGTTGCTCTCTGAAAGGCAGAAAGAACATCTTTATTTCATCTAATTGCCTCAGAAAGAGAAACGTTCTCAAAATTAAAGGTTACCTTTGTCTTCACATTTAAAAAGCTTGGATGAGACAACTCAAAATAAGTAAACAGATTACCAACAGGGAGAGTCAGTCTCTCGACAAGTATTTACAAGAAATTGGAAAAGTAGACCTCATCACCGCAGATGAGGAAGTGATCTTAGCCCAAAAGATCAGAGAAGGAGATCAAATAGCACTTGAAAAACTAACAAAAGCCAATTTGCGCTTCGTTGTTTCGGTAGCTAAACAATATCAAACAGGCAGCCTTAGCCTTGGAGACCTTATCAGTGAGGGCAATGTTGGTCTGATCAAAGCGGCTCAACGTTTTGATGAAACCCGTGGTTTCAAATTCATCTCGTACGCTGTTTGGTGGATTCGCCAGTCTATTATGCAGGCGTTGGCCGAGCAGTCAAGAATTGTGCGTTTGCCTTTGAACAGGGTAGGGTCTTTGAACAAAATATCGAAGGCATTTTCTGACCTGGAGCAAAAGTTTCAGCGTGAGCCTACGGCTGAGGAGTTGGCCGAAGTGCTTGATGTCAGTTTGAGCGAAGTGCTTGCAACACAGAAAGTGTCAGGCCGTCAGGTAAGTATTGATGCACCATTTGTGAGTGGTGAAGAAAACGGCTTGCTTGATGTGATGGTGGACGAAAATGAAGAAAGACCTGATGCCGGCCTAATGGTGGCTTCTTTGCAAAAAGAAATTCAGCGTTGTTTATCAACGCTTACTGCCAGAGAAGCTGAGGTAGTATCGTTCTACTATGGTATTAACGGTGAGCAGCGCATGACCCTGGAGGAAATTGGAGACAAGTTCAACCTCACTCGTGAAAGAGTTCGCCAGATCAAGGAAACTGCTACCCGCAGGCTCCGTAGTGGCACCAGAAGCAAAATATTGAAATCGTTCTTAGAGTAGTCTACGGAATAATTTCCGTGCAAAAATATAAGAAGCACTTACCCGGGAGGGTAGGTGCTTTTTTGTTGGAATCGGGGCTGTTAGGCCTCAGGTAGCTTCACCAGCTCTTCAAACAACCTGTCAAGCGTCTCCCCAGCATTCACACACAACCCAGGGTGTACTTTGGAGGTCTGGAGCACTGTGCTTCTTGCTGCTGTCAGCCAGCGAAAACGCTCGGTTATTCCGAGCTGCCCAATCGGGCCCGCTTCTTTCCCTCCCTGGCAAATCTTCTCAAAGGAGTCTGCATACACCTTCAGTTCGTTAAAATCTGTCTTTTGGCAAAGCCCGGCCAATCTCGACTCGTTCCAGTCAAATCGAGCCCGCAAGAACTTTTGCCCTGAGCACAACAGCACAACCCCCACGTTCAGAAACTCTTCACGCTCGACATGTGGCACCACACGAACGACGGCGTATTCAAATAGCTGTCTCTCTTGCATGTTTTGCTTCGTTGACGAAAAAAGAAGAGTTGGCTACCCGTGTAGTCAAAAATTGAATATAGGCGGCCCTGTGCTGTTCGGGGTTGTCGAACGGAGAGTCCTCCACCAGCCAGTCGTCGGGTATTAGGGCCACAATGGCTTTGATGGCCTGCTCAGTCAACACAGGTGCGAACTGTTTGTCGACAGCATCAAGCTCGCTGGCAATGGGAAGCAGTACGTGCTTTGAAATCAGCTGAAAAGGTTTTTTTGGCTTGTCCCAGTTGTCCCAGCTGTGATGGAAATACAGGGAGGCACCATGATCGATCAGCCAAAGCTCTTTGTGCCACCAGAGCATGTTGGTGTTGCGGGCCGTGCGGTCGACGTTCATCAGCAGGCTGTCGAGCCACACTATCTGAGACGCCAGCAAAGGCGATAGCTTAGTCGCCACCGGGTCATAGGTGATTGAGCCAGACAGATAATGCAGCCCGAGGTTAATACCGACGCTGGCCTTCAGCAGATCCTGTATTTCTTCGTCACCTTCAATACGGCCAAAGGCAATATCTAGGTCTGCAAAAACAATTTCCGGCACTCTGAACCCTAATAGCCTGGCAATTTCGCCACCAATAAGCTCTGCTATCAGTGCTTTCTTGCCCTGGCCGGCTCCTTTGAATTTCAGTACATATAGAAATTCATCATCAGCCTCAACAATGGCAGGCAGTGAACCACCTTCCCGGAGAGGGGTGACGTAGCGGGTAACGCTAACAGTACGAATTTCAGCTGCGTGTGCCATCAATTGTTGTAAACCGTTGCGGCAAATGTAACACAACGCTGCCTGTTAATAAAAAGCAATCTTCGGGAAACGGAGTCGCCATAGGCCAAAAAAAAGGGGGAAACATGTCTTGTCGACATATTTCCCCACTAATATCATCAGCGCTGATCGCTTGCTGTTTAAGCTTCTTTTTCAGCAGTCTCTTCTACCTCTGTTTCTTCTTCAACAATTTCCTCGCCCCGGTTGATATGCAGCACGAAGTGTTTGTCCATAACGAATTCATAAGTAGCAGTGCTTACCAGATCATTGGCAGTTTTTGAAGACTGCAAAATCACCAGAAGGTCTTTTGCTACGATAGAAGTTCTAATGTCATTTTGGGCCTTTCCTTTGAATACATTCAAAGAGAAAGAATAACCACCCTTTTCCTTAGGGTTGATGATGGTAAATTCATGTTTAGACATCTTGTAGGTCTGTGGACCTTCTGCCGAGTCTATCATGTGCTTGAGAATTGCCGGTCTGTACTTGTTCCACAAATAAGTGTAAGTGTGGGAAACTTCAGAAGAATAATTGGCCATTGAACTATATTGATTATTTACAAATTGTTTTTCTATGAATATTTATTGCCGACGAGTTTATAACGGTAGTCGACTTATGTATCACCCTCAGTTCGGGGCTGATATGGATAGTCGTATTTTTTAGAGCAGATAATTACATGTTGTGGATTCTAAATAGGAACAAATCTAGTAACGCTGAAGTTCAGCGAATATGTGTTCCAGCTCTGCTCTGGTCTTTTTTAGCTTTTCTTCAAGCTTAACCAGCATACTTTCCCGGTCAGTATCAGCCAGGAAAAAGTCGCTGTCATTGAGGTCAGGAAATCTCCATTTCAACATTACCTTTTGCTCTCTCCAGCTTCTAACGATCTCCATATGCTGCAAGGTAAGCATATTTGGGGAATATTTGTTGTTATTTGGATTTTACATTCTAGAGTTGTAGGTTTTCCTCGTTTTCTTCAGCACGAGTGGTGTTCCATTTTCAAGACACGGGTGACACTTCTTCCACCTGCTTTACCTCGCCAACTATCGTCTTCCATGCGGTAAATCCCCCGGCTACATTGTAAACTTTTTTGCAGTTGTGGTGAAGTAATATTAAAGAAGCCATATAGCCCCTTAATCCTTTCGCACAGTAAACATAGGTGGGCCTATCAAGATCAATTTCATTGATTCTCAGTCGCAACTCGTCAAGAGGAATGTTGATAGAGTGTTGAATATATCCTTCTTTATGAATCTCGGTAGGGTTTCTGACGTCAAGCAGTGTGTAGCTTGCGGGGGAGACAGACTGATTAAGAGCCCTGGCTGCCTCAACGACCGACACTTCTTGGTAACTGGCCCTCATCGAATTGCCTGCTACGAACCCAGCGACTACCACGGGGTCTTTGGCGGCCGAGAAGGGTGGCGCATAGGCCAGATCGAGGCGGGGTAGGTCATCAATGGTTAGTCGGGCATACAGGGCGGTGGCCAGCACATCAACCCGCTTGTCAACCCCATGCTCGCCGAACAGTTCTGCCCCGAGCAAAACGCCGGTTTCGGGGTCGTAGTGAATTTCTAGTAACAGGTCTTTTTGATCGGGAAAGAAACCAGGAGTGGAACCTGCGATAATTAAAGTTGATTTGAACGGGATGCCAGCCCTTTCGAGTGATTTGGGTCCCATGCCTGTTCGGGCAATGGCATAGTCAAATATTTTCATGATTGCCGTGCCATAGCCCCCCTCAAAGGTTACATTGCCCCCGGCTGCATTCGCACCAGCGGCCCGGCCTCCTTTGTTGGAATGAGTGCCCATGGGGTACCAGCTATGCTCACCCGTTATCATGTTGTTGATCGCTGCACAATCACCAGCCGCATAAATGTCTGGAATGGAGGTTTCCATATGCTTGTTCACCAGCAGTGCACCGTTGGGTAGATGCCTGGCGCCTTTTCGAACGAGCATTTGCGTATTAGGCTTAATGCTGATGCCTACCAAAAGGTAGTCTGTAAAGAGGCGGTTTCCGTTGCTAAGGATCAATTCATTTGTGGTGCGGTCAACTTCCACGACTGACACGCCAAGGCGGACATCAATGCCATTATCTTCCAGCACTTTCTTTGCAAGGTGGGCAAATTTCACGTCCCAGTTTGCCAATACCTGGTTTCCAAGCTCTATTACTGTCACTTTTTTGCCAGCATGAACAAGGTTTTCGGCGGTTTCCAAGCCTATGAGACCGGCACCTAGAATGGTGAAGTGATTTGCAGTGTCCATCACACCACTTTTCATCACCCTGTCAAAGTCTTCAAGTGTTTTGGCGTGGGCCCAGCTTTCAAAGCTCTCAATGTTTTTAATAGGAGGCAAAACCGCCTGGCCGCCAGTCGCAAATACAAGTTTGTCGTATTCATAGGCGCCCTTGTTGGTGTATACAATGCGGGCTTCCGGGTCAATATCTGTTACTGGCTCATCCAGATGAAGTTCTACTCCAAACCTCTTTTCAAGTAGCTCCGGTTGCACTACGATGAGCTTATCCCTGGTTTTTATTTTGCCAGAAAGAGCGTAGGGGATACCACAGGTCGCATAGCTCACATGTGATGTTTTTTCAAACATGATGATTTCTGCGTTTTCGTCTGTCCGTCGGGCCTTTGCTGCTGCTGAGGGGCCTGCGGAAAGACCGCCTACGATTACTATTCTAGTTCTTCTCATTTTTTGTCTCAATAAATGGATCGCAAATTTGCATAGGGCAAGGCTAGTGTACTGTGACAATTGTAACAGATGGGTTATGATATTTGTCAATTCCTGGTGGAGTACAGCTATGCAAATTGAAAGGAGGCGACTTTGTACCCCATTTGTTATTGTGATATATAATCGGTGGTTCTTCTAAAATTCAGCTTTCATGTCCTTCTTCTTTCCGCCCCGAGCTATTTCCTAATTCAGGCCTTGAATGTTCTCCGTATTCCTGGTGGCGGACAAATGATTTATAATAGGCACAAGGTTTTGCAGGTGGCGCAGATGAAGGAATATTCGAAAAGGTAAGCGATTGAGGACACCAACACTCAATTGATGGCATATGTAGACAAATTGTTGGATGTGCTGGCTCTTAGCTCAGCTTATGACAAAAGTCAGCCGGGAAGGGCATTTCAATCATGTTCACTCATTTTTTAATCGCCTTACTTTATCCCCATCAAATGAGCATCCTTAGCCACTCCGGAAAAGGCGCTTTTAATGTTGAAATAGTCATTTCCGGCCAGCAGACTAAAGTTGCGTTCATTGTTGAAATATAAAATGATGAAGCAATATTTATGGAAAGCTACCAACTCTTAACACTTTTTCTTACAGCCGCTCTTCTTGTCGGCGGTGCCATCACCTTCAGCTATTTCGTTGCTCCCTATAAACCGGGTGCTGTTAAATCAGAACCATACGAATGCGGGATTCCCACCGTGGGCCCCACCTGGATACAGTTTCACGTGGGTTATTACCTGTTTGCCATCATCTATTTGATCTTCGATGTGGAAACCGTTTTTCTCTACCCCTGGGCAGTGGTAATGAAAGAGGTGGGAATGAAGGCATTTGCGGAAATACTCATCTTTCTTACCATCCTGGGCCTGGGACTCCTTTATGCCTGGAAGAAAAAAGCACTGATATGGGAATAGACATCAAATCGATCCCTTATGAGGACTTCAATGACAATGAGGCCCTTGAGGAACTGACAAAAAGTGGCAGCAATGTGATGCTGACCACTATCGACTCTTTAATTAATTGGGGAAGATCTAATTCCGTGTGGCCACTTACATTTGCTACGAGCTGCTGCGGCATAGAAATGATGGCTACGGGTGCTCCACGGCATGATTTCGCCAGATTTGGCATTGAAGTCTACCGTGCCAGCCCACGCCAGGCGGATGTGATTGTGGTGGCAGGTACCATCGTGAGAAAGATGGCGCCTGTACTAAAGCGGCTCTACGACCAAATGGCCGACCCTAAGTACGTGATTGCGATGGGTGCCTGCGCCGTGTCTGGCGGGCCTTTTTATTATAATTCCTATTCGGTAGTGAGAGGCGTCGACCAGGTGATCCCTGTGGATGTATACATTCCCGGCTGCCCGCCAAGGCCGGAGGCGCTCCTGTACGGTGTGATGCAATTGCAGCGGAAGATTCAGGCCATCACCATGAAGCAGTCCAATGCACAGAGTGAGCCAGTGCTAAGGACCGAAAAGCCCAAAGAAGCGGATGTTCCACCTTCAGAAGAGCCAGCATCATGACAAGAGAAGCTATCACCGAATTTGCTACTGCCTTAGTTCCCGACCTGATTGCAGGCCCAAGTAAGCAGTTTCCGGAGTTTGTGGTGCCAGCGGAAAAAATGCATGCCTTCGCCGCCGCATTGAAAAACGAGCCAATATTGAAGATGGACTACCTTTTTTGCCTTACTGCGGCAGATCGTAAGGATGGCTTGCATGTGATCTATCATTTAACTTCTACTGAATTCCGGCATTCGGTGCTGGTGAAAGTAGTGCTGCCCGACAAAGAAAATCCCGAAGTAGCTACGGTGAGCGACCTGTGGAAGGCTGCGGAATATTACGAACGTGAGGTATTTGATTTGTTCGGAATCAAGTTCACTGATCACCCTGACATGAGAAGAATTTTTCTTGAAGATGACTGGGTAGGTTTTCCTTTGCGAAAAGATTACAAGGACGAATTCACGCTTGAACATTGAGCCATGGAAGAGACAATACTTGACTACGATCTGAAGGAAAAAGAGGAATACATCATTAACATGGGGCCTCAACACCCCAGCACGCATGGTGTGCTTCGGCTTGAGCTTTGCCTGCAGGGCGAAAAAGTAAAATACCTGATTCCGCACTGTGGCTATATACACAGAGGCATCGAGAAAATGAGCGAAAAGCTCTCTTACCCTCAGCTATTGCACCTGACCGATCGCATGGACTACCTCTCAGCCCATATCAACAATGAGGCTGTGTCGTTGTGTGTCGAAAATGCCATGGAGGTGGAAGTAAGTGATCGGGTGAAGTACATTCGTACGATCATGGCTGAGCTTAACCGTGTTGCCTCACACCAGCTGTGGTGGTCAGCTTTTGGGATGGATTTGGGGGCGCTTACCACCTTCTTTTACGGCTTGCGTGACAGGGAAAAGGTATTGGACATCTTTGAAGAAACTACCGGGTCCAGACTTATTCAAAGCTATATCATTCCCGGCGGACTCATGAACGACATCCACCCCAACTTTCAAAAGCGGGTGACCGAGTTCATTAAATATTTCAGAAAGAAACTACCTGAATACGATGAGTTGCTTACGGGCAATGTCATTTTCAGAGAGCGTACCAAGGGTATTGGCGTGCTTTCTAAGGCGGATGCGATCGGCTACGGTGTAACAGGCCCAAGTGGCCGGGCTTCTGGCTTTCATTGTGACATCAGGAAAATTGAGCCTTACAGCGCTTATAAATGGGTCAATTTCGAAGAGATTACTTATACGGAGGGTGATACCTATCATCGGTATCTGGTGCGCATGAAAGAGATGTGGGAATCACTCAGCATTATTGAGCAGCTGATCGACAACATCCCAGAGGGCGAGACGATGCTGGAACTGAAAGCCATCAAAGCCCCTAAGGGTGATTATTATCAACGGGTAGAGACTGCTCGTGGAGAGCTGGGCGTGTATATCATCAGTGATGGAGGGCCGCAGCCCGCCCGTATCAAGTACCGCTCGCCAAATTTCTCCAACCTGTTTGTATTAGACATGCTGTCGAGAGGGCATAAGATTGCGGATTTGGTGGCCATTAGCGGCTCATTGGATTTGATTATACCTGACATAGACCGATAAATGATAATTGTATGTATGACTTCACTTCTTTCGTCGACGCAATAAGCGGATATCTTCAGGCAACTTTCTCTGGGTTCTGGGCAGGTGTAGTCTCCATGCTTTTGCTTGGTATGGTTATTTTGATGTTTTATGCTTTTCTGGGCCTGTTCCTGGTGTATGCCGAGCGTAAAATTTGCGCCAGAATGCAAAACAGAATTGGCCCCAATAGGGTAGGTCCCATGGGCCTGTTCCAAACGATCGCCGACCTGATCAAATTGCTTTTGAAAGAGTTGATTTACATTCGAAATGCCGACTCCTTCCTGTTTAACATAGCACCATTCATTGTAATAGTAGCCTCCATTATGGCAATTGGCTCCATTCCTTTTGCTAAAGGACTACAGGCCATCGACTTAAACATCGGTGTGCTTTATATTCTGGCCATTTCCAGTATGGGAGTCATTGGGATATTGATCGCTGGCTGGGCTAGTAACAGTAAATACTCCGTGATAGGGGCGATGCGAAGTGGTGCTCAGGTCATCAGCTATGAGCTATCGGTAGGACTGGCTTTGCTCTGTATGATTGTGTTTGCCGGCTCTATGCAGCTGTCAGAAATTATCTCGTCACAGGAAGACGGCTGGTGGATTTTTAAAGGGCATATCCCTGCACTGATTGCGTTTGTGATTTACCTCATTGCGGGAACAGCGGAAACTAATAGAGGTCCATTTGACCTGGCAGAGGCCGAATCAGAGCTTACCGCTGGTTTTCATACAGAGTATTCGGGGATCAAATTTGCTTTCTTCTTCCTGGCTGAGTACATGAACATGTTCATCATTGCAGCCATAGCGACCACCATTTTCCTGGGTGGCTGGCTCCCTTTCCATCTTTACAACCTGGAGGGATTTAACCGGATCATGGATTTCGTTCCTCCGATCTTCTGGTTCTTTGGAAAGACTGCCTTTGTGGTCTACCTGATGATGTGGTTCAAATGGACTTTCCCCCGATTGCGCATCGATCAGTTGCTGACGCTTGAGTGGAAATACCTTTTGCCACTTAACCTGATGAACCTTCTTGTGATCGCCTTCTTAACCCTCATGCAATGGCACTTCTAAAAACATTCAAATCGATAGCCAATTACTTCCATGAGATTTATGATGGAGTGGCTTCCCTGCTCAGGGGGATGAAAGTGACTGGCAAATACATGGTCAGCCCGGGAGAGGTGGTGACGCAGCAGTACCCGGAAAACAGGGCTACCCTTCAGATGTTCGACAGCTTCAAAGGGGAGCTGGTGATGCCACACGACGAAAACAACCAAAACAAATGTACTGCGTGCAACAGCTGCGCCCGAAAATGCCCTAATGGATCGATTGAAGTTATTTCAGCCAGGGTAGAAGGGGAAGATGGCAGGTCGAAACGAGTGCTGGATAGGTATATCTACCATCTGGACATGTGTACCTTCTGTGGCTTGTGTGTGCAGGCCTGCGAGGAAGGAGCTATCGAATTTAGTCAAGAGTTCGAACATGCGGTTTTCAATAGAGACAACCTCGTAAAGCAACTAAACAAACCAGGATCAACCGCTAAACCCTCTTCAGAATGACCGGCCCTAAAATCATCTTCTTTATACTGGCTGCTTCCATCGTGGTGTTTTCTCTCGCATCCATTTTCGACAGAAGAATACTTCGTGCAGCTATTTATCTGCTTTTTGTGTTAGTGGCCATTGCAGGGCTGTTTTATATGATGAATTTCCAATTTCTGGCAGCCGTCCAGCTCATTCTGTATGCAGGCGGAATTGTGGTGCTCATCATCTTCTCCATTTTGCTTACCAGTCAGATCGATAGTAAGCTACAAGCTCCCAAATGGAGTCATTTACTGGCTGGGAGCGCCACGGCCATCGGCGGCATCGCCCTATCCCTGGTTACCTTTCTTCAGTTTGCTTTCATTCCATCCAATGCCACTCCCTTAGTGCCGGATATGAGAGTTATCGGTCTGCAATTGCTGGATACGGGAGAGCATGGCTATGCTTTGCCTTTTGAAGTCATTAGTATTTTGTTGCTGGCGGCCTTGGTTGGCACCATTTATATCGCACGAAAATCCCGGTCATGAACTTACAATCGGAAATACCATTGCAGTATATGCTTGTACTGAGCACGCTGGTCTTTTTTATAGGATTGGCAGGAGTGATCATGCGCAGAAACCTTATCACCATGCTGATGGGGGTAGAACTGATGCTGAATGCTGTCAATATCAATTTTGTGGCATTCAACCACTACTTATATCCTAACAGGCTGGAAGGGCACTTCTTTTCCCTGATAGTCATGGCTATAGCAGCCGCTGAAGCAGCAGTAGCCATTGCCCTGATTATCAACATCTACCGGAAATTTGCCACGGTCAATGTAGACGATGTCGACGAACTGAAATATTAAAAGCCATGAGCTACTCATTTACGCTACTCATTCTGATCCTTCCGCTGCTTACATTCCTGTTTCTGGGCTTAGCAGGGGAGCGTTTAAAGCCTATGGTGGCTGGAGTAATAGGAACCATCAACCTGCTGTTCATTACCTTAACATCCTATTTCACAGCCTTTCAATATTTCACTGGTAACGAAATAGATAAAGGCTATCATGCGATTCAGGCTTTTAATGTGCTGTGGCTTTCTTTTACCGATCAGCTGCAGATCCACCTTGGCATCATGCTCGATCCGCTGTCGGTAATGATGCTGGTGGTGATCACCACCGTATCTCTCATGGTGCACCTGTATAGCCTGGGCTATATGAAGGGCGAAAATGGTTTTCAGCGCTACTATGCGTTTCTGTCACTCTTTAGCTTTTCAATGCTGGGCCTGGTGGTAGCTAACAATATTTTCCAGATGTATATCTTCTGGGAGTTGGTTGGCGTGTCGTCTTACCTTTTGATAGGCTTCTATTACGAACGACCTACCGCCGTTGCTGCTTCTAAGAAGGCTTTTGTTGTCACCAGATTTGCCGATTTAGGCTTTCTACTAGGGATTTTACTGCTTTCGTTCTACTACGGTACTTTCGATTTTGCGTCACTCACCAGCCTTGATGGTCCGGTGATCGCTCAAACCGCCGGAGCAGTATTCATGGGCCTGTCTGTCACCACCTGGGCAATGCTCCTGATTTTTGTCGGTGCGGCCGGTAAGTCAGCCATGTTTCCGCTACATATTTGGCTGCCCGACGCCATGGAAGGCCCGACGCCTGTGTCAGCGCTGATACACGCTGCCACCATGGTAGTGGCAGGTGTTTACCTGGTCGCAAGGCTTTTTCCCATATATGCCTTTGCGGCGCCGGATGTGCTGGAGGTGATCATGTATGTGGGAAGTTTCACCTCACTTTTTGCTGCCATTATTGCCTGTACACAACTGGATATCAAAAGGGTATTGGCTTTTTCGACACTCTCTCAGATTGGCTATATGATGGTTGCGCTGGGCGTTTCAGGATATGGGGGAGAGGCCGGACTAGGCTATATGGCTTCCCTGTTCCATCTATTTACCCATGCGTTTTTTAAAGCACTGTTGTTCCTTGGTGCCGGCTCTGTGATTCACGCTGTTCACAGCAACCTGATGAACGACATGGGAGGGCTAAGAAAGTACATGCCTATCACTCATATTACTTTTCTGATAGCTTGCATCACTATCGCAGGACTTCCCCCTTTTTCTGGTTTTTTTAGCAAAGATGAAATACTGGTGGCCGCTTTTGAAGCCAATACGCTGGTGTTTGTTGTGCAATGGTTGGTAGCTGGCATTACCGCCTTTTATATGTTCAGGCTCTATTTCAATATTTTCTGGAACAGCCGGCCTGATTATCACCATGCTCCGCATGAGTCACCCTGGACGATGACCGTACCTTTGATGTTTCTGTCCACTGCTTCCGTTTTTGCCGGATATGTGCCGTTTCATGCCCTGGTGACCAGTGATGGCCTTCCATTTCATACTGAATTTCATTTGTTGGTGGCCATGCCTTCGATCGTCATTGCGCTATTGGGCATTGGGGCAGCAGCCTTTTTGTACCATAAAAAGAACGCAAGGCCAGAGAATATGGCAGTTAGGCTGAAGGGGATTTACAGGGCAGCCTATCATAAATTCTATGTAGACGAAGCATATCAGTTCATCACGCACAAAGTGATTTTCGCCCTTATTTCGGCTCCGGTAGCCTGGTTCGACCGGCATGTGATAGACGCTGGCATGAACCTCATTGGGAATACTACCGTGTCGCTTTCGGTGGCCATTAAGAAATTGCAATCAGGGCAAATGCAGCTGTATATCTGGTTTTTCGCCACCGGCGCCTTAGTTCTGACTTTCATTATGCTCTACTTAAAATAACAACCGATCATGAACCTACTGTTATTTTTGATCATCATTCCTTTTGTCACCATGGCGGGTATAGTGGTGGCAAAGGAACTATCGCAGGTACGCCTTGTCTCGGCCATTGGCATGAGTGCACAACTGATCTTTTCGTTTGTGCTGCTGTACCTGTTTTATCAGCAACGAAACGCAGGTAACACGGACCCAATGCTGTTCATGTCGACTACCGTTTGGTATGAGGCATTCAATATCCAATTGAAGTTTGGCGTCGATGGAATATCGGTAGCGATGATATTGCTGACCTCCATCATCACTTTTGCAGGTGTGTTTGTCTCGTGGCAGGTAGAGTATCTCAGAAAGGAGTTCTTTATTTCGTTGATACTGCTCGCTTCCGGGGTATTTGGGTTCTTTATCTCCCTGGATCTCTTCACGATGTTCCTCTTCTATGAATTGGCCGTAATTCCTATGTACCTGCTTATTGGTATTTGGGGCACTGGCCCAAAGGAATATTCTGCTATGAAACTTACCCTGATGCTGATGGGTGGATCGGCCGTGTTGATGGTAGGGCTGCTGGGCATCTATTTCAACTCGGCACCAGAAGGAGGGAAGCTTACTTTTGACCTGATGGAAATTGCGAAAAATGGCATCCCTGTTTCAGCGCAACTCTTTTTCTTTCCATTTGTGTTTATTGGCTTTGGCGTATTGGGAGCTCTTTTCCCCTTCCATACCTGGTCGCCTGATGGCCACGCCTCGGCGCCTACAGCGGTTTCTATGCTGCACGCCGGTGTACTCATGAAGCTTGGCGGCTATGGTTGTTTTAGAGTGGCCATGTACCTGATGCCTGATGGGTCGCATGCCTGGGCCTGGGTCTTTATCATCTTAACTTCCATCAGTGTTGTTTACGGGGCATTTGGCGCCATTCTCCAAAAGGATTTGAAATATATCAACGCCTATTCTTCGGTAAGCCACTGTGGGCTTGTGCTCTTTGCGCTGCTCATGATGAATGAAACTGCTATCACCGGTGCTTTTATGCAGATGATCTCCCATGGTTTGATGACGGCTCTTTTCTTTGCTTTGATAGGCATGATTTACGGGCGTACGCATACCCGGATGATCAATGAAATGGGGGGACTGATGAAGGTCATTCCTTTCCTGTCGGTGCTCTACGTAATTGCAGGTTTGGCGTCTCTTGGTTTGCCTGGGCTTAGTGGTTTTGTTGCTGAGATGACCATCTTCGTCGGCGCCTTCCAGCATGCCGATGTTTTTCACAGGGTCGCTACATTTTTGGTCACCTCTTCCATAGTCATTACAGCCGTATACATCCTTCGGGTAATAGGCACACTGCTCTTAGGGCCTATCAAAAACGATCACTTTCTGGAACTGAAAGATGCCATGTGGTTTGAGAAGGTTGGTGGGGTGGCCCTGCTGGTATCAATTGTTGTCATAGGTGTTACGCCATTTTGGCTCTCCAATCTTCTGCGGGAGACGCTGTCTTCCTTATTTCTAATTTTTAGCTATTAAGCCATGAACTGGGACATCATATACATCATGCGGCATGAAGTGCTACTAACGCTTCTTATTCTTCACCAGCTGATAGGAGACCTTTCTGAAACGGTTGACAGAAGAAGGCATGTGTTCATCACTGTTCTGCTATTCGCTGCATTCACAGTGGTGGGTTGGCTGCCTTCCAGGCCTTCTCTATTGTTCGGCAACATGTATGTCAGCGATGACCTGAGATTGTTGCTGAAAAACATCCTGAGTGTTTCTGCGTTGATCATTTTGCTGCAGTCAACAACCTGGTTGAATAACCCCTTGCACCAGAAAAAGGCCGGGGCCTTCTACCTGCTCATCTTTTCCACACTGATGGGCATGTTCTTTATGATTTCCGCCGGAGATTTCCTTATGCTCTATCTTGGACTGGAGCTGGCAACCATTCCACTTACTTTACTGGCGGCCTTCGATAAAGACTTCAGGAAGTCGGCCGAGGCTGGGGTGAAGCTTTTGATGTCCTCTGCCGTTTCATCTGCGGTGCTGCTGTTTGGTATTTCCATGATATACGGTGTGTACGGCACCTTGCATTTTTCCGAAATAGCAGGAGCTTACAATGAAAGTCCGCTCATGATACTGGGGCTTGTTTTCTTCTTGTCTGGTCTGGCATTTAAAATATCTCTGGTGCCCTTCCACCTCTGGACTGCCGACGTGTATGAAGGTGCTCCACTGGCCGTTACCACTTATTTTTCAGTTGTTTCTAAGGGAGCGGCAGTGTTTACCTTGATGCTGGTGCTTTATCAGGTGTTTGGAAGCCAGCCTGAAATATGGTCATCCGTTCTCTATTTTCTGGCCATAGCTACCATGCTGGTGGGTAACCTTTTTGCCTTGCGCCAGAAGAATATGAAGCGTTTTCTTGCCTTTTCTTCCATCACGCAGGCTGGATTTATGATGCTTGGCTTTTTAAATGCCGGCACCATAGGAATGACTACCATTGTGTATTTTATGCTGATTTATGGGCTTTCAAACCTGGCCGTGTTTGGCGTGCTTTCTATTATTATGAACGGAACCGACAAAGAGGGGATGGATGACCTGAATGGCTTGTATGCTACCAATCCTGGCTTAAGCCTGATCATGCTGGTCTCCTTGTTTTCGCTCGCTGGGATACCGCCCGTAGCAGGCTTCTTTGGTAAGTTCTTTCTTTTCACCGCTGCCGCCTCGGCAGGCATGTATTGGCTTGTGTTTTTTGCTGTCATCAATGCCACCATTTCACTTTACTACT
This sequence comes from uncultured Imperialibacter sp., assembly GCF_963974565.1. NCBI lineage: Bacteria > Pseudomonadati > Bacteroidota > Cytophagia > Cytophagales > Flammeovirgaceae > Imperialibacter > uncultured Imperialibacter sp. The sequence continues at coordinate 241,034 of NZ_CAXBCJ010000002.1, read as the reverse complement.
ACTTGCTAGTCGTGAAGGCCATGTTCATTAATAAAAACGAAACGCCTATTGCACGGCTTACCTCAACCTTTTATGAAAAACTGGCTTTGACGCTTTGTCTGGTTGGCGTGCTGGTGATAGGCTTTGCCAGCCCGGTGTTTGAGTATATCCGGTCTGTGATGTAGGCTGGGAGGCCTTATACCTCCGGGCCGGAGCCCATTTCCCTCATGGCTGGTGTTGAACGCACCGGGCGGCGCAGGCTCTAATCAGACTGACCCCTTTCCCATCTTAATGTGCTGGTTTTTAAGCATCTAAATCAGTGTCAGAGTTAACAAATGTCATATTTATCCTGAAGGGAGAGAGGTAACTTATTGTATCACAATTAAACAAAAGTCCATGGCTAAAACATCCGAACACCTAGAAGAGGCCACCATTCGTTTCGCAGGAGACTCCGGTGATGGCATGCAGTTAATAGGCACTCAATTCTCAGAAACGTCAGGAGTTGCTGGCAATGAGGTCAATACTTTTCCCGACTACCCGTCGGAGATTCGGGCTCCCGAAGGAACGCTTTATGGGGTAAGTGCTTTTCAGGTGCATTTTGGCACCCATCATATCTACACACCCGGCGATACGATAGATGTGCTGGTAGCGATGAACGCTGCCTCAGTGAAGGTAAATTTGCCGGCCATTAAGCCAGGAGGGATGATCATTGCCAACATTGAAGGGTTTGATGAAAGAAACCTCAAACTGGCTAAGTACACAACCAACCCCCTGGACGACGGAAGCCTGAGTGGGTATGAGGTGCATGCGATAGATTTCCATAAAGAGATAAAAGCAGCCCTGGGCGAGCTTGACATTTCTTCCAAGCTTATCGGGAAGACAAAAAACATCTTTGCCCTGGGATTAACCTATTGGCTTTTCCAGCGCCCGCTTGACGCCACAATCGCCTGGATCAATAAGAAATTCAAGGGAAAAGATGACATCATTCTGGCCAATGTGCATGCGTTGAGGGCCGGATGGAATTATGCACAAAAGAATCCTGATTTTAAGACGCAATATGTGATCGACCGGTCGGCTTTGTCGCCGGGGAGGTACCGCAACATAACAGGGAATGAGGCCATCGCCCTGGGCTTGGTGGTAGCGGCAAAAAAGGCTAGCATGCCCTTGTTTCTGGGTTCCTACCCAATCACACCTGCCACCGATATTCTTCACGCCATTTCCGGCTACAAAAAGTATGGGGTGAAGCATTTGCAGGCAGAGGATGAAATTGCCGGTATCTGTAGTGCCATTGGTGCCGCTTATGGTGGCAACCTGGCCGTTACCACCACAAGTGGCCCAGGGTTGTCGTTGAAAACCGAAGCAATGGGTTTGGCGGTAATGACAGAACTGCCACTCATCATTGTTGATGTGCAGCGGGCAGGTCCGTCGACGGGTATGCCCACAAAACCGGAGCAGGGCGACCTGCTGATGGCCATGTTTGGCCGTCATGGTGAGGCCCCCATGCCCATATTAGCTGCCGCCAGCCCCGCCGACTGCTTCGATATCACGCTGGAGGCTGCAAGGATTGCGCTGAAATACATGACCCCGGTGCTTATTTTAAGTGATGGGTATATCGGGCAGTCTTCGGAACCCTGGAAAGCGCCAACCGTTGAAAGCCTACCTGAAATAAAGGCCTACTTTGCTACTGATCCAACTGACTTCTCGCCTTATAAGCGTGATGAAAAAACTTTGCGTCGACAGTGGGCCATTCCCGGTTTTGAGGGAATGGAGCACAGGATTGGTGGGTTAGAAAAAGAAGACGTTTCCGGCAATGTAAGTCAGGACCCGGCCAACCACGAGAAGATGGTGCACCTCCGTCAGGAAAAAGTTGACAGGGTGGCCCAGGATATACCTGAGGCAGTAGTGGAAGGGGAGCAGGAAGGAGATTTGCTCATGCTTAGCTGGGGAAGTACCTATGGTGCAGCCAAAACGGCTTATGAGCGCATGAGAGCCAGCGGGCACATCCTTTCGTTTGTTCATTTAAGGTATATGAACCCATTTCCACGCAACCTTGGCGATATTCTAAACCGATTTGAGCGGATTGCCCTGCCGGAATTAAACAGCGGACAACTTCAGTTTCTTCTTCAGGCCAAATACCTGAAGCGAATTATCGGTATTCATAAAGTGCAGGGGAAACCTTTCAAGTCAAGAGAGCTTGAAGAGAAACTAGTCAATTTGCTCACCGAAAAAGAAATTCTTGTATGAAAACGCAATTAAATGATCTGCTCGAGAAGCCACATCAGGGCCAAACAGACTACACAGCCAAAGATTTTAAACCAAATGTAGACGTTCGGTGGTGTGCGGGGTGCGGGGCAATTTCCGTCCTTTCTCCATCACAAAGACTGATGCCCGAGCTGGGCATTCCTAAGGAGAAGATAGCTTATATCTCCGGGATTGGCTGTTCCGGCAGGTTTCCTTACTACATGGACACCTACGGTTTCCATTCTATTCATGGGCGGGCACTTCCGATTGCCTCAGGGCTAAAAATTGCCCGCCCGGACCTGAGCGTGTGGGTAGTTATGGGCGATGGAGACAACATGAGTATTGGAGGCAATCACTTCATACATACCTGCAGGAGAAATGTGGACCTGAACGTCATGATGTTCAATAACGAGGTGTATAGCCTCACGAAAGGTCAATATTCACCTACTTCTCATCGGGGGCAAATCACCAAGTCCTCGCCCCTAGGCGCTTTGGACGATCCATTTAATCCGGCGGCCCTGGCCCTCGGAGCAGGAGCCACCTTTGTAGCAAGGGGCCACGACAAAGACCGCACTAAACTTCATGATTTGCTCAAGCGGGCTTATGAGCACAAAGGCGTCTCCTTTGTTGAGATCTACACTAGCTGCCGGATTTTCAACGATGGTGCCTTTGACCTGTATACAAGTGTTGAAACCAGAGATAATTACACCATTGAGCTGGAGCATGGAAAACCACTGGTTTTTGGCAAGACCAGGAACAAGGGGATTATCCTTGATGGTTATACGCCGAAAGTTGTGAACCTGGACCAGGGCGAATACAGTATTAACGACCTGCTGATTCACAATGAAAAGGACAGCACCCTGGCCTTTATTTTAGCCAATATGACCTACAGCGAAGAGCTGCCCAGGCCCATGGGAGTTATTCAGGCTGTGCAGCGTGCGTCTTATGAAGAGCGGGTAGTAAATCAGATTGAACACGAGATCGTTACGAAGGGAGAGGGTGACCTGCAAAGCCTCCTTACCGGAGAATCCAGCTGGCTGGTGTAACACAGGTACGGGAGTTGGCTATTTGGATGAAAGAATACTCAACTCCCTTTACTGGTATCTTATTGTTGCGGTAAACATACCCAGGGGGTTGAAACAATTCTGATGGCTTGACTGTCAGCTCACCTCTTTCGTTGCCAGCCCGTTTCTTTTTCGAACCGGGTATTTCTCAAGCATCTGCAAGCTTGTGGCAACCAGTTCACCCATAGTTTGGGCTTCTAAAAACTTATCGTCCTGATAAAGACTGGCCAGTCCTGAGCGAAGGGAGAGAATATTTTCTTCCTTTGACAATTCCTCCTTCCGCATAGCCTCTATCAGGTTGTCGAGCTGTCGGCCTGCCGCCTGCACCCTGATCTGCAGCCGGGTTCTTTCTTCTTTCTGATACTGAAGCTCCAGTATCGGAGACATTGATTTGAAGCCCAGGTTGATAATCGGGTTGTTTTCGATAAAGTACTGAGGCATGTAAATCTTGAGGTCACCTTCGTAGCAGTGCTGATCAAAGTCGGTGGCCCGCAACCTGAAATAAAGGTCATCGAAGTCAGGGATCACCTCCACAACAAAGTTATCGTTACGCATATCGCCCTGCAGCTGCACCAGGCTGCGCTCGTTGAACTTGACAAACTCCTTGGCCACACGAAGTGGGTTGTACTCCTGCGAAGGTAAAAAGTGTTTGATAAATGCCCCGCCGGGAATCCCCTGAATGTGCTCCTCAATTACCGTTGTACCTTTCACTATGTAGTTGATCTTGTTGGGCGACAACAGGTGCTCCAGCTCCATCCCATATATGCGTGACATGTCGGCCTGCTTCACATAAAAATAATCGAAGAGGTCGTTGAGCCGGTTGACCACCCGAACCCTGAAAGGGTGGGTGTTGGCGTAAAGGCAATAGTCAATTCTGTCAATAAACAGATGTTCAAAACTTTTAACATCCCCGGCAACTTTCAGCTGGGCATATATCATTATCAGACTGTCATGAATGAAGGCCCGATCCGACTGGTTATACAGCACGGTTTCCCAGTAAGTGTCGGTCCCCTTATTGTCAAACAAAGGAACAGAGCTACTGTAGCGAAGCAATTCGTTGTAGGAAATGGGAACCTCCCTTTCACGACCGGTTTCAAGGAGGTACTTTCGCAGCGAATTGCTTACCGGATAAGAAGGTTTCTTGAACCGGATTCTTGGCATCTTTTCAGGTGAATTCCTTCTTTAAATCAACTACCCATTGCCTTACTCTTGCGTCAGTGAGGTCACTCTGATTGTCTTCATCGATGGCTAGGCCGAGGAATTTTCCGTCCACCACTCCTTTGGAAGCTTCGAAGTTGTAGCCCTCGGTAGGCCAGGCCCCAACAAACGTGGCACCTTTGTCTTTGATCCTGTCATGAATAATGCCTAGAGCATCAAGGAACGTGTCGGGGTAGCCATCGGCATCGCCAAGGCCCAGGTAAGCTACTTTTTTGCCTTCGTAGTTCACCTCTTCAATTTCGTCGATAAACCCATCCCAGTCTTCCTGCAGTCGACCAATTTCCCATGTAGGGCATGCCAGAATAAGGTAGGGGAAGGGGTCCATATCGTCGGCTGAGGCTGAATTTACATTCACCAACTCAGCGTCGTCTCCAAATAACTCCTGAATCTTATTCACCACACCTTCGGTGTGTCCTTCTGTAGATCCAAAGAAAATTCCAATCTTAGCCATGTCTTTTAAATTTAATGGTTGTATACGTTTTGCTTTTTTGAAATGCTAGTCATCTTTTGCTTCATCGTCGGTTTCTTTGGGGTGATACTTCATAAAAACTTCCGATTTCATGAGAATATCCACGTATTGAGCTCTCTTATAAGCAAAAGGATCATCCAGGTTTTCCTTTGCTAGTTTACCCTGAAAGTCATCGAGAGATTGGTACTTGTGTTTTTTCATCCAGGTTTCGATTTCGGTCAGCATCTGTGTCACGGTGTGGATGCCCTTTTTGTAGATAGCACTGACTACCTGCACGGCATCTGCCCCTGCGAGCAACATTTTGATGACATCATGTCCGCTAAGAATGCCCGTATTACAAACGATGCTTCCCTTTATCTTTTTGTGCAATAGCCCGGCATAACGCAGGGCCAGCCTGTTATCACTTTCACTACTGAAGTTGTAAGGAAAATGGTGCTCTTCTTTTTCGATATCGATATCAGGTTGAAATAGCCTGTTGAAAAGCACGAATCCGGCCACATCAAGGGCATCCATGCTGGCTATCAGTTTCAAAGTGTTGGAATAGAAGGGGCTCAGCTTGACGAATACCGGGAGCCGCACACCGGCCTTCACCAGTTCCAGGGTTTTGATTTGCCTGGCTTCAATCATTTCGGAGGTGGAGTTGAAGTCAAGGTGGCTGTTATAGAAGTTAAGTTCCAGTGCATCGATACCCGTATCCTCCATTTTCAGGGCAAACTTTAACCATGAGTCGTTGTTGATACAGTTAAGGCTTCCAATGAGAGGAATAGTAAGGTATTTTCTGGCCTCCTTCAACTGCCTGAGGTGCTCAGCGGGTCCAGCGTGATTGGCCGTTGGAAAAATTGTATTGTGCTCCTGGTCCCAGTAGCTGTACGACTCCTGCATTTGTTCCAGTTGGAAGGCTTCCAATTGGATTTGTTCCTCAAATAACGACTTATATACAATGGCCCCTGCACCTGCTTCTTCGAGTTTAACCAGGTTGTCAACGTCTGTCACCAGGTTGCTGGCTCCAACTACTATCGGGTTCTTCAGCGTGAGTCCCCCGTAAAATGTTGAAAGATTAATACTCATGATTGTCGGTTTAAAATTCTGATAATTGCTGGATGTCCCTGAACCGCCGCACGTTGTCTTTCACTGCCAGTTCCTCAAGCCGGACCGATTCTTCCGGATTGGTGAGGTTCAGCGTTTTGTAGCGCATCTCTTCGGCAACGTAGTCCGAAAATTTGGTGTCTATCTCAACGCCGTCCCAGGTGAAAGGAGACTCTCCTTCTTTTCGTGGATCGGGATTGAACCTGTACATGGGCCAGTAGCCGCATTTTGAAGCTTTCTCTGATTGCTTTTTAGTCAGCCTCATGTCGTACCCATGGGCGATGCAGGGAGAGTAGGCGATGACTATAGAGGGTCCGTTGTGTTTTTCTGCCTCCACCATGGCCAGCGCTGCCTCCTCACGATCAACCCCCATGTTAATGGAGGCCACATAGGCATTGCCGTAGGTAGCCATCATCAGTCCGAGGTTTTTCTTGCTCAGCTTTTTGCCGTCCGAGGCAAATTTGGCTACCGCACCTCTCGGCGTTGACTTGGATGCCTGGCCACCAGTGTTTGAGTATACTTCGGTGTCGAGCACCAGTATGTTTACGTTTCTGTTGGAAGCCATTACATGGTCGAGCCCACCAAAACCGATGTCGTAGGCCCAACCATCGCCTCCAAAAATCCAGACACTTTTGTCAACAAAGTAGTCCTGCAGCTCGATGGTCTTGTTAAGTATGGTGCTTCTCTCCGAGGTTTCCTTTTCAACGGACAGCAGCTTCTTCACCTCATCAGCATGGTCCTTGGCTTCATTGGTCACCTCATTGAAGAGGGTGAGTGCTTTTTGCAATGCTGCTTTCAGCCCAGGGCTTATTTGAGAGGCCAACAGCTCTTCGGCATTTGCTTTTAGCTGCCGGCGGTTGGCGTCCACGGCAAGCCTCATGCCCAGGCCAAACTCAGCATTGTCTTCAAAGAGGGAGTTGGCCCAGGCTGGTCCTTTACCATTCTTATCTTTGGTGTACGGAGTGGTGGGGAAGGTGCCTCCGTAAATGGATGTGCACCCTGTGGCGTTAGCAATGATCATTCGGTCGCCATACAACTGGGTAACGAGGTGGATGTAAGGCACCTCACCACAGCCGGAGCAGCTTGGTGGGTATTCCATATAGGGCGCCGCAATATTTGGCTCGGCAACAAAGGGTAGTTTATCAATCCAAATGGCGGGGTTGCCCGGAACACCCTTGAACTCAAGTTTCTTGGTGCCTGTGGGCATCACTCCATTCAAAGGCATGGCTGACACGGGAATGCTATCTCCCTTGAGCCGGAGGATGGGGTCGATAATGTGATCGGCAAACCAACCGGAGCCTTCAGGCACTACTGTGCTGATTTCGGCATGTTTCTCTTCTTCAGCAGGTATCGGAACTGGCACAACAGCCGCAGCGGATTCGTCGATGGCTCTCCAGTTCATTTCAATTATTTCGGGTCCCTTGCGGGCAAATTGCTTTTCTACGAACTTTTTGATTAGGTCAATGGCTTCTTTTTCAGGCATCACACCCGACACCTTGAAGAAGGCCGTTTGCATGACAGCGCTTATTTTTCCTCCTAGCCCGACACTTTTGGCAATCTTTGAGGCATCAATGGCATAAACTTTTATCTTTTTCTCCCTGATGGTATCCTGCATTTCTTTGGTGAAAAGCCTAAAAATATTTTCTGGCTTCTGGCTGGAGTTGATAAGGAAAGTGCCGCCTTTGGTGATGCCTTCCAGAATGTCATATTTCCCAATGTACTGCGACCTGTGGAGCGCCACAAAGTCGACCTTGTTGAGCAGGTACTCAGACTGGATCTTTTCCTTACCAAAACGCAAGTGAGAGATTGTCCAGCCGCCCGACTTATTGGAGTCGTATTGGAAGTAGCCCTGAACGAACATGTCGGTGCTATCGCCTATGATCTTGATGGCATTTTTATTGGCGCTCACTGTGCCGTCGGAGCCATAACCCCAGAACTTGCAACGAACCACCCCAGGCAACTCAGCATCGATCTCTTCTTTTACAGTAATAGATTTATAGGTAACGTCATCGTTGATACCAATTGTGAAATTGTGCCAGCCGTCATTTTTGAGGTGGTCATATACCGCTTTGACCATGGAAGGAGTGAATTCCTTTGATGAAAGGCCATAGCGGCCACCAATAATGCGAACGCCCGGCCTTTCATTAGACATGGCTGCCACCACATCGAGGTAAAGTGGTTCACCGACTGATCCGGCCTCTTTGGTGCGATCCAGTACGGCTATTCTCTTAACAGTTTTGGGTATTTCTTTAACGAAGTCGGCTACTGAGAATGGCCTGAATAACCGCAGTTTCAGCAGCCCTACTTTTTCACCTTTTTTAGTGAGGTAGTTGATAGTTTCTTCAATCGTTTCACTAGAGGAGCCTATAGAAATTAGTATATTCTCAGCATCAGGAGCACCTATATACTCATAAAGCTTGTATTGCCGTCCGGTCTTCTTCGCAAACATGTCCATGTACTTCTGCACAATGCCCGGACAAGCATCGTAGTATTTGTTGACTGTTTCTCTTCCCTGGAAGTAAACATCCGGGTTCTGAGCCCCCACCTTACAAACGGGTGATTCCGGCCTCAGCGCCAGTGCACGAAACTCTTCCACGTACTTCATGTCTACCATGCTCAACAAGTCATCATAGTCGATGGGAATAATTTTCTGGATGGAATGCGAGGTGCGGAAGCCGTCAAAGAAGTGAAGGAAGGGTATCTTGGACTCCAGTGTAGAAAGGTGGGCAATCGCTGCCAAATCCTGGGCCTCCTGCACGTTTGATGAAGCAAGCATGGCAAACCCTGTTCCCCGCACGGCCATAACATCGGAATGGTCACCAAAAATGGACAACGCCTGATAGGCCAAAGAACGGGCAGATACATGAAAAACTACCGGCAGCATTTCGCCAGCCATTTTGAACATGTTGGGCAACATAAGCATAAGCCCTTGCGAAGCGGTAAAAGTAGTTGCCATGGCTCCAGCTGAAAGCGCACCATGAATGGCACCCGCAGCTCCACCTTCCGACTGCATCTGCGTAACGTCAACCTTCTGGCCGAAAAGGTTTTTTCTTCCCTCGGCGCTCCAGCTATCGGCTCTTTCACCCATATCAGAAGAGGGTGTAATTGGGTAAATGGCAGCTACTTCGGAAAAAGCGTAAGCCACGTTGGCCACTGCCGTATTACCATCGATATTGATATATTTTGATGATTGCATCTACTTAGGATTTAGGTATCAACTCCATTCAAAAGACCTGAACGTTATCATACCAAACTTAGCCCCAATAGCAGTGCTTATAGCTGTCAATGGTCAGCGCATTCGCTGATTTTCATCAGGAGGTTAATGGTTTGAGAAACTATATCGAGAATCCCTTTTGGTCAAGCGAGGTACTGGCGCACAAAAATCGTGTGGGATGGCTTACCAATTGGTGACGTAGAGTTAGCAAGAGCGCATGGTTTGGCTGTTCAGTCAGGTGAAATATGCCAGTTTGCTTGAAATACTTTCGCTAATGTTTCAGAAGTTGACAGTAAAAGTTGTCCCTTTTCCGGCCTCGCTTTCCGCTGATATTGATCCACCCATGGCCTCGACCTGGGTTTTTGTTAGGAACAATCCTACGCCTTTGGCCTCGTCATTGCCGTGGAAAGTCTTATTCAAACCGAATAGCTTATCACGAAACTTAGCCATATCTATTCCCAAACCATTGTCGGAAAACTTCAGAACAATATTGCCTTTTACTTTTGAAGTTGAAATAGTTACCTCCGGGCTTCTTTGGTTTGACCGGTACTTAATGGCATTGGTAAGCAAGTTGAGGAAAATGCTCTCCATGTAGCTGCGGTTGTATTGTATTTCGGCCACAGCGGAAAAATCACTTTTAATGGCTATTTCCGACTCTTCTATTTGAACCGTAATGATTTCCATTGTCTTTCTAAGTACTTCGTCGAACCTGACAGGCTCCAGTATATTGGCATCCTCTGTTTTTATTTTTAACGTGTTAATTAATGTGTTTAGAGTAGAGGAAAGGTGGTTGATAACGATTTCAAATTTGCTGAATATCAGCTCTTTTTCTTCCTTTTCCTCTGAAATCTCATACAGATGAAGTAAGGACGTGAGGTTGCCAACGGGAGATCGCAGGTTGTGCGATATAATGTGGGTGAAATTAGTGAGTTGGGAATTCTGTTTTGTTAGGCGCTCTGCCAATATTTCCAGGTTGTTTTTTGCCTCTAGCAGCTTTTTCTGATCCTCAAACCTTTCAGTAATGTCAGTGGCAATGCCGATAAAACCAGAAACTTCCTCCGCCTGGTTTCTAAGTGCCGTTACAATAAGTTGAACGGGAAATCTGGATCCGTCCTTTCTTACGTAGGTCCACTCCCTGGACTCGTGGTTACCCTGTTTGGCAAGTTCCACTAATGTATCAAACCCACTGATTTCCCGGCCAAACAGTTCGGTCAACTCGGTGCTCCGTTTCAGTACTTCTGCTTCAACATGAATTAGCTGGGGTGTCTGTAGCCCTACCATTTCTTCGGCTGAATATTGTAGCATTAGCTCTGCGCCACGGTTGAAGTGGGTAATTGTTCCATTCTTGTCTGTGCCAATGATGGCGATGGGGCCGGTATTAAAGATGGCATTTAGCTCTTCGTTGGCTATATGAAGTGCTTCCTCAGCCAGTTTTCTGTCGGTAATGTCTTCTATCATTCCATATCGCTTCACACAACGCCCGTCAGCAAACTCAGCCTCTCCGATAATTCTTAGCCACTTTTGGTTCCCCTTGGCGGAAATTACCTCTAGGTCGAGGTCATAGGGTTTGCCTGTTGTTGCAAGTTCTTCAGTGGCCGCCAGCAGCTTGTTTCTGCTTTCCTGCCCATAGTAGTTGATGATAGCGTCTTTGTCGGGCCGGGTGCCTCGGGGGAGGTCAAAAATATCATTGGCAATGTCGTCCCAGATGGTGATTCCCCGGTCAATATCAAACTCCCAGGTTGACACTTTCGCTATTTGATTCGTTTTTTTCAGAATGTATTCAATTCTCTTTTTTTCAACATCTCTGAGCTTAGACTGTGTTATGTCGGCCGTGTACATGAGCAAGCCACCAATTTTTCCTTCGGAAATATACCAGGGACGAACATCCCAGGTAATCCATTGCTCAGTGCCGTCAGCCCTTTTAAAATATGCCTCCTCACAAGTGTTAATCGCTCCTGCCAGGCATTCCTGATGTATCTTCTTCCAATCATCCCCGATTTCCGGAAAAACTTCGTAGTGCGAGTGTCCCAGAATTTCCCGACCCGACAGGCCGTAGTCGTCTATCCATTTCCGGGATGCAGCCATATAACGAAGCTCGGTGTCGAACATCGCTATGGCATTGGGAGATTGATCAACAAAAATCTTGTTTCGCTCGTTGCTGGCATTTACCTCGCTTTCAACTCTTTTTCGCCAGGAAATGTCCCTGATGGCCGCAGATACAAACATTCCTTCTGGCAGCTCTATGGGGCTGATGCTAATCTCAACCGGAAATTCAATGCCGTTTTTTTTCAAACCAAAAAGTTCAAGTCCTTCGCCCATGGGCCTGGCGTGAGGATTGGCAAAGAACCCGGAGCGCTGGCCTGGGTGAGCCTTTCTGAAGCGTTCTGGGATAAGAGTTTCAATTGGGCACCCTAACAAGGTATCTCGTTTATATCCAAAAAGCTCCTCGGTCATGGAATTTACCGTATTGATAATCCCATTTTTATCCACTATAACCATTGCGTCAGGAGCACTTTCTAACAAACCTCTGAACTTCATTTCTGACGCACGCAGTTCTTTTTCCACCTTTTTTCGCCAGGAAATGTCCCTGATGGCTGCCGACACGAACATGCCCTCCGGCAGCTCTATAGGGCTGATGCTAATCTCAACCGGAAATTCAGTTCCGTTTTTTTTCAACCCAAAAAGTTCAAGTCCTTCGCCCATGGGTCTGGCGTGAGGATTGGCAAAGAACCCAGAGCGCTGACCGGGGTGCGCTTTTCTGAAGCGTTCCGGGATCAGTATTTCTATTGGTTTGCCAACCAATTCATCTCTGGTGTAGCCAAAGAGCTTTTCACTCATGGAATTGATCATGTTGATAGCGCCAGTTTTGTCCACCAACACGATGGCGTCCGGAGCACTTTCGAGCAGGCCTCTGAATTTCATTTCTGAAGCCTTTATTTCCTTTTCAAGCTTTTTAGTAGATGATATATCTGCGACATGTACGAAAAAGCCCATTACTTCACCGTTTTGAATGTCGGGATAGTAGTTGGCCTGGACATTGCGTGTCTCCCCGGACGGCTTGGTTATCTCTCGTTCAAAATGCTGCGGGTTCCCTTTCAGTACCCCGGCAATAAAGGGCTGGTTTTTCCCATAAAGAGGGCCGAGGAGCTCCTGCATTGTGATTTTGTCAACCATTTGCTCACGGCTTTTACCAAACCATTCCCGATACGCTTTATTGGCAAATCGGCAGACTTCATTTTTGTCCCAATAAGCGAGCATTGCCCCGATATGGTCGGCAAACTGTACTCCAAAATCGATGCCCCGCTGTGCATCATGATTTGATGACTTATTTAACATGAATGCTTTTTATTCACCCAGTTTCTATGCGAAAACCAGTATCTTAAAATATTGAAAGCCTCAATGGGAACCTAACCAGAAGTGTAGGACAGAAGAATATTTCGGTAATACACTGACTATTGAGGGGGATGGGAGTTAAATATAGGAAAGATACGCCAATTTTACTTATTCAAGTACCGATTTGCCAAGATTCACCGATTCCCTGCTTAAGCGGCATCTTACATATTAAGAGGTTTTTACCAGTCGGCACCAGGCTTTCGAATGTGTATTGACGGCATTTTGTTACTTTGGTGAGCGTAATTCAATGTGGTATGGAGTCAAATTGAAAACCTATGATAATGAGTCGGTCGCCGGTAGCAAACGCCCTGCTGTTTAGCAACAGGCCACCCGAATTCTCAGATCACACGCTTTGCCAATATATGGGAAGCAAAGGGGTGGTGGTTCCCGCACACATCACAGGATTGGGAGTAGCGGTGGTAATGAGCGGCAAGGCAACGTTTCGGATTAATAGGGAGTTGATAGCAATAAATGAGGATAGCTTTCTGGTGGTTAACAAAGGAAGCGAGCTGTCTTTTGAGCTGGAACGGGACGATACCCTGGTCGCCTTGCTGTACTTTGACGCAGCGCTTTCGAAGCTGTTATACAACGGGCTGCTGATAAGCAGCAATGAAACCGCCGGTTCGTCGGCAGTCGGTAAAGAGGACTTTTCGCTCGTGGAGCACATCCATTTCATGAATGCTTCGCTCAGAGAACAGTTTCAACTTCTGATGGAGCTTGGAAACAGTTGTGCCTCTTTCCAATCATTAAAAGCAGATATGGTTGTGCGATCTATACTGGATAGCTTGATAAGCGAAAATCAGAACGCACTTCAAATCTCGGAGAAGCTCAAAGTTGTGAAAACAGTCACAAAAATAGCGTTATACAAGCGATTGGCGATAGCCAGGGAGTGGATGGAGAGTAACCATCAGCAGGGAGTTGACTTACAACAAGCAGCTGATGTAGCTATGCTGGATAAACAGCATTTCCTCAGGCTTTTCAAGCGGGCCTATCAAATTACACCTCATCACTTTTTGACCAAAACGAGGTTAGATATAGCAGAAAAACTATTGATAGAGACGGATTTGGCCGTTTTTGAGATTTGCCGGGCTGTAGGCTTCGACAGCATTCCTTCGTTTACTAGTCTGTTCAAAAGAACCTATGGCGAAGCACCCGGACGTTACCGGCGACAAATGAGGCTGCACTAAAATTCTCCATTTTCGATAAGCAGGAGGGAGTTGGTGACACTAGTTTTGAAGAAAAAAACGCAATAAGATGGAAAGAGATCAATGGAGCCAGTTCAAGCTCAGGGTAAACATCAACGCCCCGGCAGATAAAGTTTATAACTCCTGGGCAACACCTGGCGGTTTGGAGAAGTGGTTTTTGAGAAAAGCCTTGTTTAGGGACAGGACTGGAAAGGCAAAGTCAGAGGACACACCTATTGAACAAGACGATACGTATGAGTGGTATTGGCACGGCTATCCCGACAGTGTAGTAGAAAAAGGGACAGTGCTGAAAGCCAATGGCAAAGACCTTTTCAGCTTTACTTTTTCCATGAAATGTCCGGTTACCATCAATATGTATGAAGAACCTGGCGAGTTGATCGTACAATTGGTTGAAAGTGGGTTGCCTCTGGACGACGACACAGCGATGAAGCATTTTGTGGGTGACTCAAGGGGTTGGATTTTTTACCTGGCGAATTTAAAGTCGGTGCTGGAAGGAGGGCTGGACTTGCGAAATAAAAGGATGGAACTCACGAATGTTATTACAGCTTGACCCCAGACTTTGCAGGTATATTTCCGAACAGCGTAAAGAGGATTGACAGCTAAAGATAATACCGAATCATAGCTACAACTGACCTATACTTAAAGTAGCTTTACACCACAAAATGGCTAACTAACTGCTTTTAAGTATGGGCCTTAATTCCATTCGCCGAATTTACGATCACACCACAGAATACAACATCGTTGCGCTTGAGCAATGCCGGGCCATTTTGCTTTCACAGTTCCCTTACATGAGCGAAAAGGAGGCCGATGAACTGCTGCAAGATGCAGGGGAGCACGCCGTAAAGCCCTACCGATCAGTTGTGATTATTGCCGAGGGAAGAGACAAGCAGGTGCTTGGAGTGGCCATCGCTTCTCACTTTCTGAAGGACAATTTTATATTTCTTGACTTTATCGCCACCAATAAGCACCGCATCAGCGGGGGAATTGGCGGGGCCCTTTATGAGCGCCTGAGAGACGAAGCACACAGTATCTCGGCCATTGGGGTTTTCTTCGATTGCCTGACAGACAAGCGGGAGTGGGCTGTTGACGCAGCAGAGTACAGGCAAAACCTGGCCAGACTGAAATTTTATGAAAAATATGGAGCACGCCCTCTTGAGGGGTTTAGCTATGACCTGCGCCGTGACGACGAATCTTACTTTTATCTCATTTTCGACGGGCTGGGCAAGAAGGATCACTTGTCAGCTCAGCTTTGTAAGAGCGTTGTCTCAAGTATCCTGGAAAGTAAGGCAAAAGGGAAAGTCTCTGATGGATATATTGGCCAGGTGCTTCGCTCGATAAAAGGATCGATTGCGCTGCGACCTTTCAGGTATGTTAAATCTGAACCGGTAGAGTCTACAAAGGTGTCTGTCCCTGCTGATAAGCAAATAGCGCTGGTGGTAAATGAGGGCCACTTGATTCACCATGTGCGGGAGCGAGGCTATCTGGAATCGCCTGTGCGGGTTACTTCCATCCTGAAGGAATTGAAAAAGACTTCAATTTTTAAGGATACACCCGCCAAAGTGTACCCCGATAGCCATATTGAAGCAGTACACGACAAACAGTACCTCAAGTTTTTGAAGAAGATTTGTGAGTGGATCGGCGAAACCACCACCATGTATGGTGACGTGTTTCCTATCAGAAACGCAGCCAGGCTTCCGAAGGACATTGAGCTTCAAATTGGCTACTACTGTATCGACACCTCTACACCACTCAATGCCAATGCCTACAAGGCTGCCAGAGGTGCCGTGAACTGTGCACTCACTGCAGCTGATGTTGTTTTGGGAGGCCAACCTATGGCCTATGCCCTCGTAAGGCCCCCCGGGCATCATGCCGAGCGGAAATATTTCGGTGGCTTTTGCTACCTGAACTCCAACGCAGTGGCGGCGCATTACCTGAGCAAAAACGGTAAAAAAGTGGTGATCCTCGATATTGACTATCACCATGGTAATGGCCAGCAGGACATATTCTATCATAGATCTGATGTTTTTACAGTCTCAATTCATGGCGATCCGGAATACGCCTATCCCAACTTCACCGGGTTCACTGACGAAATTGGTGAAGGAGAGGGAGAAGGGTTTAACCTCAATATCGCTTTGCCCAAGGGTGTAGAAGGACTGGCTTATCATAAGGCGTTGAAGAAAGCACTTGAGGCCATAAAAAAGTACAAACCAGATTACCTTGTGATAGCACTCGGTCTTGATATCGCCAAGGGCGATCCATCCGGCACGTGGTTGCTGTCACCAGACGACTTTGCGATAAACGGCAAAATGATTGCCGCACTCAAGCTGCCCACTTTAGTTATTCAGGAGGGTGGCTACAAGAACAAGGTGCTTGGTGTGAATGCCAGAAGGTTCTTTCAGGGGCTGTGGGAGGGTTATTATTTGGCTACCTGAGTTTGATGTAACTTCGTTAATGTGTGACGCTGGGATAATTCTGAAGGTAATTACTATCTTCCTTTTGGAATAGCACTTCAAATAGCATGGGCAAGCTAAGTATTTCGTTTTCGGGTTGCGCTGCGAAGCGGCCATCCAGACTACTTCTTTGGATGTATTACACGTTTGGCAGGAGGGTGGTTCCGAAGCGTTGGCGTCCGCTTACTTCCAGCTATCTTGATACTTCAGACAACGAAGCAAAGTGGCAGTTGTTTCATCGAACCAATCGGACGGAACTGGACATTGACCACTTACACAACCCAATGTTTAAAGAGGAACGGGACAGGTTGAATAAGGAATATCAATTCATTGCTGACGCACTCAACGAAGGCCCCAATGCGTTTAATTTCGAGTACCACCCTGTTGACGAGGACTGGCTTTATATACAATTGGGAAAAAGTGGGCTAGAACTGGGCTACAGGGATGGATACTGGAGTATGGACTATTCATATATCCCACGAATGGAGCAATGGGATCATTGGCTGATGAGCGAGGGTACTATGAAAATGAACTGATGGTTTAGTGATGAAGAAGTGCGTAAAACACACCTGATCTTAGCTGATAATCTAAATCTGAGATGAAGGAGTTGATAGGGCCGATTTGCTTTTCTATCCCTGCGTATGAGGCAGGTAAATCCCGATAGTAAGTAAGCCATTTCATGTCCGATGCATTCAGGTGATAGACATTGCACCAGTTAAGATAGTCGGTAGACTCAGCAAAGTCTTCCAGTGACCGAAGAACCAGGAATAGGCACACTAGCGGCTTTTGTTCATCGAAATCTCTGTACTCATCGTCCACATAGAGCCTCCACGAATGTGCGTCAACCAAAAACTCCACCTCAAGAAGGCCTTCAGCGCCATTCGACAGACGCTTTACATTCATTTGATGTTCCCTGTTCAGCTCGACCAGCTTTTCAAGTTCGGGGTATTTCATTCTTTGAACTTCATTGCAGGAATCCAACCAATGACCCGCCTACTTTTACTGGCAGACCTTTCGTATAACGATCTGGGTAAATCAGCCCGGGCTTCTGTTATCACGAGGATCCAAGTCGTTTCATTTAACTTTTGCTCCCCGAGTTTTTTGACTTTTACCGGGTCATCAAAATGAATGAAGGGAAGAAAATGACCTGCTCTGAGAGAATCCCTGATAGTTTTGCTCCGCTGCCCGAAGTAGGCAGAAGTGTTCCTGAGATCGTCAGGTGAAGCATACAGCACGGCGCTTTCAAGCGTTTCTGTGGTGCCCTGTTCAAAGTTTGGCATAGCCTTAAAGTAAAAACCACTGCCTATGAGGTCTATCGATGAAATAGGCTCTTTCAGCCCGGGCGGCCGGGCTTGTTTAAACACTGAAAAACGGGTGGTGTATGAATCGCAGCAGGGGTATTCAACTGTATAAACGGTGTAACTGTCTTTTTCTTTTGCTATGTCAAGCAGAGCTCCGTCGACTTGCATCATCAAATTGATGCGGCCGCCTTTATTCTCAAAGAATTTGGTGCGCATTCTGCCCATCAGGCCAGATTCGCCAGAATAAATCAGGTCGAGGTCATTATCGGCGTCGAAGTCAAAAAAGAAAAGGCTAGCAGTATCCAATGGATAATACCTTGGTGGCTCGGGAAAATCCGGATTGTAGTCTGGTCGCTGAAATTGTACCGAGTCGTCCGGCAGCAATTTGGCTAACACTGCCATTTTCTGATCGTCACTCAACGCTGAAGCAAGCTGCTGTCTCAATCCTGCTTGTGTTTCCAGGCTTTTAACAAGCTGCACCATCTGGGCATTACTTTCCGTGGAAATCAATGAAGCTAGCCACCAGCAGATAATAAACCATCTATTCATCATAAAAGTATCGCTCCAGTAAAATAGACCCTTTTTCTCCCTTCAACTCTAGCTCCAATTTGAGTTTTTTCTCATCAAACGACAGTTGACTAAACACGGGCGGCAAGGTGAACGAACTCTCATTTTCATAGGCCAAGCCGAACAATGGGGTGTTGGAAGGGTCTGTATAAACAGCAATAATATTGAGCTGCTTATATTTGTCAGCAACAACGCCGAAATAGTTCTTTTGTGATGAGGCAGGGAGCGGGCCGGTCACCTTCCATTTAACTGAGAGCTTTGAATTGGCAAATGTAGCTACTTGCGAATCTTCTTTATCTGCAAGGGTCAATTCATAGGGGGCAAATTCGCCCCATGGCTCATCGTTGTTTTCTTCTGCCAGGGAATAGAAGTTCGCCTTTACCGGAAATGTCGGCTCAAACTCATTGAATGCCTGGTCGAGAAACACTGTGCCACTTTCAGTTGAACAGGTGAAATAAAAATGACAACCCCCTGTAGGGCAGTCCATAATACCGTCTTCGAAATACCAGATTGTTATCTGTTCGTATTTTGGTGGCACCGCAAAGACGGCATTTTCCAAATCAAAAATACCGTACGACAGATCGTAGCTCTCAGGACTTTTGCACACAGCAGCCAGAACAAGACTATTCCGTAATTGGTCGTGAAACCTGAAGTCAACTTCCTTTTCCAGCTTGCCGTCCTTGTTGTACACAAAGTAGTGATACACCTGCATCTCTTCCATGTTCATCTGATCTCCCATTGTACCGACATATACCTTTTCTGATGCCTGAATAATGGTAGTGACGTTATAAGCAAAATTTTCAACTGTTAAAAGCTCTTGTCCATCCGCTTGATATAATTCCAATGGCTCATTGTCGCTGCCTCTGGTTTTGTAAAAACCACCATTAATGATTGGATATAGCTGAGCGGGCTGGGGATAAATAACTAAATTGTAGGATGGGCTGTAGAAGCCGTATCGGAACCTTTCAACAGGACCTTTTAATTCATCACCACTTAACGACCAGTCTCCTTCGAGGTCATCTGTTCCTGTGACCTGGGCCACCCGAATATATTGCGCCGACAAAGGATTTTCAATATCAAACCTGGGAACCTCAATTTCTGCGAAAGAATTGGGTACTACAAATTTGTTCTCTGTGGTTGAAAATACGCCGGACTTTTGGATGCCATGTTCCAGCTTAAACTTGACCTCGTGTTCTCCCCATTGTGGCCCGTAGTCTTTTTCCCATGAAACGTGACTAAAGTGGTGAGTGTAATGGGTAGCGTCTATTTTTTCAATTCCATTTCGGTAAAACCCGATTTCAGGAACGGAGGGGTCTTCTGTGGCCGGTGAGTTAATGGTAATTGTGTTATCTGCATTTCTAGTCAATACGAAGGACTCCTTCATTTGAAGGCCGTAGCCGGTATTCGTTAAAAAATACAGGCAGTATTCCGATTCGTTCAGTGGATAGAGTTCCAGCGCAGGATAATCTCTTGCGAAGATGACTTCTTTTTGGGCCACATTGTCGAAAAGCCCAATCAGGCCATTCTTCACGATAAATGAGAACTCAGGCTGTAGCGCTGGCAGCACCAGGTTATAGCCACCGGCAATCCTTCCATCGTCGCCAGTCAACTCGTATTTTCCGTTTGCTTTGGCGAGGGTGTAGTTTTTTCCGTTGTAGTCGAGAAGGAGTGTTGAAGTCTGTGCTTTCATCGAGTGATTAGAATAACAAGCAAAGAGCGCTAAAAACAGCCAGGGCTTTTTCATTTCGTCAGAAACTAGGCACATACATTAAAATATTCACTAAGTTTAAAGATCAGCAATGAATTCAGAATGAGCAAGTTATATTGTATTATAATGACTGCCGTATTGATGATTGGAAGCCGTTCAGATGCGATTGGTCAGCATCCGGTAGTATTTAATGTGCTCGATTCAGATGGTGCCGTTTTCAATGGACGGAATCTTGAACCATTTGATGAATTGCAGCAGGGAGACACCGTGTTTGTTGCAAAGGATGGTTACCTGGCCCTAATCAGCAATTACTATCATGGTATTGAGTTGCACGGAGACACAACCTTTATTATTCCTTCATTTCAAGGGATATGGCTGGATGAGTCGTTGGAGAGGCCGCCACTGAGAAAGCTGCATCTTGAGGATCGATTAGCCCGGGGTGGGGCAGTAGAGCACGATATGCAATACCTGGAATTTCTATGGCCCGACAAGTGGCGGCATATGCCAGGAGAAAAACCATGCTTCAACTGGCGGCTGGTTGGTTACGATCAGGGTGATGGTGAGAGTTATGCCCTGTCTGTTAGTGATATTTTTGATGAAATGACGGTTCCTGTAGACACCGTTACCAGCACCATGCTTCAGCTTTCGCTCGATACCCTGCCCAACCTTTTTGAGGCAATGTCGACTGGCGGCGCATTTGCATTCAAAGTTAGCGCACTAAACCAGGGTGGTACAAGGTTTGAATCAGGTTTGACTTTTCACGTTGTTCAGAACTACCCAACAGTTTTCATGAGCCGGGTAAACCCCTGTATCGTGTCCAATGCGGTAGAGGCGGTTGCTATGGCGCTGTATTATGAGTACAACTTCGATACCTTTACCAGAGAAACAGCGGATTTTTATCGCCTCGCCTCCTCTCTCTCGAGTAGAGATGTGTACAGGGAGATTGAAAGGCATTTCCTGAGGAGAAAAAACTGGCGTTTTCGTGAACGAGAGTAGCCGTTTGGTTTCTCCGGAATTGGTCAAGGGTGAGAGGCTATCATATTTGTATTTGGTTTAATACTATGCCAAACAATTTGAACGCCCTATATTGACCAATCAATCAGCTCGCTATTTTTTTTCATGAAAAGAGGACTTTTCGGTTTTTTTATCTTTTTGACGCTGCACCTTCCACTCGGTAGCTATGGGCAGGCAGTGAAGGGCGTCCTAACATATGCCGGAGAGGAAAGGTTGGCTTTGGACGGTGAATGGGCTTTCTATTGGAAGCAACTTCTGCCGCCAGGAGACGAGGCATTTGTCGCCACGGAAGCTCGCTACGTTAAACAAGTATCCTATTGGAATACCCACCCAGAGCTAAAGGAGCAGCTACCAGCGTTTGGCTATGCTACCTACCGACTGGTTGTTGAGTCGACGCAGGACTACAGGGTGGCCGTGGAAATACCCGGCTTCAATTTGTCGTATGCACTTTTTCTCAACGGGGAACTGATCAGCAGCGATGGCGTGGTGTCCGATTCCAAAGACACCTATGTTCCCGACTGGACGGTCAGCATGAAAACCGTGATGCTGCATGAGGGCGAAAATGAAATAGTGGTTCAGGTGGCCAATTTTGATCACTCCAATGGTGGCTTTTTTAAACCGATCATTATCGGCGACCCCGATGTGCTTCCACACGAAAGAGACCTCAACCTCATCATCGAAACGTTCAATATTGGGGGGGTGTTTCTTATCGGATGTTTCTTCGTTGGCCTGTTTTTCTATTTGGGTGAAGACAAATCATTCCTGTTCTACGGTCTGTTTGTTATTATGTACGCCTTGTATATCAGCAACTATGGCCAGTATGTGTTCGGTACAGTCTTTCCTGGGGTTCCATCCAGATTCAAGCTGAAAATCACCTACCTGACCATGTATCTGGCGTGGCTGTTTTACACACTTTTTCTGTGCGAACTGTTCAAGGAGGATTTTCATAAAATTGTTTCAAGGATTGCTCTCATTATTGCTGTTCCTCTGTGCCTTTCAGCATTGGTATTGCCCATGAGCATTTATACGCTAACCCTGGTTCCGTTCAGTGTTGTTGCTCTGGTGTATATCATTTATGGATTTTACATCACTTTGGTGGCACGAGTACGGAAAAGGGGAGGCTCCTTGTCTATTTTTTTAGGCTTGGCTCTCTGCACGTTGGCGATCGTGATTCTGTCGGCTTATCATTATAACCTGATTCTTACCAGGCCCAACGCCATCAGCGTGCTGTTTACGGCCACTTTTTTTGTTATGTCCTTTGCCTTTGCTGAGAAGATTGGTAAAGCCTTTAGTTCTGCAAGGGCGCTGCAGCTTGAAACTGCTTCACAAAAGCGGGAGATTGAAATACAGGCCAAAGAACTGAAGCAACTGGATGAAGCCAAATCGAGGTTTTTCGCCAATATCTCTCATGAGTTCCGCACTCCGCTTACCATGATTTTTGGGCCCGTGCGGGAGCTCTTACTAGCTGTTCACGATAGCCGCCCCAGAAAGTATTTGCAAACTATCCAAAACAACGCCAGCCGTTTGTTAAAGCTGGTCAACCAAATTCTGGAGTTGGCAAAGCTTGATGCCGGGCACCAAATGCTGGTGAAAGAGTATGTCGACGTCAGTAAATTCATTATCGAAACAGTTGAGAGCTTTCAACTGGAAGCGAAGTCAAACAGTATCACGCTATTGCTAAGGGCCAGCGATCAGATTTCAGGCTGGATTGATCCTGATGCGCTTGAAAAGATCGTATTGAACCTGTTGTCCAACGCATTCAAGTTTACGCCGGGCGGAGGAACTATTGCCCTGACGCTTTCTTTGGAAGGTACAAAAGCCAGGATCGATGTTGAAGATACTGGCATTGGCATACCACAAGATCAATTGCCTTTCATTTTCGACAGGTTCTATCATACTGAGAGTGACAAGCAGGCAAGCTCAGGTATCGGGCTTAGTTTGGTAAAGGCGCTGGTAGATCAACTGAATGGTGAGATCACGGTAGAGAGTGAGCCGGGGGTGCGAACCTGCTTTAGGCTTCTCTTGCCCCTGGAGAAAGACGAAACCGAGGGCAGCTCCACAATTGGTGGCGCTGCTATTGCTTCGGAAGAGGGTGGTATCGTTAATGGGGAAGCCCCCAGGATACTGGTGATAGAAGACAATGATGAGGTGCGCCAGCATATTGCAGATGTCTTAAGCCACGATTTTGAATTGTTAACCTCGTCCAATGGAACCTCAGGTATTGCAACAGCCATTGAGCAAATGCCTGATGGAATCATCTGCGATTTGATGATGCCTGGTGTTGATGGGTTTGAGGTTTGTGCGCAATTGAAGCAAAACGAGAAAACCAGTCACATTCCCATTGTGATGCTGACTGCCAAAGCCGACAATGAAAGTAAAATAAAGGGGCTGGAGACGGCGGCCGACGACTACCTGACCAAGCCGTTTGATCAGAAAGAGCTCATTGTGAGGCTTAGGAACCTGCTGGAGAGCAGGCGGCAGCTCATGCATAAATACAGTCAGCAAACGATGCTGAAGCCCCAGGAGATTGCGGTCTCTTCCATCGACAAGGTTTTCCTGGAAAAGGTGATTGCGGCGGTTAACACCCACCTGGCTGATGAAGGCTTTTCAGTAGAAGAACTCAGCAGGGAGGTGGGCATGAGCAAAAGCCAGCTCAACCGCAAACTGCAGGCCTTGATAGGCCAAACACCCAATAAGCTAATAAGAAGCTTCCGGTTGCAGCAAGCCCATGAGCTATTGGAGAAGAACGCTGGCTCAATAGCTGAAATTGCCTATATGACCGGCTTTTCCAGCCCCAACTACTTCAATGCCGTGTTCAAAGATGAATTTGGTATTGTGCCGCGACAGGTTCAACGAAATAAAGCTGATTAGAGAATCAACTCGTACTCCTTTCTACATTCCTGTCCGTAAGGCAATTTTTGTTTCGACAAAACCCTGCTTATTCTGGAAATATCCTTCTTCGCTTCAAAACCTTAAGCATTTGCATCAAATCCTTAAGCCGAAGAAAATGCTAATACTGAGCTTTGAGACTGAATTAAAACGCAACCAAATTCAACTCTATGAAAGTCAGAATGATCTTCGCCCTTTTGATACTCTCTGCTGTAAGGCCAACCTGGGCTCAGTTTAATGAAGACGCAGTCAATAGCATCGTCATCAACGAGACCTCAGAAGGTGGTGTGAGTGACTGGGGCGACTACGACAATGATGGCGATCTGGATTTGGTCATTGGTTCCTTTGGTTTTCTTTTCGTGGAGTTGTATATCAATGAGGGCGGCACTTTTACTCTCTCAAACCCTGGCATCTTTAGCACCAACGGTGGCAATATAAAATGGGGGGATTACGATGGAGATGATGACCTCGACTTACTGGTTACTCGCTCCAGGTCATTTTCCGACGATTATTTACTGAAGCTGTATGAAAATAAGGAGGGTGTTTTTACAGACGTAACCAACGAGGCAGGCTTACCGACCTCGCTTTCTCATTTTGGAAGTTGGGGCGATTTTGACGGCGATGACGACCTCGACCTGGCGGTGATAGCCACAAAAGACGGCAAAATCAAAGCCGTTATTTATGAGAACAATGGTGGTGTTTTTACGGATATTGATGCTGCACTGCCTGAAGCAGAAGAAGGCACAGTAACCTGGGCGAATTTTGATGAATCAGGAGACCTGGAACTGTTGGTTACAGGTTTCAATCGAACGGCATTCAAAACGCAAAGTAGCATTTTCAAAAGAGTGGAGGGTGTGTTTGAAGACTCCGGCGCCGGGCTCTCCGGTGTGATGTACAGCTCAGCCAGTGCCGGCGATTTTGATGGAGACAGCGACCTGGATATTATTCTGACAGGCTCCGCTAATAGTCTCGCTACTCACCCGGCAGGGGTGCCCAAATCTTTCATCTATCGGAATGATGATGGCGCCTTCACGGCCCTAAGCACCGGGATTAGCAACGTAATATATGGGTCCTCTGATTGGGGTGATTACGACGATGATGGTGATGACGACCTTATCGTGACTGGGCTGACAAACTACCTGGAAGGGGAGGCCATCAGCAAAATATACCGAAGCAATGGTGACGGGACTTTTGATGCCGTGGAAGCGTTATTTCCGTCAACCATTTTTGGAAATGCGCAATGGGGCGATTATGACGGCGATACCGACCTTGATTTTGTTCTCATTGGGCAGCAATACATTTATGACGACCTGCCGGTCAGAAAGATTTATGCCAACATGCTATTGCCAGAAACGTCAATCGACCTGGCCACAATCAATGAAAACATGCCGGTAGGCACAGTCATTGGTGACTTGACTACCGTTCCGGCAGGAGACTATTCCTATAGCTTGGCAGTAGATGTGCCGGATAACACATCTTTCGTTGTGGAGGGAAGCCAACTTCTGTCTAACGTGATTTTTGACTATGAGTCACAAAGTAGCTATTTACTAACGATAGAGGCCTCTATTGATGGTGAAATCACGCACAGCCAATTGCTTGCCATAGAAATAAACGACCTGAACGAAGCACCATCGTTCATTCAACTGGATAATCTTGCGGTCAACAGATCGGTCGGAAATGGAGGGCTCGTAGCGACGTTATCCGCCAATGACCCTGATGCAGATAACGAGCACGAATTCGCACTAACAAGCGGCGAAGGTGACGATTTCAATAGCCAGTTCCATATTGAGAGCAATTTACTGACTGTCAAGAGTCCGGGAAGCCTTTCGGCGGGAGGCTACAGCATTCGCATAAAGGCAGTAGATCAGGACGACGCCGCCGTTGAGCAAGCCATGGTCATTGACGTGATTGATGACATTCCCTGGACATTCGTGCGCAATGACCTTGCCTCCGAAGTTCTGCAAGCGATGACTTTCTCTGACGCTGATTGGGCGGATTATGATGGCGATGGCGATCAGGACTTGCTCATCGTTGGAACAGATGAATCAAGTCAGCCCGTGGTAAGAATCTACAAAAACGATCTGGGCACTTTTGTTGATGCCGAAGCCAGCTTGCCAACAGTGTTGGCTGGTGCTGCGAGGTGGGGCAAAAGAACAGCTGATGGATATGCCGACCTGCTGCTGACAGGCTCAGTCGGTGGGGTTTCCCAAACAGATGTTTATCATTACGAAAATGGGGGGTGGAATAAGACTGCCAACAACTTTGTAGACGTTGGTGATCTTGGATCAAGTTATGCCGATTGGGCGGATTATGATCAGGATGGTGACCTGGATGTGGTGTTGACAGGGTCTACCGCCAGCAGTATAAAGTACTCAAAAATCTATCGAAACGATGAGGGAACCTATATCGACATTGAGGCTACTCTGGCCGTTGTGTCGGATGGAGTTGTAGAGTGGGGTGACTATGACGGTGATGGTGATCTGGATCTGGCTTTGGCTGGTGATGGCTGGTTTGAATTTGTTGGCAAGGTTTACAGAAATGATGGTGGACAATTCGTCGACATTGAGGCTGGCATCGCACCCGTAGGTGTTAGCTCCATGCAGTGGGGTGATTATGACAATGATGGTGACTTAGACTTATTGCTTCACGGCATTGATACTGATTGGGTCACTCATACCTACATCTACGAATATGACGGCAACAGCTTTGTAGAAACTGAGCTCTTTCTGGGCTTCGGAACCAGTTACGTAGACTGGGCAGACTACGATCATGATGGTGATTTCGACATCATTGCCACAGGCTCATTGGTGGAGTCGGAAAACATTACTACCCGTGTTTTTCAAAACAATGACAAGGCTTTCTCCGATTTGTTGATGGATTTGCCCGGGGCAATCCTTGGCCAGGTGCAATGGATCAATATTGATAGCGACCTCGACCTGGACTATCTGATAACAGGATTCAATGGGAGCAACGTCATTTCTGAATTATATCTCAACCAGCTTCTCTCCAATCAGGCGCCTGCCGACATACTGCTTGACAATGCTCATCTCAAACAATCTGCAGGTTTACAGGCCCTGGTGGGTAGTTTTTCGGTGGTTGACCCCGACGAAGCAAATGCGCATACCTATTCGCTAGCCACTGGTGAGGGCGATGAACACAACGACCTATTTGCTGTGGCTGACAATAACTTGCAGGCACTGGATGCCACGGCATTACCAGCGGATACCTATACCGTAAGGATAATGGCCGACGATGGGCACGGAGGGCAAATTAAAAAGGCATTTGAAATAACCGTGGAGGATGATATCGCACCTGTTGCTGTAGCCAAAGACATCGAGGTAGCCCTGGCAGAGGACGGCACCACAACAATAGACCCTTCCATGGTTGACAATGGAAGCACTGACCCGGCAGGAGGGGAGGTTAGCTTTTCCTTAGGCCAAACAGCCTTTTCCTGTGACAACATTGGACAAAACGTAATATCCTTTACAACAACAGATGGGGCTGGCAACAGTTCCTCGATAGACTTTACTGTCACCATTGTGGATGACGCACCTCCCGTTTTGAAGGTACGGGAAGCTGTCATATACCTTGGGAATGAGGGAATCGCCACCCTGTCTGTTGTTGATATTGACAATGGGAGCACTGACAATTGTGGCATTGCATTTAGTTTGAGCCAGACAAATTTTGCATGTGAGAATCTTGGGGAAAACGAAGTCACCGTCACGGGGAAAGACCCCGCTGGCAACACAGTTACCGCTGTGGTGAAGGTTCAGGTACTGGACACCATCGCACCAGTGGTCGTTGGACACGACATAACTGTATACCTCGATGGAGATGGGGTAGCAGCGGTGGCTGATATAGCTATTGACTTTGGGACGACCGACAACTGCGAGCTTGACGCTCTGTACCTGGATTGGCCTTCTGATTTCATTGACTGCGGACAATTAGGCGACCATTTGGTAGATTTAGTTGGCGTTGACAAAAGTGGCAACAGCACCGTGAAAGAAATTACCATGACTATAGCTGACAACCAACCTCCAAATCTTTTTACCAGGTCACTCACTGTTACACTGGATGAGGGTGGGCAGGCCGAAATTGCCTTCGATGATGTAAATGACGGGAGTTATGACAACTGCTCAACGGCCGAATACACGCTGAGCAGGACAGTTTTTACCTGTGAAGACCTTGGGACGACGACAATAGAATTCACAGGTGTGGATGCTTATGGGAACACATCGTCGCAAACAGTAGAACTAACCGTAGAAGGCACTTGCAACGAATTGCTGGGAGCTAAGGATGCGTTGGCAGCAGACGTTATCGTTTATCCAAACCCGACTACAGATTTTATAATGGTAAGGTCTGCGAATGGCAGCGGCTTTGATAATGGCGAGGTGTACGTGTATGACCTTACCGGCATGCCTGTTGTCAAACAAACAGTCAGGGCAGGCGAAGATGAGGTCAAACTGTCTGTCATGGGCTTATCAAAAGGTGTATACCACCTTATATTCAAAAAATACAACAGCAGCGATCTTTCACTGAGAGCCTCATTTATCAAGAACTAGGTGTGAAACACTTCTTTGGTTAAGAATGGGTTAATTCAAGCATAAATAACACTTTTGGTCTAAAGAAAATGAGGTCTCTCTTTCATCTAAAGCTATACACTGAGATCATTAAGTACATTCTTGTTTGCTAAAACGTGCCATCTGCCATATTTTTGACTACCAGTCTTTGTAAGTAAGGTTATTTTTTTGGCTTCAATCAGTTGTGTATTTTTCCTATATATTTGAATGAGGCGTTCATTCATGAAGTATCTGCTGTTTTCCCTTTGTTTGGCCCCTTTGTCCTGCCTTGCGCAAAGCGTCGATTTTTCAATCGATTTTTCGGAAGGTTGTGTTCCGCTGACAGTCAATTTTACTGACATATCCACTGCAAGCCCCATCACAGACTATCAGTGGACTTTTGGGAATGGTAACAGCTCTGTGCTTCAAAATCCCAGCGCAGTATATACCGGCGCTGGCACATTTCAGGTGACATTGGTGGCTAAATCTGGCGCCGCTACGTTGGGGACTAAAACGATGGACATTGTGGTACATGACAAGCCTTCCATTGATTTTTCGTTTTCCCCTGCGGAAGGGTGCAGCCCGTTGCCAGTGTCTTTCGTTGCTGAGAGCCTCACAGCAGGGAACACCCTGCAGTCTTTCGAGTGGGTTTTTGGAGATGGGAGCTCCAGCAACGAGGAATCACCTACGAACACTTACCAAAGCCAGGGCGACTACTCTGTTACACTTGTAGCAAAAGACCAGTTTGGCTGCGAAAGCACTGTTTCAAAAAGTGCTATCATCAAAGCATTCGGGATTAAGGCAACCATCGGAGCTGATAAGACCGTTTTGTGTGAAACGCCAGCACAAGTGAGCTTTAGTGCGGCTGTGACCGGCTCAGGTGTGAACGGCTCAGGTGTGACCGGCACAGGTCAGAACATCGGTTACAAATGGGACTTTGGCGATGGCAGTAGCAGCACAGCCCAAAACCCGCCCCATACCTACTCAAGCGCAGGCGATTATAAGGTGACAATGACTGCAACTGACGAAAAAGGTTGCCAGGATACTCAGCAGCTTTCGGTTGTAATAGGCAGCGGTACTGGGATCTCCTTCACAGCGTCTGCTTCACAGACTTGTGTTGGCAACCAGGTTTACTTTATAGAAACATCTGACAAAACGATACTTTCCAGGCACTGGGATTTTGGAAACGGGAAGACATCCGATGCGGCTTCTCCGGTCACCACCTTCAGCGAGCCGGGCAAATATCAGGTAGTGCTCACGGCCCAGCTACAAGGGCAGGCTTGTGAAGCAAAAACAGTGAAAGAGATCATCGTTGGGGCAGACGCAGCAACGTCGTTTACCGCCCAGCAAAAGTGCTCACTTCAAATTCAGTTTTCGAATAGCTCGACCAACAGCACCCGATGGAGTTGGAACTTTGGTGATGGAATGACATCGGAGGATGAGTCGCCCAGTCATGCTTACGCCGCTCCGGGGTTGTACCAGGTAACTTTGACCAGCTATAGCAGTGTGGGCTGTGAAGCATTGCTAAGTCAGGAAGTTGAGGTGGTTCATATCGTCAATACAAAGATTCTTCCCGAAGACCAGCAAAGCTGTAGCGAAATTTCGCTGTCGGGCTGCGCACCGTTCACGCTTCCGTTTACTTCTGTAACAGAAGCAAGCGAAAGCTATTCCTTACTCTGGACTTTTGGCGACAATACTTCGACCACCGAAGCCAACCCAGTACACGTTTTCGCTCAGCCGGGAACCTATGAGGTTGTGCTATTGGCGACAAGTGCATCTGGTTGCACTAGCAGAAAAGAAGTGGACGTTGTGGTGTCATCCACAGTGCCAACAGCCGCCTTCACTGTCAGCAAGCAGGTTGTTTGTGCCTGGGAGCCAATCAACTTCACAAGCGAGTCCCTGAATGCTACTTTTTATTGCTGGGACTTTGGTGATAGTACAGGGACTATTGAAGAGAACCCGATACATAGTTATGAACGGCCGGGGTTGTACACGGTGAAGCTAAAAGCAAAAAATGCCGGTTGTGAAGACGAGATTGTTAAAACAGAGCTAATAGAGGTATTGAACCCTTTTGTTGATTTTGACTTTTCGAAAAGCTGCGACGATCCTAACATGATCAGTATCAGCAACTTTTCAAGTGACTACGATGGCATCACATGGGAATTTGGTGACGGCACTAAGAGCAACGAAATAGCTCCATCGCACACCTATCCAGGCCGGGGCACTTATACATTGAAAGCTACCGCATTCAACAATGAAACGTCCTGCGTGGTATCGGTCGAGCAGGGAGTAAGCATTTACAACGTTCGGGCCGACTTTTCCACCACCGACACCACGATTTGCAAAGGTATTCCTGTTCAATTTAATGATGCATCAATCGATGCCGAGCATTGGGTCTGGACGTTTCCTGATGGCACCAGGTCGGATGTCACCAACCCGATGCAAACCTATTATGATGCCGGGTATTTTGGAGCAGAGTTGACTGTTATTGATCCCGACGAGTGTACATCGACCATAAAAAAAGAGGATGTCATCAGGGTATTGGACATCGATGGCGCATTTAGTTTTATTACAAATAATAAATGTGACTCTCTCGTAGTTAACTTCAAAGACTTCTCCAGAGGATCCCCCGGCATAGTCGCCTGGGAATGGGATTTTGGGGATGGCGGCTCGTCCACATCGCAAAACCCCGTACATGCCTATTACGGCGAGATGAACTACAATATCGGGCTGACACTGACAAATACTGAAGGCACGTGCTCAATATTCAGAGAAAACGTTATTTCGTTTGTTAAGCCTGTTCCCAGGTTCATGACGGAAGCCGATGCGTATTGCGTGAATGATACGTTGACGTTAGAAAACATATCGATGAACGCCGTCAGCTATAGCTGGGAACTCGGAGATGGCAGCACATCCACTGAGCTGGGGCCGGTTGTTTCTTACAACACGCCGGGCAGTTACACCATCAAGCTTCTTGCGGAGGACGTTGATGGATGCCTGAGCAAAGAACCAGCGATCAAAGAGGTCATTGTTTCGCAGCCGCAGGCTAAGTTCGAGGCTGCCAATACTTTTATTGAATGTCCACCGCTGATTACCACTTTTCAGGACAAGTCGGGCGAGGGCATTGCCTCTTACCAGTGGGATTTCGGCGATGGGCAAACATCGGCACTGGCCCAGCCGGTGGTGACTTATCTCATTCCGGGCGACTACTCAGTGTCACTTTCTGTAGTTGATGAGTATGGCTGCATGAGCAGCGTTACAAAAGACACCATCGTCAGTGTAGGCGGCCCCTATGGTTCACTTGACTTTGATAGTTTGAGCACTTGCGAAGGTTTTGATATACTGTTTGAAGCGCATGGCACCAACACATCGACTTATAGATGGGATTTTGGTGATGGTGACGTGGTTGATACACAAAGTAACTCTATAAACAGAGCATACGATGAAGCTGGGAACTATTTTTTAAACCTGGTCTTCATCAATTCACAAGGCTGCACTGTGCCCTATCAGGTGTCACCTGCCATCGCCGTGGCACCCGGGCCCGAGTCTGACTTTACAATCAGTGAAATGTACCCTTTTACCCATGAGGAAGTGGTCGTCTCTGTAACGGAGGATTCAGATAGTCTGGCGTACTTCTGGCTAGTAGACGGCATAGAGTGGGAGGGAAATGAAGTGGCCTTGGCCTTCGAAAACTATGGAGACAACGATGTGACGCTTTTTACAAAAGACACCGTGGGATGCGGCTCTGCTGTTGTCCATTCGTTTTTTGTGCAAGAGGAAGTCACCGATCTCCCCAATGCATTTTCTCCAAACAACGACAGTTTCAATAACTCTCTTTACCTGCCTGGCGTGGAAAACGGCTTATGGACACTTGAAATATACTCCCGGTCGGGCACCCAGGTCTTTCGCATGGAAAGATACGCAAATGACTGGGAGGGAGGAGAACTGGCTGCCGGTGTTTACTTCTATCAACTTGCCAACGAGCTGCGGCCTGAAAAAAAGATGAAGGGCTACCTTCACCTTGTCAGGTAATACTGAAGGTGGGCGGTAAAGGCGCTGCCCTGTTATACTCTACTGCCGTGAATCACTGTTTGCAACCTCTTGAATTTTTCTTTTGCGCTTTCTGAACTAAAAGCTAAAGCTTGCGTTAACAAAAATGTTAAACAAAAAAGTAAAGAGCTTTCGTTCATGAAAATCGAAGAAGCACAGACTGAGCATGTGATCAAAGAGAAGGCCAAAGAGCTTTTTTTTAAGAAAGGGCTGATCAAAACGACTACCCAGGAAATTGCTGACGCTGCTGGGGTGAACAGGGCTTTGATTCATTACTACTTCAGGTCGAGGGAGCATATGCTGAGTATTCTGCTGGACGAAGCGATGGAAGAAAAGCGGGAACGGGTAAAAAGCATTCTTTCATTCGACCTGCCATTTAGGGAAAAGATAGCCAGGTACATCGATGCGATCATTACTTACAACATGACGTATCCATATCTTGAAAACTTCATCATCAGCGAAACGGTGAGAAACAAGGATAGAACCGAAGCCTACTGCGCCAGGAACCAATCCCGATCAAGTGACTTGATTCGTGATCAGTTGGCCGAGGAAATCCAGCAAGGCAGGCTGGCACCCGTTACACCCGAACATTTTTTGGTTAACCTTATTGCGTTATGCAACTACCCAATGCTGGCTAAGCCTATTTTGAGAACGATTCACGGCATGACGGAAGAGGCTTACCACGAATTTTTGCTTGAACGAAAACAGGTCATCTACATGACAATTTTTAACGAAGAAATGCCATCAGTTAGCTAATGACTTCTTCTTCAACCAGTAACTTATTAATAAACTTTTAAGAACAAATTTGAGTATGCAGCTTTTTCTACGGAAAGCACATTTGTTTCAAAAATCATCCATCAGGATGTCGATGCTGACACTTGTGTTAGTTTTATTGAATACCACTTTATCGCTGGGCCAGAGTGGCGACCCGCTGGAGGTTGCCACGCTTGACAAGGTGGTGGAATATGCCCTGGCTCATCAGCCCAATGTGCAGCAGGCCCAGATTGACGAGGAAATTACGGACAAGGCCATCAAAGGGAAGCTGGCCGACTGGTATCCTCAAGTCAATTTCACCTATAACTATCAACGTTTTATTGACTTGCAAGCAAGTGTAATTGGAGGGAACGTGATTCGGTTTGGGGTTAACAATACCTCATCAGCGCAGTTCAGTGCTACCCAGGCTGTGTTCAACAGAGATGTGCTTCTGGCTAGCAGCACTGCTTCTCAGGTGCGAAGTCAGGCCGGCCTCAATACCAGCCGCAGTAAGATTGATGTGGTGGTGAATGTAACCAAAGCTTTTTATGACGCATTGGCCATGATGCAGCAGATTGAGGTAAGCGAGGAATCGATCGTTAGACTGGAGCGCAGCCTGAAGGATGCCCAAAGCCGGTATAATTCGGGTGTGTCGGATAAAACGGATTATAAAAGAGCCACTATTTTGCTGACCAACGCTAAAGCTTCTTTGAAGACGAATCAGGAGCTGCTTAAGTACAAGCAAGAGTACCTGAAAACGCTGATGGGCTATCCGCTTGATCAGAACCTTCCGGTGCAATATGATCCGCTTTTGATGGAACAGGAAATAGCCCTAGATACAACCCAGGAGGTGAACTATGCTGATCATATTGACTTTAAGATCATGCAGTCACAGAAAAACCTTCAAGACGCCAACGTGAAGTACAGCAAATGGGCTTTTTTGCCTTCTGTTAGCCTGTTTGGTAACTATAACCTTAACTATCAAAACAATAACTTCAGCGATTTGTACAACACAAAGTATCCGTTTTCTTTTGTTGGGGCTTCGCTGGCACTGCCAATCTTACAAGGAGGTAAGAGGTTAGTGAAAATTCAGGAGGCTAATTTGTCGAACAGTCGATTAGACCTTGGACTGAAAAACCTGAAGAGTAATATCAATACTGAGTACACCAGAGCGCTGGCTTCCTACAAAAGCAATCTGGCACTCTATCAGGCACAAAAGGACAATGTTGAACTTGCTGAGGAAGTATATGACATCATTCAGCTTCAATACCAGAGTGGTGTAAAAACCTACCTCGAAGTCACGATCGCAGAGAGCGACCTGAGAACAACCCGTATCAATTATTACAATGCCCTGTACATGGTGCTTGCCAGCAAAATGGATGTGCTGAAAGCCCTGGGCCAAATCAATTATTAATTCTTTAATTACTCAACCATACATGTCAGTGAATAAAATTTACATCTTTTTTGTCTTTGGCTTACTGCTAATCGCCGCAGGATGCGGAAGTAACAATCAACAGGGAGGGCCAGCACGGGGCCCGGTAGCAGTCACCGTGGAAGAGGTCAACTACACAATCGCACCTTTTTATGAAGAATACCCGGCTACTGTGAAGGCTTTGCAGGAAGTTGAGCTTCGTGCACAGGTGAGTGGTTATATCACAGGAATCTTCTTTAAAGAAGGTGACAAAGTAAAAAAAGGGCAGAAGCTCTACACCATCGATCAGCAGCAGTCGCAGGCGGCGTATAGCCAGGCGCTGGCGAACCTGGCTGTGCAGGAGGCCAATCTCGACAAAGCAAAAAAGGATTTTGAAAGATACAAAGAGCTTGAAAAAGACGATGCGATTGCCAAGCAGCAGGTAGATTATGCTGAATCGGCCTACACTTCAGCCAAGCAACTTGTAGAAGCAGCGAAAGCCACTGTAAACAGCGTGCAAACCAATGTGCGCTACTCAACGATTGTGGCGCCATTTGACGGAACCATTGGCATTTCAGCAGTGAAGCTTGGTGCGTCGGTAACGCCTGGCCAAACGCTGCTTAACACTATTTCTTCCGATGATCCCATGGCAGTGGATGTAGTTATAGATCAAAGCAAAATCAGTGGCTTTAGCCAGATATTGGCGAAAGGCAGTGATAACGCAGCCGATTCCGCTTTCAGACTGGTGCTTGACAAGTCTTTGTACCCGCATTTTGGAAAGCTAAGCTTTATCGACAGGGCGGTAGATCCGCAAACGGGCACCATCAAAATTCGGGTGGAACTGCCAAATCCTGAGCACATGTTGCGCCCGGGCATGAGTGGCAGCCTGCAAGTGTTGTCGAACGTGTCCGGCAAATCCATCACCATACCTTTCAAAGCCGTTACAGAGCAGCTGGGCGAATTCTTTGTCTATGTGTCCGACGGTAGCAAGGTGTCGCAAAGGCGGGTGAAACTGGGGAAACAAATTGGCAGCAACGTTATCGTTGCCGATGGTTTGAAGCAAGGTGAGGTAATTGCGGTAGAGGGTGTGCAGAATCTTAGAGAGGGAGCCGCCATCACAGTTGCCACAGCGAAGTAAATAATTCAACCAGAATCTATTCAATTAAGAAAAAATGGTCGCAGATGTTTTTATAAAAAGACCCGTAACCGCCATCGTCATTTCTATTGTGATTGTGCTGGTTGGTCTGATTGCGATGAGCACATTGCCCATCTCCCAATATCCAGATATCACACCTCCAACTGTAGCTGTAAATGGCGTTTATATAGGAGCTGACGCTGAAACGGTGGAGCAAACCACCACCACCGCCATTGAAACGCAAATCAACGGCACACCTGGCATGACTTACATGTCAAGCAACAGCACCAGCAGCGGAGTGAGTGGCGTCACCGTCACATTCGACATAGGTACTAATATTGATATTGCTACGCTCGACGTCCAAAACCGGGTAAGCGTGGCTGAGCCTACCCTTCCTGAGATTGTAAGAAGGTTGGGACTTACCGTGCGCAAAAGGAACCCGAGTATTTTTATGGCCCTGGCGCTATACTCTCCTGAAGGCACGCATGACGCCACCTTCCTTGGCAACTTTGCCAATATTTACATGAAAGATGCCCTCCTTCGGGTAAAGGGAGTAGGGGACATCTTTTCAGTGGGGGACGATTTTGGTATGCGTATTTGGTTAGATCCTCAAAAACTGGCTAACCTCAAGATTACACCAGCTGAAGTGAACGCAGCCCTACAGGAACAAAATCTTCAGATTTCGGCGGGAACAATTGGCAGCACACCTCAGGCTTCAACGCAAACATTTGAGTTTAATATACTGACAAACAGCAGGATAAGCACAGTTGAAGACTTTGAGGATATTGTGGTAAAAACCAATCCGGTCACGGGAAATATGGTGTACCTGAAAGACATTGCCAGGGTAGAGTTGGCCAAGGCTAGTTATGGTAACCACCCGTTTGTGATGGGTAGGCCCGCTTCTTTTGTGCTGCTCTATCTGGAGCCGGGTGCCAATGCGCTGGAAGCAAACAAGGGCGTGCGGGAAACGCTTGCGCAGCTTAAAGCCAATTTTCCCAAAGACGTGGATTACCTTATTCCTTTGGAAACAACCTCTGTTGTGGAAGTATCACTTAAAGAAGTGGCATTCACACTGATGGAAGCCATGATTTTGGTGATTCTGGTAGTATTCCTCTTTCTTCAGACCTTCAGGGCCACTTTGATCCCCATCCTGGCGATCCCAGTGTCGCTGATAGGCACCTTTATCTTCTTTATTCCATTTGGCTTTACGATTAATACGCTTACCCTGTTTGCGTTCGTGCTGGCCATTGGTATTGTGGTGGACGATGCTATTGTGGTGGTGGAATCGATTCAGCACAACATGGATACTCACAAGCTTTCAGCCAAAGATGCTACCATTAAATCGATGAAGGAAATCTCTGCACCTGTAATAGCCATTGCATTGATTCTGGCAGCGGTGTTTGTTCCGGTTGGCTTTGTTCCGGGAATAATTGGAAAACTTTACCAGCAATTCGCCATTACAATTGCTATTTCGGTATTGATTTCTGCTTTCGTTGCCCTTTCGTTGACGCCGGCGCTGTGTATGTTGCTGCTGAGGCCCTCTGATCAATCCAAAAGCAAGAAAGGACTGGAGTGGTTCTTCAGTCGCTTCAACCGCTGGTTCGACAAAATATCGGGTTCGTATACCAACGGTGTGAGAAAGTGGATCAAGGGAACTCCTTATGTACTAGTGATGATGATTTGCCTTTTCGTTGGCCTATTCTTTCTGTTCCAAAACAAATCGACTGGGTTTATTCCCACGGAGGATGAGAAACGCTTTTATGTGACGTATGAAATGGCAGAAGGCACGTCTACGAATCGCAGTATTGAAATGCAGCTGGAGCTTCAAAAGCGCATCATGACCCTGCCATCGTTGGAGGTAGTAGGGGGGCTGGCTGGACTGAACATACTAACTTTTTCTAACAAATCGAACGTCGGAACTCTGTTTGTAAACTTAAAACATTGGGACGAACGTGATCCGGAAACGGAGAGTGTGGAAAAAATTATTGGGCAGGTTATGGCCATGACTTCTGATATCAAGGAAGCAAGAGTGCTGGCGATTGCACCTCCGCCTATTCCAGGTCTTGGAAGGTCTTCCGGATTCACTTTCGAGCTCTTACAGACCAGCAGCCCTGACGATATTTTCGGGTTTGAGGCGACCATGCAAAAGTTTATTGCTGCAGCCAATCAACGCCCTGAGATAGCCGCCGCCTACTCGTTCTTTTCGGCCCGAACACCGGCTTACCAGGTCGACCTTGACAAGGAAAAGGCAAAAAAGATGGGCGTCAACGTGGCCCAGGCTTATGGTACATTGTCGACTTTGTTGGCAAGCAGCTACGTGAACGATTTTAATATTTATGGAAGAAACTTTAGGGTGGTAACCCAGGCCGATACTGTCTATAGAAAAGACATCGACGACATCGGGAAATACTTTGTGAAAAACAGCATGGGTGAGATGGTGCCATTGAGTGCACTCATCACCACGAAGGTGATTGAAACACCGGCGCTCATCTCACATTATAATATCTACCGATCGGCGGAGATCCTCGGCACTTACGCTCCCGGCTATAGCAGCGGCGATGCCATCAAGGCGCTGCAGGAAGTGGCAGCTGAAGTACTCCCAACCGGTTATAGCTATGAGTTTGGCGGGATGAGCTACGAGGAAGTAAAGGCTGGCAACACCCAGAGCATCATATTTCTTGTGTCCATTGTCTTTGTCTTCCTGTTTCTGGCAGCACTCTACGAAAGCTGGTCGATTCCATTTTCGGTACTGTTTGCAGTGCCCATTGGGGCGTTTGGCTCTATCCTGACGCTGACACTTCTACCAGGACTTACGAACAATATTTATGCACAGATTGGCTTGATTACGCTGATAGGGCTGGCAGCCAAGAACGCCATTCTAATTGTGGAATTTGCAAAAGAGCGAGTTGACGCAGGGGGGGACATTATAGAATCA
This sequence comes from uncultured Imperialibacter sp., assembly GCF_963974565.1. Taxonomy (NCBI): domain Bacteria; kingdom Pseudomonadati; phylum Bacteroidota; class Cytophagia; order Cytophagales; family Flammeovirgaceae; genus Imperialibacter; species uncultured Imperialibacter sp. Next base: position 202,393 of record NZ_CAXBCJ010000002.1, on the reverse strand, counting down.
ACGCTGGAAGCTGTAAGGCTGCGTCTGCGGCCCATTATCATGACGTCGCTGGCGTTCATTTTGGGTGTGCTGCCTCTTGCGATCTCCACAGGTGCTGGTGCTGAAGCCAGAAAAACCATTGGCTGGACGGTGGCCGGAGGGATGGTAGCAGCCAGCTCCCTGGCCATCTTTGTGGTGCCGGTGCTGTATGTGGCTATTTCAAAAATTGCCTACCGAAGGAAAATGAAGAAGGCAGCATTGTAGTTGTCATTTGATTTTATGAGTTACCAAAGCGCCTGGGAAGTAGTTTTCAGGCGCTTTGTCGTTATTTCAGATGGTGAATACTATTCTACTCCACCCGCAACTGTTCCACGGGATTTAGCTTGCTGGTTTGCATCATTTTGTAGCCCACAGCGCCTACAACAATCCCAAGAATAATCATGACTGGCCAAACATAGTGGATAATGCTGATGTCGATATGATAGGCGTAGATGCCATCAAGCACCGAATGCATCACTGCTGACCCACCGGCCAGGCCAATGATGGCGGCAATGCCAATAATCCAATAGATATCTCTTCCCAGCAGGTGGGTAATCTGCTGCCATGAGGCCCCCATTACTTTCCTTATGCCGAATTCTTTTTTTCGCTTTTGTGCGATAAGTGAAATGAGTGTATACAGCCCAAGAATAGATATCAGGATGGAAATGATGGCCACAATCATGCTGATATTGATCATGATGAAGTTGGTTTGTCGCACTTGCTGCATCACATCTTCCTGAAGAAAACCTCCGTAGAGCTCCTGCGGAAAAAGCTCATACCACAGTGCTTCCAACTCTCTGTTTTTGCCGGTGGCCAATCCATCGGTCTTTAAGGTCGCATAGCCATAACTTTGAGGGCTCATCAGGCGCATTACGCACGGTTTTATTTTGTTGTTAAACATGATTTGCCGCAAGTTGAAATCCTCAACAACACCAATTATCGTGTATCGGTCACCGTCTACTACAATTGGTTTGTTGAGCGCATCTCCTCCCAGCTGGTCTTCCAGCATGCTGTTGATAACTGCTTCCTTTCTGGGCTCTCCTGTATGTGTTCCGTTGCCAGAGAACAGAGACCCGTTAATGAGTCTTATTTCAAGTGTTTCAAGGTACCCGGCGCCGACACCCAATTCCGCGACTTCGTATTCCTGGCCGTTGAAATCAATCGAACTGTTGTTAAAGCTAAACCCAACCAACGAGCTTGTGCCTGCTATTTGCCTGACATCAGTTTGCTGTTTCAGTCGATCTTCCAGTAACGTGTATTGTTGAGGGTCGCTCAAAGGTATATTGATCACCCCGCCCAGGTCATAGCCCCGGTCGAGCCGCTCCTGATACCATGCGTTGTCGGTGGTCACCAGCAGGCCAAATATATTGTAGAAGCAGAGGGCAAACTGAAAAGTAAGCAGCACTGTCATCAGCCTGTTCTTGCCAGAAAGCACCACTTTGTTTCTGAAGATAGCGAGCGAGGGAAACTTTGAAATGTATAAAGCAGGATAGGCACTTGCCATCAGCCCAACGCACAATACCAGCACCAAACCAAAATAAACAAAAGTGGTCCATGGAATCTGGTCAGGTTGAATGATCTCATAGCTCATCATAGCATTGTAGCCTGGAATCATATAATAGGTAAGTCCCAGCGCTATCACCACAGCCACACCTATCATCAGGAAGTTTTCCAGAATGAATTGGGTGATTGTACTGGTTCGGTTGCCGCCAAGCACTTTCCGCACGGCGATTTCCTTCAGTCGGTTGCCTGACAGCGCAATGCTTGTGTTGATAAAGTTGAAGCAGGCCAGCAGTAAAATGCCAATGGCAGAACCCAGCGTGCCAGCTACTGCTGCCGGATGCATTTGCGGCACAAAAGCAGAATTGTGCAACGATGCCTCTAGGGCTGGCCACTCCAGTATATTGTCGAGTCTGTACTCACTGATTTGTAAGTCCTTGTTCGCTTGATTTTGAACATCCAGGTAAGTATTCATTTGTGACACCAACCTGGTCATATCGCCTTCAGGTGCGTAGACAAACGTACCATCTACCCAATTGGACCAGCTATTTTCATTTATTCCGTAAAAGTCGGACAAGTGTTCAAAGTCGGCAATGATAGACAGCCGAAAGCTTGTATTGTTGGGAAGCTTTCTGAAAACGTCTTTCACCGTCAATAGCTGCTCCTGATGATAAGGCAATATGACCGTCAAAAGTTTGCCGACGGGGTAGGGATCACCAAAGAATTTCATAGCAGTTTCATCCGACACATACACTTCACCATGGCTCAGGGCTGGCAGTGGTTCGTTGTTGAGATTTGCCAAATCAAAGTGGCGAATGAAGCCCGGGTCGGTAAAGGACAAGCCTTCCATGAACAGCTTGTGTCCACCTCCCTCGCTTGATTGATTGGCCAGCTTGACTGCGATGGGCTCATTGTGGTAGCGAAAGGCAGCTATGCCTGCGAGGTGCAGAGCAGGGGCAAGGGCTCCGGGGCTGGTGCCAACAGTTGATTCTGCGGTACGCAGTCCGTTTACTTTATAAATTGAAGCCGCTTGAGGGAAGTATTCATTGAACGTATCGTTGAAACGATAGTTAAAGTAGCCAATGGTGCCTATAGAAAACGCAAGTGCCATGCCGAGAATGTTGGCTGCGATGTAAAACGGGTTGTGTTTCATGGCCCGTACAGAGGTGGTGATGTAGTTCCCGGGCAGCTGACTCACCCGAACGCCAGCAGGCTTTTTTACCACCGAGAGGCGGAAAAGCTTCAGCACCTCGACCCTATAAATTCTTCGGGCTCGCTGTAAACCAACGCTTTCGATGTTCTCCTCAAAAGCCTCTTCCAGGTCTCCCTGGAGCTCTTCAAATAGCTCTTCCCGACAAAACCATTGCAGCAGCCGGAACCAAAATTTGGGTAAGTGCGGATGGCTCATAGCAGTTGTGTTGAAGGGACAAGGCTCCACATTTTGTCTCTGAGGGTTTTCATTTCTCTGAGGCTGGCTTTGCCACTCACGGTGAGTGCATAGTAGCGCTTGCGCCGACCGCCACGTTCTTGTGTAGCACCACCGTAGTGCGAGGTGACAAAACCCTTTTCGCTCAACCTTGTTAGGGCGGTGTGGAGAGCCCCCCGGCTCAAACGCCTGTTAAGCCTTTCGCTGATGTCCTGCTGGATTTTTAGCCCGTAGGCATCTTCATCTAGTATCAGTATCGAAAGCAGAATAACTTCTTGCAATTCACCTAGTTGAGCTCCTTTCATCGTATTAGTGTCGTAATTGAAGACCTAATATAGAAACTTATTTGTTTCTTAAATGAAGACATGATAGAATTTTACAATTGAAAATCACTTTTGCCGCTTTATAAGATCAAAATTTTAAAACTGATCCCAAATAGGCTATTTTGAAACCATGAAAAAAGTCTTCGGATTTATACTCACCATTGGTATCGGTCTTTTGAGTGTGGCTATCCTGTACATGGCTACAACTCAGTACTTGTTGGAAGGGGAGACCCTATATGACTATGGCTTATCTATAAAAGCCAATGTTATCGGAGAATCTCATATAGATGTTCGGCGAAGAGGTGCGTCCGACAGGATGCAGGACTTTGTGGAAATCACACCCATCATAGCATTCGAACATCCAAAGGGAACGTTTGTAGATACTGCCCGACAATTTACCCGCATCATTCTTAAAGGAGCAATTGACGACCCGGACGAAGTCCAAACCGGAGACACGGTTAATCTGCTTGTGAGCCCATATGAACCAAAGGCGTATATTGTAGAAGGGGAGGCAGACCCCAATAATTGGATAGGTTTCTTTATTTGGGCTGGTATAGGCGCAGCCCTTATGTTTTGGTTTTACATTAGGTTCAAAAGCCACTTTCCCAAAGATGCTGAAACGAGACAGCTTTGACAGTAAATAATTTTTAACTAAGAAATTAGTTTGAAATCAACTATATTTTTAGTTTTGAAGCGCTGCCACCGTGCCTCGTCATATATGAATAGATTCCCGGCTCTGCTTTTTCTGCTATTTGCCCTTAGTTCATGCAATCGAACGCTGCTGACAAACAATGCACCTCGATGTAAGTTTCGGCTTACGCAACAAGCACTATTGCTCACCGGCAAACGGTGGCAGGAGGTAAGCATAGAGGCGAGGAGATTATCCGCAGGTGCAATGCCCACCACAAAAGATTTCAAAGATGTTACCGGCCAGTTCAGCCCCTCTGATCTTGACGACGTGGCCATCTTTGACGAGAAGGGCACCTATGTCTTCGACGAGGGGGCAGTAAAAGCCAGGCCCGAAAGCCCACAAGTATATGAGAAAGGAACCTGGTGCATTTGCAAAGGAGGGAGCCAGCTTATTCTAACCAATGGCCCGGCTATCACTGTGTACGACATCATTCGATTGGAGGAGAATTCATTGATCCTCCAACTGCACCGAACCAAAGAAGAAGTGGCTGATACTTACCTGCTGACTTACCAACCTTTTTGAGTAGTAATACCTAAGCCGAGCGTGATAACTTGACGACCTCCTTTACAAAAACTGTATCCATCATTTTTGTCAAGCAAAACTGATTTTTTTTGTTTTTCTTCGGGCTTTGAATCAATCAGTTCATTTTAACTAACCAGCGTTATGAGAAAATTTATCGTTTTATCGTTTTTTGTCGCTCTCTGTTTTCTACAAGCAAAAGCCCAGGACGTCAGTCTGAAAGGCGGCCTTGGATATGCTATGCAAAGTGAAAAAATGGGAGTGCTACTGGGGGCCAGGGTGGGCATCACTCCGAAAATCGATCTCGCAGGAGGTTTTGGCTTATTCTTTCCTGATACCTACAATAATGGTAACGGTACGAAGGTGAAGTCCAACATATGGATGTTTGACGTGGACGGTCACTACAATTTCACTCCGGGTGGAGCGGTCAAATTGTATCCTTTAGTGGGTATTAATTTCACCACCGGAAAAGTTAAAATCAATGACACCAAGACAACTAACACAGAAGTTGGTCTCAACATGGGGGGAGGCCTGGCCTATTCTTTCACAAGCAAGATTGACGGCTTCTTTGAGATAAAGTATATCCTTGGCAACGCCGACCAGGGCATGTTGGGATTTGGCGTGTTCTATAAATTATAATAGCTCGCAGGGAGGATGGCCGGTCTGCATTGCGAGACCGGCTGTTCTTATTGGTGCCATGCTAACCACAAGTTATAACTTTGCACTTCAGCTCAGCGGCTCCTATTTTTTGAAACAGAGACATATCTCTTATATTGTACCTCCGGTTGACACCCACGCACGATGAACCACTACTTCGAAACATTTTTTAGTTATGTGGAACAAATTCTTACCATGCCGGAAAGTGACAAGGAGCAATGCAGGCAGTATTTTACCCCGCTTTGGGTGCCAAAAGATACCATACTTGAAGAAGCGGGAAAAGTGCCCAAATACCACAATTTCATCGTGTCGGGCTATATGAGAAATTTCCGGCTTGATGAAAAAGGGGAAGAGGTAACAGTTGACTTAAACCACGGCCCGAGATTCTTCACTTCTTATTTCCATTTTGCTAACCAGACAGTTTCGAACGAAAACCTCCACTGTATCACCGACTGCGAGCTGCTCAGAATCACCAAAGAAGGTTTTGACATCACGGTGGCCACTGGTTTGACCGCAAAAGACTACGCTTTATTGCTTTTTCAGAAGCTCATGGAAGAGGATAAGCAAAGAACGACTGATCTTGCTACCCTCACAGCCGAGCAGCGCTACCTCAAGCTGGTAGCCGAAAAACCAAACATTCCAAAAAACGTCCCGCTCAAATACATCTCCTCTTACCTCGGCATAAAGCCCGAGAGTCTGAGCCGCATCAGGCGGGAATTGCTTTCCTAACAATTGTTAAGTGTGCTTGCTTTTTGGTCAGCTATTATTGCCTGGTCAAAAAAACTCAATATGAAAGTACAGAATCATCCCGCAGCAACGAAGGCTGTGGATCTTGCCGCAAGGTCGTGGTTTATAGTGGCGGTAATAGGGCAAATGATCTTTGCCTGTTACGTGCTCATGCTCTATTGGAAGTCGGCAGCACTCGGTGACTTTGAAAAGTGGAATGCGGCCTCTTCACACTTCTATGTCAAGGGCGACCTGCTTGGTAATACCATGTTTGGCTTGCATGTAGCCCTGGCAGCCATCATCACCATTTTGGGTCCTACGCAGCTCATTCCGCAGGTTCGCAGCTATGCGCCCGGGTTTCACAGGATCAGTGGACGTATCTACATCTTTTCGGCCTTCCTCATCAGCCTGGCAGGCCTTTACCTCAGCTGGATAAAAGGATCCGTTGGAGGGCTGGAAGGTTCGGTGGTTATCACCATGAATGCAGTGATTATTATGATTTGTGCCTTCTTCGCAGTTAAGAATGCTATTCGCCGGAACATCGCTTCACACAATCAATGGGCAGTGCATTTATTCCTGGCCATGAGTGGCGTTTGGCTGTTCCGGGTATTCTTAATGCTGTGGATCATGGCATGGCAAGCACCTGTAGGTTTTGACCCCGAAACTTTCACAGGGCCTTTTTTAAATTTCCTTGGCTTTATGGTCTACGTCTTTCCGCAAGCCATTGTTGCTTTCTATTTTTTGGCTAAAAAGTCAGAGGTAGCATCGACGAAATGGGCGTTTTCCGGCCTGATTTTTTTGATCACTATGGGCACTGCCCTGGGCATCGTCGCAGCTACCATGGGGTTGTGGGTGCCGAGGATGTAGATGCAGTCTGATCAGCCAAACTTGGCGACTAAGGGGGTACGCTAGCCAGCACCACAAGAGTAACCTCTTTTTCTCAAAGGGAAACAATCATGCTCTCTAAATATTTCATTATTATTACCTACCAAAATCACTACGAAGAAAGAATTCCTTTCATATCGCTACATTCAGCCAGTACCTTAAAAACCGGAAGATGAAAAGCCTAATCACATTGCTGCTGATTGTCCTGGCAGCTGTATCAACGCATGGACAGGACATAACAGGGCAATGGAACGGTATTCTGAAAGTGCAGGGAATACAATTGAGAGTTGTTTTCAATATCAATAAAGTTGATGACGGCTTTCAGTCAACTATGGACAGCCCCGACCAGGGGGCCAGGGGGATACCCGTTACCGCCACCAGCTTTGAGAATACCGCTTTGAAACTTACCGTCGCAAATGCTGGAATTGTGTATGAAGGCGTGTTAGGCAGCGACGGCGTTGTGGTTGGCAACTTCAAGCAAGCCGGGCAATCTTTCCCCATGAACTTGTCGAGGGAAGCAGTTGAAAAAGAAAAAATAGCAAGGCCGCAGGAGCCAGCAAAGCCCTATCCTTACCACTCCGAGGACATCACGTTTGAGAACAAGAAAGCAGGCATTTTACTGGCAGGAACATTGACCCTACCTAAAGAGACTGGCCTGTTCCCTGTGGCTATTTTAATAAGCGGCAGTGGTCCGCAAAATAGGGATGAGGAGCTGGCAGGACATAAACCGTTTCTAGTCTTATCCGATTACTTAACAAGAAACGGTATTGCCGTGTTGCGGTTTGACGACAGAGGAACTTCTTCATCCGAAGGGGATTTCAAGACCGCTACCAGTGCGGACTTCGCCACGGATGTGGAAGCAGCTATCGACTATCTGCAAGCACGAAAGGAAATAGACAACCGTAAAATAGGGCTTATTGGTCATAGCGAGGGAGGGCTCATAGCACCAATGGTGGCTGCTCGCTCCAAAGACGTCGCTTTCATCGTACTATTGGCTGGAACTGGCATTCCCGGCGACCAGCTGCTTTTGGCGCAACAGCAACTGATTGGAAAAGCATCGGGGCTTAGCGACGACGTTTTGCAGAAGAACCAGTCAATCAGCAAAAAGGCATTTGAGATGGTGGCCAGCGATACTAACTTCGAACAGCTAAAAACAAACCTGACGAACTATCTCAGCAGCGCCCTGAAAGAAAGCGGAAGCGGCGCATTGCCACAGGGCATGAATGTGAATGACTTTGTGAGCTTGCAGGTGAGTCAGCTGGTAAGTCCCTGGATGCAGTATTTTATCAAGTATGATCCCGCACCGGCTTTGGAAAAGGTAAAATGCCCTGTTTTGGCTATCAATGGAGAAAACGACTTGCAGGTGCCATCAAAGGAGAACCTGGAAGCCATTAAAAAAGCATTAAACAAAGGGGGAAATAAGAAGGCAACCATCAAGGAGCTGCCTGGCTTGAATCATCTGTTTCAGGAAAGCAAAACCGGTTCGCTAGCCGAATACGCCGTCATAGAGCAAACCTTTTCTCCCACGGCCCTGGCGGTGGTATCCGATTGGATAGTGAAACAAATGAAATAAGTCGGCGGTAGAAATTGCTGATCAAAATTGGTTGCTTTGGACAGTAGCAAGAAACGCTCCTCTTAATTGGTGTAGCGGCAGAAGTAATAACCGGAAGGGAATATTGATAACTTCGTATTGATACTATACCAATCTCGGTTGGAAGGGCCTCAGTGATCACTTCAAAAATAATTGATTCGTAACACTTTGCTCTCGGGAATTAATGATCATATTCGATCCAGCGAATGCCGAATCAGGGCTACCCATTCGTTTTGCTTTCACCTATGAAAACCAGGTTCCTTACCTCGACAGTACTGACAAGTTATTTTCTACTTGGGTTATCCTCCTGCCACCTTTTAACACCGGATGAGGTCTTACCCGGACTAGACGCATATACACTAAAAACAGATGTGCAGGCATTTGAATTAATTTCGATCTTTGTCAAAGATACAAAGCTCTCACAAGCTCATTACAATGGTCAATTTGGCCGGGAAGACATAACAGTTGGGAGGGCTAATGACACTCTGCTTGTTGCCATGGTGCCGAATACGGCTGGAACATTTAGCCTGCAAGCTACCATCGAAGGTAAATTGCTTGACCTGCAGCTAAACGTAATTGCTGCGACGGAAGTAGCTGAACCGGCCGTATACCTTGATGAATTTGTGAAGCAGGCCAATTTTAGCCAACTCGAGGCTTCCCTTGATGCCCAGGTAAAGGCAGGCACCAAAAGCAGAGAAGCCGCTGACGTCACTTTAAAGGCCGTGCGGCAGGCACAGGCCGAAACACTACAAATGTTGCATCAGGCTACTGCTGGGGAAATAAAAGAAGCAGCCAGCTTTATTGCTGTCAACCGCCACCTTTTTGATGAAATTGAGGCGTCTCTGGCTGAACTTCAGTTGGCCGAAGGTTCAAGCGGAGGACGGGCGATGGTAGATGCCGCAACCAGGCAGAAACTCCTCACTTTAACTTTTGCGCTGGCCAAGATTGGTGCTATGGTCGGCGGCCCGGCCCTTGTGCTTGTAGAATTGGGGGCTCTCATACCAGGCGGTGTGGTGGGTACCAAACTGTGGGCCACTGCCGGAGCTACATTAGGCATCGCTATTTTTCGTAACCAGATTATTAAACAGAAAGAAATTGCCGTACAGGCGGTGCTCGACCTTTTTGACGACAGCATGGTGGCTGTTCAGAAAAGCTTAATTGCTGAATTTCAGCGGACAGCGCAGGAGATTTTTGAAAATGGCCAGCTACGCAAGGTAAATGTGAACCTGCGAATGCGCAATTTGCAGCCTTCCGACCTCAATTCGGAGGTGAGCCTGTATCGAAATTTTGTACTGGCCTACAACATACTTACCGAGGTTTGGAATAGCTATATGACCGAATTCGGGAACTTCCCAGCTATGCTGCCTCTAAAGGAGAGCACGCTTACGCCAGCTTTTCAGAACATGAGCCTTCACGTGGTCGACAATGCTGATGTGACTGGATCTTTGCAATGGATAGATGGACAGTATATGGCAGTGTTTACGAGTAATGTTGACGCTGACCAGGATTTTACTGCCCGTTTTACTTATACCGAAGATTACATTGACCCCATTGAGTGGGACGTAGCCAGTCATCTGAAGGTAATTGATTGTGGCGAAGGTATTTCCACGGCACCTGTTATTACCGGCGTGTCCTTCAGTTGTGGATACCCCGACGGCAGCAATAGTGATAAAATTGCCATTCTGATTTCTTTTACCGCCGATGGGCCCGGCATCATTGCCTATGATGGTTTTGGTTATTGCGAGCTAGCAGATGCCTGTTATCCAACCCGGTTGTATTTTCTGGACTCTCCCGCATCCGCCTGGCAAATTGCGGCCAATGGTTACGATGCCGAACTGGTTTCTGGAACCATCAATGCAGGAGTGGTTGCCATCACCATCAAAACCTGTCAGGAAGGAAAGTCGGCCAGACAGTCTCTTGACGCTATCTATCCGGGTTACCAATGGAAAGTGCAGCTGATCAATAAATGCAACCAACGCTCAAGCGAAGTCGGCGTATAGTGCATTGATTGAAAATGCTTGATCGCCCCACAAAAGTCCTCTGTAAGACTGCTTAGTACAGTAGTAGCCTGCTGAGTAACACCCCGAATAAATAGCTATTTGTTGAAATACTTTCTTTTTTTAAGGTAGAATATGGTACAATAGAGCTATGGGAATTATCAATTCAAATATTGTCAGCATGAAGCAACTAACCGAGCTGTGAAAAAAGACCAGTACAAATGACAAGTGAAGAGTTACTCAATAGAATATCCGAAGAAATAGCGAAGACCGAGCAGATGATCAAGGACTATCAGTAAATGACAAAACCCATTGCGCCGGATGCGTCGATACGGGGAATTTCACGAATGGACGCCATCGATATTGCGCAAAGTAGCGGAGCGATTTGAATCCGGCTACCGTTAGCCCAGAGTAGTTAATCCAACCAATAGCAGAAAGTACTGAGCAGGAGCACAAAACAAGGCTGTGACAAGCGCCAATAAAATGAAGACAGGAATACCTCATAGCGTCCCTCCAAGCAAACCTATTCATTTGAAAGCAGTAATTTCCGTGACGAAATGGTTGACCGTTTTTCTTTTCCCACTTTTCATGTCTATTGACTGCAATGGGCAAATCAAAAGCCTCGATAGTTTAGATGCTACTGATAGTGGCCCAGGGAATAAAAAAGCAGGAGTAAAATTTGAATCAGGCATAGAATATTTAACGCCTACTCATAACAACCGGAGTATTCAAACAGTGACAGCTAATCTATTTGTTGGAAGAGAGTTCTTCGAAAAAATCCGGTTTTCAGTATATGGAGGTGTCACGACTACTTATGCTTGGGGAACCATCGTTCAATGGGACGACAACTTTAACAATATTACCTATCATAACAATGCTGCAGGGATCGGTCCGGCTTTCCAGGTACGTTTTGAGCCTTTCGTTTATAATAGATTTTCATTTTCTCCTGATTTTGGGGGTGGGTTGATTTTTTACTCAAGTAAATTTCCTCACGGGGGCGACATCTATAATTTCATGTGGAGAATGGGAGGAGCGATTCATTACCGTGTCAATAGTACATACGGTGTCAATTTGACTTCAAAATGGTTGCACGTATCAAACGGACAAGGTTTGGGAGCCCATAATCCATCGTATGAAGCCTGGGGAGTTGGAGTAGCGTTTGTGAAGTATTTGTAACTCTCGGGTACTCAGGCAAAGGCACAGGTTGGCTGAAGCAAACCGCAAAGGTTTTAGATATGCCGTACCTACGGCACTCGCAGTAAGTCTGTTTTAGTTGGCTGGTGTTACCGGCATATCGTCCCTAGGGGACTACTATACGTCAATACGTTTGCAGCGTCTGATTACATATATTGCTGCAAATACAACCAGCAGTTGTCAAAAAGCAACCAAAATTAGCGTAATTACAACTATAAGGATCGAGTTTATTGATGATCCAGGAAATGAGTTGAAATACCTTTGTCGTGTCGAAAACAATAAAGATGACACATATGGAAACAAAGATGATTGGTAGCAAAATTGCCGATGCAAGGAAGAAACTCAATGTCTCTCAGGCGCAGTTGGCGCAGCAGCTCTTTATTAGCCCGCAGGCAGTTGGCAAATGGGAACGGGGAGAATCTATCCCGGATATTATTACTCTTGACAAGCTTGCCAAAATAGTAGGAGTTGACCTCAATTATTTTTCAGAAAGCTTCTCTACTAGCGGCACAAATGGAGACAAATCTGCATCAGAAAAACAGAACGTACTGAATGGAGAATCAGGCACCAGCGCAAGAAAAAGTCTTAATTGGGATATGTCGCATGGGAACTGGCTGGATGTTGACTTTTCCGGTCTCAAAAATCTGCAAGAGAAATTCAGCGCATCCAACATACAACGCTGTCTGTTTGTCGGTTCAAATTTGTCAGGACTTCTTCTCAATAGCAACAATGTGAGTGACTGTGACTTTTCAAATTCTGACATTACTAACAGCCACATTCAACGTTCTCACTTGACCAACAATATATTCAGATACTGCTCGCTAAATGAAGTTGAATTTTTAAAAAGTTATATCGAAAGCGGCGACTTTACTGGTGCCGATTTTACTGGTGTGGAGTTTAAATCGGGTGGTTTCGGGAACAATAAAATTGCCAATGTTGTGTGGAACCGCACCTCATTTATTGGCAGTCAGCTTGCTGACTTGGTTTTTGAAGGCAAAATAGACGGTTGTTTTTTTGAAAGCTGCACATTTACAAAAGTGACATTTCAGCGTGCAACCCTGGTGAACACTTTTTTTAAGAATAACAAGAAATTGAAGCAGATCCAGTTTATTGACTGCCAGGTGGACAAGTTGACCTATGCTTTTTTGAAGAGCGGAAGAGCAGATTTGAGAGGGGTTAATTTGATAGGGGAGTAAGCGAACAGCCTTATTTGATGAATAACTTGTCGTGACAATAAAAAAGAGGCTGGAGATGGCAGCCTCTTTTTTATTGACTTAGAAAGCCTCTTTATTCACTCCTTAAATACTTCACCGGGTTGATATACACCGCTTTGATGGTTCTGTAGAGTATGGTGAGTAAGGTGATCATAATTACCGCTACAATAGGAACCACAAAAAGGACAGGAGAAATAGTTACCTGATAGGCGAACGTGTCAAGCCAGTCGCTCATGAAGTAGTAGCCAATGGGCAATGCCACCAGTGCCGCCACGCTGATAAGCCAGATGAAATTTTGGCTCACTAGCCAAACGATATGTGGCGATTTTGCTCCCAACACCTTTCTGATACCAATCTCTTTCGTTTTGCGCTCGACGATGAATGTGACCATTCCCAGCATTCCCAGGCAGCTAATCAACACAGCCAGCACAGCAAATGCTTTGAACATAGTGCTCAGCCTTTCCTCTCCCTGATACTGGTTTTCGAACGACTCGTCTACAAAATTGTAGTTGATGGTGTTCTTCTGGTCAAATTTGGCCCAGGTCTGCTCCACAAAAGCTATTGTTTCTGAAAGGTTTACCGGGTTTATTTTTAGAGAAATCCTGCGGTAATTATCATTCTTCACCATGATCATGGGGCCTATTTCGCTGTGAAGCGATTCAAAATGGAAGTCCTTCATGACGCCGATGATTTTCCCGTCAGTGCCACCGTAGTTCATCGAACGGTTGATGGCTTCTTCTGCACTGGCAAGACCCATTGCCTTTACTGCTGCCTCATTGACGATAAAATAACCAATGGAATCGGAGTCCATATACCTTTCAAAGTCATTGCCGGCGGCCATTTCTATTCCGTAAGTGGTGATGAAATTTTCATCGGCAACGATGTAAGGAAGTCTGAAATTCACCGGTGTAAGCGAATCACCGAGAAAGATGCTGGCTCCCTGAGAGTCGAGCAGGTTACCTGTCGGAATCCGGGACACAAAGGTGGCGTGGGTGATGTTCTGATTGGCAAGCAGCTCATTTCGGAAAGCCTCCTTTTTGGGATATATATCATTCGATAGCGAAACATCCAGCACACTTTCTTTGTCGAAACCAGGATCAGAGTTGAATATAAATCCCATTTGCGCATTGAGAACCGCCAGCGAGAAGATAATAGCGATCGTAACCACATACTGGAATGTAACCAGTACTGTGCGAAAGTTTACCTTTCCTGTTTTGAACGTTGATTCCCCCTTGAGCGACCGGATAGTATCCAGCCCCGAAAGGTAAACGGCAGGATAAATGCCGGCCAGCAAGGCAACCAGAGCCAACAAACCGAACACAGTCAAAAATAGCTGAAAGTCCTGAAGAAAATTGATGGTGAGCTGCTTGTCCATAAAGTCATTCACCGATGGCAAGGCGATGGTGGCCAGGCCAACTGCAAGAGGAAACGAAATCAATGTGAGTATCACCGACTCAGTAAGAAACTGGCTGATCAGCGAGCCTCTTGAAGCGCCAATTGATTTACGAACGCCGATTTCCTTCATCCTTCGGGTATACCGTGAAGTAGCCAGGTTCATATAGTTTATACAAGCCACCACGATGAGCAGCATACCGATCACAGAGAATATCACTACCTGCGACATGCTGCCATTGTTTTCTATTTCCCCCGAAATATTAGAGGTGAGGTGAATGTCGGTGAGGGGTTGCAGCACCAGTCCATAATAGTTATGGGCTTTTACTCCTCGAATATCGGCAATGTGCTTGTCAAAAAAAGCAGACCCACCTGCTTCCACGGCTGGAGCACCGGCGGCATCGCTGAGCCGCACGTAGGTCAGATAGTTGTAGTTACCTGTTACATTGTTCGTCACGTCAGGGTTGTTGACGACGTTTTCATAAATGGCGAATGGAGCCAGGTAGTCGAAATGAAAGTGCTGCTGACGGGGCATATTCTCCATCACACCCGTGATTTGGAGTGACAATCCCGCACCTCTTGCTTCAATTTTCACGCTCTTGCCAACAATGTCCTGCTCTCTCCAGTCATTGCCAAAGATTCTGATGGCAGCATCTTCGGAGATAACCATAGAAGTCTCGTTGGTGAAGGCTGACTCCTTGTTTCCCTGCAAAAAAGGGAAGGTGAAAATATCAAAAACGTCGGGATCGGCAAACACAACCTGCTCGCCTGGCAGCCTTTTATCTTCATAAATAACGTCCGGGAAAGCCCAGGGAAAGAAACGTGTCGCATGAGTCACCTGTGGGAAGTCCTCCTTAATGCGAGGGCCATGACCAGCCGAAGCAAATGCCCAATGACGGGACAGTGTCTCACCGTCGCCAGAGAAGTTCTTAATCGTTATTCTGAAAATCTCGTCCGCATGTTCATGGTTGCGGTCGTAGCTGAGCTCGTCTTTTACAAACAAGGCGATGAGGATAAAAGCAGCCATGCCGGTGGAAAGCCCAAGCAGGTTGATAGCGGTACTCACCTTGTATTTGGTGAGGTTGCGCAGTCCGATTTTGATGTAATTCTTAATCATATCCAATTTATTGTTGAGTTTCAAAAAGGGGAGAAACGGCTTGATCAATGAGGGCCGCATCATACCAGCCACCTGCCTCACAAACCAAAAGTCGGCCATTAGCTTACTCACTGCCGGTTCATGGAATTGATACTCCTCTTCCAGGTCACCAAGTATATCCTCGGCAAAGTCGGCATGACAGAACCAAAGAAACCATTTGGTAGCCCAGCTGGGTGGGTAGTATTTTGTTTTCCTATCTTCCACTGATCTTCAAATCAAGTACAGCGCCGGGTATCGCATCCCAGAGGCTCATTCTTGTTTCTCTATAATGCTCCAGGGCTTTTACACCAAAAGGGGTAATCTTAAAGTAGCGCTTTCTCTTGCCGCCTCTTACTGCGGTCGCTTCGCCAAACTCGGAGGCCAGGTAGCCCTTGGCTTCCATTCTGCGAAGGGCCGTTTGCATAGCACCCGTGCTAACTTTGCGTTTCATTCGCATTTCAATTTCCTGCTTGATGTTGACACCATAGGCGTCATCATTCAGGATGGCCACAGTCAACAATACAACTTCCTCAAACTCGCCCAATTGATAATTATTCATAACATTTGCCTTTAATGTCCTAAATGTATATAAAATAGAAAGACATAAAAACCCTAAATGTATATTTAATAGATTGTTAGACGGTTAAATAAGAATTGGGTTGCAGTTTTTGGGTAAAAAGATAAGGGCAAGAGTTGAGTGCTGCCTTCAACTTTAAAACTTCGTCTACCTCGTGGCGAAAAAATTAATTTTTCGGCAAAGCCCGTCACCCAATCAGATCGAACGAAAGGTAATGTTGCATAAGCCCGAAGTGTTTGTCTTTGCTCAATAGCGTCAAATTGTTCTCAATAACTTGCTGAACAATGATCAGCTCGGGTATCCCCACTTTGTTTACGCCGTTGCTGATATTCAGTGCCTGATATTTTCTTATCAGAGACCAATCAATATCCAACTCAACTAAGGGGATAGCATGCAGACTATTGATTACGTCCGTTTGCTTTAATTTCTCCAGGGGTGGAAGAAGTTCTGTTAAAATGAGTTCATTTGTGCATACTAGGTCTTCCCGTATATACGTTTCCAGCCTTTCGTAATTTCCCAGCCTGAAGAAGTCAATCCAGATAGAGCTATCGACTAATATTTTGGCACTCTGTCTCATTCTCGTTCCCGCAGCTGATCGAGGTCAATGTCAAGGTCAATTTTCCCTTTAAATGATATGAGCTTTAACCTTTGGTTTCGATTAATCATCTCCTCCAGGGCTTCCGTCACCAGTTGACTTTTGGTTTTTGCGCCGGATATCTTCATGGCTTTATCGATTAGCCCATTGGGTAAATCCAGAGTTGTTCTCATAGTACATCAATTTATATGCAAGATAGCATAATAAACGGTGTATTTGACTTCGAGGTCACTGTTTGAAAACAACAACGCCAGGCCATTCACTCAAACAGTCCCAGCTGTCCACCCCTTAAGCCCTTCGGTGGTTTTGCTTTTCCCTTCACCGTTCTACCTCCGTAGCGCCAGCTATTCTCTCTCTCCTGCTTAATCACCTCGTCAAGACTGCCTGTTGGTTCAAAGTCTGTTTCTATTGCCTGGGCTGCCTTCGCCAGCGAATTCAACGCCTTGAGCTTATCGCTCTGGCCCAGCTTCGCCTTTTCTATGGAGTTTCTCAGCACGTCAATGCTCTCGTCGTATATCTTAGTCGGCACAGGGAAAGGATGCCCGTCTTTTCCACCATGAGCGAAACTAAACCTGGCAGGGTCGCTGAAGCGGGAAGGGGTGCCAAGGATTACCTCGCTCACCAGAGTTAACGATTGGAGCGTACGTGGACCGAGGCCCTCAAGAAGCAGCAGGTTTTCAAAATCATGTGTAGGCAACTCCTGCGCCAGCACCAACACAGCACCCAGTCGTTTAAGGTCGACATCCTTCGCTTGCACATCATGATGGGAGGGAAGCCTGATCTTTTTGATCTCGGCAAGCATCTTATCAGGATTTTCCTTTGAAATAGCAATGATCCCGTCCTTTGACGTATAAGCCTCTTTATGTGTGAGGTTAAGTATCTGTCCTTGATTTCGTCCGTAAATGAAGGTGTGTGGCTCCTCGGTAAAGCTTTTTAGCTCCGAAGAATGCCAGTGGTACCTTCTTGCATAGCCTGTTTTATCATTCATTCCCTGCTGGATAGCAGACCATTCTCCTGTGTCTGTCAGGACGAAAGAGTGAAGATAAATCTGGAATCCATCCTGAATGGCTGTGTTGTCCACTTTGGCGGAAAGTCGGCTGCTACGTACCAGCTCAGCCCCATTGAGCCCTGTTTTGTCGGCAATGGCTCTGAGCTCGTTGGGTGTATTGCGGCTGTGTTTACCCCGCCCTCCGCAGATGTAGATGCCAAGCTCTTTTGAAATCGGGTTAATCGACGACTTCAAAGCGCCCATTACAGAGGTAGTGATTCCTGAGGAATGCCAGTCCATGCCCATCACACAGCCCAGCGACTGAAACCAGGCAGGATCGCTCAGCCGCTTGATCACCTCTGCTTTACCATACTCCAGCACAATGGCTTCTACTATGGCACCGCCTAACAGAGACATACGCTCCGCCAGCCAGCGAGGAACTGTGCCATAGTGAAGGGGAAGATCGGCGTGGCCTGAGCGTTGCATGTTTTAAAGTTAAGGCTAATGCAGAACAAACACTTTTCGTAGCATTAAAAATCCACTAGATTGCTCGGCCATTCCTAGTTTTTCATAGTTGTGGTAAACAAAGTACCTGATGACAAATGAGGATAAAGCCATACGAACCACCTATTTCAGCATTGTGGGCAATACCTGCCTGGCGCTGCTTAAAGGTTTGGCAGGATTTTTTGGCAATTCTTATGCGCTGATTGCCGATGCTATTGAGTCGACAACGGACATCTTTTCGTCGTTTCTCGTGCTTCTTGGCCTTAAATACGCCAAACGGCCAGCCGATGACAATCACCCCTATGGCCATGGCAGGATAGAACCCCTTATTACTTTTATTGTTGTTGCTTTTTTGGTCACCTCCGCCACGGTGATTGCCTATGAGAGCATCCAACATATCTTCACTCCTCACAAAACGCCAAAAACGTGGACGCTTTTTGTATTGGGAGCCATTATCCTTTGGAAAGAGATCTCCTACCAAATTGTGATGAAGCGGGGAAGAGAAACTAACAGCTCGTCGCTGAAAGCCGATGCCTGGCATCATCGCAGTGATGCGATCACCTCCATTATGGCGTTCATTGGCATTTCCATTGCTATTTATTTTGGAGAGGGTTATGAAACGGCCGACGACTGGGCCGCACTCCTGGCCTCTGGCTTTATTTTATACAACAGTTACCTCATTTTCCGACCGGCATTAGGAGAAATCATGGACGAACACATGTACGATGACGTCGTCGCTGAGATAAGAGAAGTGGCCAAAACAGTTGATGGAGTTATTGATACAGAAAAATGTTTTGTCAGAAAAGCCGGTATGCAATATTATGTGGATCTGCACGCTGCTGTAGATGGTAAAATTACTGTTACCGAGGGTCACGACATATCGCACAAACTTAAATCAGCACTCAAGAAGCAAATACCAGAAATTGCCCAAGTACTGATACACATCGAGCCCGACGAATAAAAAGCTTTAAGCGCTGGTCGACAGCGTTATTTTATAAAAATAAAGTTTCGAGAACGGTCCCGGTCTATTATTTCTTTGCATTTCGATCTAAATTCGATAAAATGCCGGTCTATACCCACTCAAAATGTATTGAAGCTTCTGCCTGGCTAATTGAGCATTATCACCATTGGCCGGTAGGCGCTGACCATCAGTCATGAAAAGATTTCCTACCCTCTTCCTGTTCATAGCACTTATACTCGGTTGTCAACAAAACAATCAAACATCCTCAAACCAACACCCGGAGCCGATTGGCACCGACAATATTGCCTACAAATGGGGCGAAATGGCCTTAAAAGCTACCGCCAATGACACCGAGAAGTTCAAGCCACGTCCTACCATTACCTCCCGTTACCTCGGATTGATCTTCGTGTCGGTTTTTGACGCTTGGTCCAGGTACGATGAAAAAGCAACGCCTGTTTATCTTTCCGGCGTTGAGCGAAGACCCGCCGATGAACAAACCCTTAAAAACAAAGAGATTGCTATCAGCTACGCCGCTTTCCGGGCAATGAATGAATATTATTTTTCCGACGAGCCCATGTTTCGGGATTTCATGGAGGAATTGGGGTTTGATCCAGATAACGAGTCGCTTGATGCTAGCACGCCAGAGGGAATAGGCAACCTGGCTGCCAAAGCAGTGATCGATGCACGAAAAGGCGACGGTGCCAACCAATATGCGGAGGAAGAGGGATCCGGTGGGCAGCCCTATTTCGACTACACAGGCTATGCGCCGGTGAACCCGGTTGATAAGAATGTGGATCCGAATCGCTGGCAACCCAAATATTTTTCCGACGGCAAAGGAGGGAAGTATGCGCCTGGCTGCCTCACACCCTTTTGGGACAAAGTAAAGCCAGTGGCGCTGAAGTCAGGAGATCAGTTTCGCCCGGGACCACCACCTATGGTAGGATCCGAACAACTGGAAAAAGAGGTGTGGGAGGTGATTGAGATGCAGGCCAACCTTACCGACGAGCAAAAGGCTCTTGTGGAATTTATGCGGGACGGTCCGCAGTCGGTGCAACAAGCAGGCCATTGGCTGAAGTTTGCTCAGGACGTTTCTGTGCGGGACAACCACACCCTTGACCAGGATGTGAAGATGTACTTCTACAATCAGGTTGTAGCCATGGACGCCTTTATTGCTTCATGGGATTCAAAGATGTTCTACGATTATGCAAGACCCTATGCGTTGGTGCATCAGTACTACGATGACCAAAAGATCAAAGCCTGGGGCGGTGAGGGAAAAGGGATGATTGAAATGACAGGCAATCAATGGCGGCCTTATTCTCCTGAAACCTTTCTTTGTCCGCCGTTTCCCAGTTATGTATCGGGCCACAGCACCATCAGTGGGGGATGTGCTGAAGCGTTGAAGCTATGGACAGGGAGCGACGAATTTGGCTCCGAGTCGGTTTTGGTGGCGGGTGCCATGACAGAACCCGACAACCTGGGTGATACCGTAACTTTGCGATTCCCAACATTCACCCAAACGGCTGAAATGGCTGGCATTTCAAGGGTGCTCGGCGGCTATCATATCCAATCCGACAATATTGAAGGGTTAAAGCTGGGTCGTGAGGTGGCGAGGGAGGCCTGGAAGTTCTATAAGATGCATGTGGGAGAGGAGTAAAAAGTTTTTGTTATAGCGCCCTGCTTTTGCCGACGCACCCCTCGAAGCCTTAGTGTTGTTCCGCTTCTCCAGAGCATCTATATTACAGCAATGAAAAGAGCTTGGGTAGTTTCTATTTGCTTGTTGGTTTGTTTCGGAGCAAACGCTCAAAACGCAGTCGCCATAGACAGCCTGCTTTTGGCGTACAGGCAAAACCCCGGCAACGGGCAAGCCATGGAGGAAATAGTCAATTATTATCGGACGGAGAACCTCGACTCTTTGCAGTTCTATTCTCATCAGCTGACGGCGTTGGCCGGAGAGAACAAAGAGTTGGTGAACGAAGTGTTGCTGACTCGTGTCAACGCCTATATGCTTTTCAACCGCTACGACAGTGCTGACAGCCTGCTTCAGCAGGTTAAATTGGATGAAAGTGCCTCTCCACGGATGCGGGTTGGATACATTATGGCTACGGGCCGCATATTATTCTTCAATCAGCAGTACGACAAGGCTTTGGAGAACTTCTACATTGCCCGCCAGCAAATAAAAGACAATGACCTGACCGAGCTTTTGCCCGAGGCATACGCCGATATAGCGTCTGTATTAAGGCAGAACAATGATCTTGAAAACTGCGCCCGGTATTATGCACTTGCTTTAGCAGGAGCAACAGCTGCTAATGATGCTGAGCTGCAGGTAAGAGTTTGCTACGCCCTCTGTAGGATTTATAACGGGGGCATTTCTGTCGACCTCGACTCGTCAGTATACTACGGTGAGTTGGGCATGGAAATAGCCCGTAAAGCTGGTTACAACTACGGGTATGCCACCATGGTGGACATTGTCACTGCGCCCATCATCCGGCAGGGCCAATACCGCAAAGGCATACAAATGGCCAAAGAAGCTCGCAGGTATATTGAGAAATACAACTTTCCGCAGCGTTCTCTCTATTATCAAATACTCAACGAGGGCTTTGCCTACGAAAAACTAGGTGTTTACGACTCTGCTATGCTTCGCATGACTGAGGGAGCAACACTTCGCCCAACTGGTATCGATCATCACCGGCTTAAGTACCTGATTCACAAATCGAAGGGAGAGTTTAATCAGGCATTACAGGCGTATGAGCTGTACAAGACCAAGTATGACTCTATAGTCAGCGGAAGGAACTCTGCGAGCCTGTCGTCCCTACAAGCGAGATTGGAAGCCAATATCAAAGAGCAGGAGGTTGCGAGGCTGACACAAACTGCTGAAGTGCAAGCCCTCCAGCTATCTCAGCAAAGGTATTTTTTGGGGGGGCTGGCTATTTTAATCATACTGTTGACAGGAGGCGCTGTGTTGATTTACAGGCAACGCCAAATAAAGCAGCAGCAGGCGCTGACTAATATGGAGCTGGAGGAAACCAGAAAGCGACTGACCCTGGAGCAGCAATACAGGGCCTCAGAGCTCAAAGCGCTGCGTTCGCAAATGAACCCCCACTTCATATTCAATGCCCTCAATTCCATTCAGGAATATATCATGATGAATGAGAAAAAACTTGCAGGAAAGTTCCTCGGGAAATTTGCTGACCTGATGCGCATTTACCTTCATCACAGCCAGATCAGGCAAATCACTGTTGCTGAGGAAATCGAGGCATTGAATCTCTATCTGGAGCTTGAAAAGCTGCGTTTCGAGGATACACTTTCCTACCGGATACAAGTTGACGAGCATCTCGATCCGGGACTTATTACAATTCCCACTTTTCTCATTCAGCCCTACGTGGAAAACGCCATCAAGCATGGCTTGCTTCACAAAAACACTGATCGTGAGTTGTCTGTCTCTTTTCACTACCATCCCGATCATCAGCTATTGGAATGTGAAATTGTGGACAATGGAATTGGCAGGAAAAAATCGGGGGAGATTAATATTCTTAGGAATCCCGATCATCAATCGTTTGGTATGAGTGCAACCAAAAACCGGCTGGAATTGCTGAACTTCAACAATAAAAATCGGCCGATAGGAGAGACGGTGCATGATCTTCATAACAAGAACGGCGAAGCAATCGGAACAAAAGTGGTGCTAAGTATTCCCATATTGGAATTCGCCAGTTAGGAAGTTGAAAATCGGCATTGGGAAACTTGATCAGAGTGAAACTGAAATACCCCATAGTTTTAGGAAAAAAAGTGTATGCGGGCAGTAATTATCGATGATGAGCAGAAAGCCAGAAATCTCTTGCGGATTTTGCTGGAAGAAAATTGCCCTCAGATCAACGAAATAGAAGACGCCGACAGTCTGCCAAAAGGAGTAAGCCTCATCAATCAGTTCAAGCCTGATATTGTTTTTCTGGACATAGAAATGCCAGGGTACTCAGGTATTCAATTGCTGGATTTTTTCACCCGGGAGCAAATCACTTTTGAGATTATTTTCACTACAGCCTATAGTGAGCATGCCATCAAAGCTTTTGAACTTAACGCCATCAGCTACTTGCTGAAGCCGCTCCGGGACGAGCAGGTTGAAGGAGCGGTAAAAAAAGCCATTACCCAAATTGGTAAATCGAGAGTGAGTGAGAGGCTGGAAGAGCTTAAAAATACCTTCAAGGCTTCCAGTGTTCGTAAAGTGGGGCTTCCTGTGTCCAATGGTGTCATCTTTGTTGAATTCGACGACATAGTCATGCTGGAAGCAGACAGAATGTATACCAAAGTTTCTACCCAAAGTAGCGGAGACATCCTGGTTAGCAAGCCGATGAAGTTTTTCATTGACGTGTTAAAAGAAGCCGCAGAGTTTTATCGACCGCACCGCTCTTACCTCATTAATCTGAAGCATATCAAACAATACGTGAATCAGGATGGTGGCTACATCATCATGGATAATCAAAAGACCGTCGGCATCTCCAAGGACAAGAAAGACGAGTTTTTCGAGGTAATACAGGGAAGCTGATTGCCTCTCTTTTTGTACTTACCTCTCCTGCCTGCCATTCCTTAATCTTTCCATTCTCCGGCTTCGGAAATTCAAACCAGCCCTTTGGAAGTTCGCTTGAAAATCCACTCCGGAACGAAAGCATCTTTGTTTAGTCACCGACATCTAAACAAAGAATATGGAACGGAAAACAACAATTGCAAAAGCCTCAGTAATTCTGCTCTTCTTCCTGGTCTTTTCTGCCGCCCGGGCACAGGAAAGTCAAAACACGATTTTGAATGGTTTTGAATCCGGCAACTACACGGTTTATAAGCTGGGTGAAAAAGGGAAGTTTGAGAAAGTTGGGAAGCCATGGCCGGTAGTTATCACCAAACAGGGCGGCAACGTAAGTGAGGTGCTGGTAAAACGGTCGGGCATTCTCGATGAGCCCTTTACTCCGGATGTGCCTGGCTATCCTGCCTACTTTGCCTTCAAAGACCTCAGGCTTTCGTTTCTCAATGACTATGGCGTTTACTACGAGTGGAATGGCAAGCAGGAAGCTACCACCAAATATGTGCTGGTAAAAGAAGGGGGCAATTTTAACCTGGATCCAGGAGCCATCAACAAGCTGGTAGCTGCCTACGCCACAGCCACCTTTAAAAACCAAACCAGCGCCAGGGACAATGTGAAAGCCGAGAAAGCTGAGCTGGCGGAAGCAGAGCGCAAAGCAAATTCGCTGGAAGAAAAAGTTGTTGCCAAAATTGACATTCAACTTACATCGCAACCTGCAAAAGTGGCCCACTTTAGTGAAGCCATCAAATACGGTGTCGTTGCAACGCTGAAGGATGGCTCAACGCTCAAGACACCCAACCTGGGAGGAAAAATACCCTGGGAAGACTTCGAGCTGGCGCACAAAGGCTGCAGTAATACCATCGACGAGGTACGGGTGGATGTGGACGCTTCATCACTAACCGACGATGTTGTTTTGCTCCAGATTACTTCCGTCTACCATCCGTCGTTAAAAGCGTCACTGGCCATCAATACGACCAATGATGTGAGCGTTCAGGTGAGCCAAAATGGTTTCTGGGGCAACGAACGTCATCAGCATATGACCGTTTTTCAGGGAGTCGATGGGCAGCATGCCGGCAATGGCGACGACCTGGTGATCAAAGTGCAGGCAGTACGGCACAAGAAAACAGGTGCCAGCCTCAACAAGATCGAAATCTACAATACCACCAAGGCCAAAACCGTCGCCCACTATAAGCTAACACCTGATACGCCGCTCATAGTAAACGCCAAAGGAGGTCAGGGAATGAACGGCAGCAAAGGTCGCCAAAGTGAAACCGCTGGCGGTAATGGTGGCAATGGCGGCAGCGGAGGCAGTGTTACCATCATCAAAGATCCCTCAGTGGCATCATTTAACATCACTATCAACAATCAGGGGGGGAAGGGTGGCAATGGAGGCCCGCCTTACTACAACACCGGCATTAAAGGCAACGATGGAAACCCAGGTGCAGACGGTTACACCGACACAAAAATCGCATCAGTAAATCTGAATTTTTAATAACCAATAAATAAGAACCAACATGAAAAAGTTAATTCTATCAATGGCACTGCTGGGCGTCTTTGTCCTTTTCAGTGCACAAGAAGCGCACTCCCAACTGGCTGGTGCACTGGCAGGTAAAGTGGGCAAAGGGAAGGGCGGCAAAGGCGGCGGAGGTGGATCATTTACGGCATTCAACGATGAAACCGATGCCATGGGCGTCACGGGTGAGTACTTCGGTTTGAGTGATGGCAAGGCTTATGGCCTTCGGTTTGTGAAAGAAGAAGGCGGCAAAATGGTGAATAAGCTTCACTACTTCGAGAAGAAAGGTGATGAACCACAGTTGAAGCTCGATTTGAAAGAAAACTACTATACCAAGCACCAGGTGAAGCTGTTTTACTTCTGGATCTCAGCAAGTGCCTCCGGTTATGTTGAGCTGGTGGAAGTCGACCCGGGCGTGATAGCACAGATCAAGTCTGACCGCAGCTATAACGACGGGCCTGTTGGCCTCGACGCCACCCGCACAGTGGTGGATGTTTACGCCAAAGACAAAGCCAGTTTTGATACCTGGGATGTGGAAACCGCCCAGGCCAAATTGGACATGCTGATTGGTAGCCTGAAGGCTGAAGAGAGCGAGAAAATCAAGAAGAACCTGATGAAGTTTGAGTCTTATGGTGGCTATGTAGGCAAAATAGCGTTCGCCAAGGGAACCAACTACCTGCGCAACCAGAGAGAAAATGAGCCGGTAGAAAAGGTCGCCAACTTTATCACCAAAGCGGAACTTGGTTCAACGGTGGCTTATAAGCCTTATTTTGAAATGCCACTGGAAGTGTCGCACCCAGGTGCCTGGTTCAACATTACTTACGAAATGCTTGGTGAAACTACCGATAGAGAAGTGCTGAGAAAGACCAGTTCAGTGTTCTCTGAGAACATTCCACAGATAGACAAAGACAAGGGAATCTTTTACTTCTTGTTTCCAAGGGTCACCGTCGACAATTCTTCAAATTCTGCTGACTACGCCTTCCTCGAACTTTTGAGAAAAAATCAGGAGAAACTGAAAGTGGGAGATGTTTACGACCTCAAAGTCACTATTTGGGCTTATAAAGACGGAGCAAATATTGACCCGGTAGCGTCAGGCACTATTCAGCTTGAATACACCAAAGAAGCTACAGGCACCAAGAAGCTATTGTTTGATCCGGTAGATGGTTGGGTGTCCAAGCTTGAGAAAGTATTAGACTAATTGGCGTTTAACACGGGAAAGTTAAAACCAACTGGCAAGTGCTGGTTGGTTTTTTTGTTTTATACCATTCTGGTGGAAAATATTCATTGAAGTCACTGAAATGGCAATTTCCCAGAATGGAAGGTAGGTGTTGAAATGCCGGATAATGCTTAACTTATCCTACGTTTTAGTAAGAGATGAAAATAGTTAACACACAACTGTCCGACCTGAACCTGATTTACCACCTGTTCGACGAATCAATCAGGTATCAGGAAGCAAAAGGTTATCCGGTCTGGCGCAACTACGACAAGGGAGCGATCATCAGAGACATTGAGCAAGGCAATCAGTACAAGGTGGTTGCCGGAGCCGATCTACTTATTGTGTTTAGTGTGGCCTATTCTGACAAGCTCATTTGGAGAGCCATGGATCAGGGTGATGCTGTGTATCTGCACCGTATTGTGGTGAACCCTGTTTTTAAAGGACAAAGGCTCTTTGGCCACATTGGGGATTGGGCGAAGAGCCATGCCAGGCACAAAGGTCTTAGCGCTGTAAGAATGGACACCTGGGCAAACAACCCTACCATTGTCAACTACTATCAGGGATTCGGCTTCACCTTCGTCGAGAACTATATTACGCCCGATAGTGAGGAGTTGCCTGTCCATAACCGGAAGCTCGGGCTGAGCTTATTGGAGCATAGGTTGTAGCGTTTTGGTTAAGATATTTCTCGTAATTATCGTATCTTCCCTTTGGAACCAACCGGTTACAATTATTTCCAGTTTACTCATAACTTATCCACCATGAAAAGTACTTCAATTAGAGTTTTCGGACTTTCAGTCCTTTTTGTTTTTGCTGCACTTGTTTATGCCCAGGCGCAGCCAAAAAGCCCCAAAATGACCGCCAATGGAAAGGTTGGCGATGCAAACATTACCATAGAGTACAGCAGCCCTTCTGCAAATGGCAGAGAGATTTGGGGTGGACTTGTGCCCTACGGCAAGGTTTGGCGAGCAGGAGCCAATAATGCTACCACCTTTGAAACCGACAAAGACATCATGGTAGGTGGTAACAAACTTGCCAAAGGCAAGTACAGCATCTACATCATTCCGAACGAAAAAGATTGGCAAGTGATATTCAACAAAGAAGTGGGGCAATGGGGTATTAACAGAGACGGCACCAGTACCAGAAAGCCAGAGAGTGATGTTTTTATAGTAAAGACTACACCGACGGCAGCCGATATGCAGGAGTCGCTTTCTTATGCGGTGGCCGGAGATAGCTTTACCATCGCATGGGAGAAACTGAAAGCGTCAGTACCGTTAAAATAGGCTGCGTTTTCTACTCATACAGAATACCCGCTGGCTTGTGGATTTTGAATCTTCACCAGCGGGTATTTTTTTGAGGTTTGCTTTGCTGCTCCCGCATCTGCCTTGTTGCTTAGGAAAGACTGATGAATCAGGTAATAAAATACTGTTGATCCCCTTACTCATTAGATCAGTTTTCGGAGGGGTCAAATAGCTTATTGGCAAGCACTTGTTTCTTGCTTTCCAGCGGAATTGTGATTGTAACAGAAGTACCTTCATTGGGCGCTGACTCAACTTCTATCGAACCGTGTAATATATCAAGCTGTGCTTTTACGAGGTAAAGGCCTATCCCACGCCCCGCCACGTGTGTGTGAAATCGCTTGTAGAGCTTAAATAGCTGTTTTTTGTAAAGCTCAGCGTCAAATCCCAGCCCATTGTCGGTAATTTGTATGACTGCACTGGCGTCTACTTCCCAACTTTTTGCTTTTACCACCAGGCTTCTGTCCCACGACTGGTACTTGATAGCGTTGCTAAGCAGATTATGAAAAATGCTTTGAATCATAGACTGAACAGTGAATATCTCTGGCAGCGTCGAAAAATCGCTTTCAATTGTCTCATTCCCTGTGAGGCTTTCTTTCAACGACCGAATACTCTCCTGCCACTCCTTTTTCAGATCGACAGGCTCACGGTAATGACTGGGTGTTGTTCTTAGGTCCAGGAGCTGCCCTAAGTCTTTAATGATTTGATCCAGGTCTTCTGCCGTGGTGCCCATTAGGCCGATCAGCTCCTTTGAACTTGTGTCATTCTGCTGTCTGCTTGCTAAATCGGACAAGCCGAGCAACCGGGCCACTGGCCCACGAATATGGTGAGAGACGGTATACGAAAACTGCACCAGCTCATTGTTATATTTAACAAGCTCCTGGTTCGTTTTCACAAGCTCGTTTGTTTTTTCTTCCACTAGCTGTTCGAGACCCCGGTTAAGCTCGCTGATCCTTTCGTTGTTAGCGGCCAGCTCTTCCGACTGCACCTGAATGCGCTGGTTTTTTTCCACAATAGTGAAGTGCAATGCCTTGATTCTTCTATAGAAACGATAGTAGGCAACGGCCACAAAGCTAAGCAATGCGAGGCCGGCGAGTCCCACGATCAGAAGCAGAAACTGCTGATCCAGCTTCGATTTCTGTAGGGCAATCTGATTGTCAGCCAACAGCTTTTCTTGTTGCAATGCCTGGATATCCCTATCTCGCTGATCGATCTGATGCATTTTTTCAAGGTTGGCGAACTTCCTGCTTATATCAGATTTGTGCAGCGAATCCTTTAACTGACTGGCTTTCATGGAGTAGGCCAGAGAGGCTTCGAATTGCCCCTGAGCCGCCAGCAGATCCCGCCGGGTGTTGAAACACATAATCAATATCTCATTGGCTTCTGTCAAACCGCAATAGTATTCGGCCTTGTTGAGAAAGTGATCCGATTCTTTGAATTTTTTTAGCTTAAAATAAGCATCTGCCATGCCCCAATTAACTTGTGCGAGACTGTAGTCTGACTGGGCTTCATCCGCCAGCTCAAGACTCCTGCCATAATACACAAGGGCTTCTTCATACATCTTTTGCTTCACCCTGAGATAGCCCAAATACATCATGGCATCGCTGCTGCCCCTTTTGGCGTCAACTGCCTGAAAAACATTGAAAGCTGAGTCCAGATTGTTTTGTGCCTCGTCAAACCTGCCTAATTCTGTTAGCGTAGCGCCCTTAAGTAGAAAAGCCGTGCCGATTTCTGCTTTCAGTTGGGTGTCAGTTTGCAGAGCTATGACTTCATCGGCCAGCACAACGGCTTGAGGGAAATCACCCAACCGATAGTGAATCCATCCCATGGTGGTGATAATGCTGCGAACTTCTGCATTGAACCCACGCAGCTTGCAGAGTTCAAGGGCAGGATACAAATGATCAAGGGCCAGTTCGTATTCAGCTCTATGGGCAAATTCAAGACTGACGTCCATTTGCAGGGTGACATATTTGCGGATGAGTGACTTTTCCAAAAAATAGCTACTAGCGGAATCCATGAGTACCATTGCGTCGTCCACGTTGCTCTTTTTAAACAAGATCAACCCTTTGATATGGAGGATGTCGTAACGGCTTTCTTCATACTCATTGGCACTGGCTGCAATCTTTTCCGCATCTGAAAGGATGCTGTCTGCGGCACCTGCATTATTGTTCCTGATGTTGTTATTCGCCTTTAGCAGAAGGGCTTCAATCAGCAATGCTTTTTTAGGCAGTCTCCTGCGTATGGCAATGGCGCTGTCGAGGTATGTTTGCTGCTGGTCAATTTTGTGCTGTTGCCCGTAGGCAGCACTCATATTACGGTAAATTTTCGAAAGGGTGGCAGGATCTGACTCATCGCTAAAAAAGAAAAGGGCTTTATTGAAGAAATACAAAGCTGAATCAGTGGCAACTTCTTCCAGCGACAGATTGCCAAGCTGGAGAAACGAATAGCCTGTATTTTTCCTGTCTCCGATCTGCTCCGACAGCCGAAGGCCCTTGTGTAAGTGAACATGGGCGGGAGCAAGAAAGCCGGAGAGGTATTCATTAACACCTTTGTACGTATAGGCTACGGCTTCTCCCTTACGATAGGCAATCTTCTTGCTTAACTCAATCGCCTGCCGATTATATTGTTGTACCTTCTCATTATCGACAGTGATGAACTCGTAGGTGAGCTGATTAAGGATGTCAACTTTCACTTCATTTTTTGACCTCGTCAATACCTGCTCAAGGCTATCGGTCGTGGATAGCTGGCTTAGGCTTATGCTGCTGATGCACAAGGAAAGGCACAACAAAATGAAACATCTAAAAGGAGGCATTGATTGAACTAAGGTCGGATAGATCGAAGTCTCTTCTGATCAAAAGTCATAGCTTACCCGTGTCAGAAGATCACTTTATAATACAAGTTTTTAATGATATATCATAAACCAGACGGCTTCGAAAATGTTCTTGAATGAGCCAACGGTTAGGAGATAGTAGGTGCAAAATAACATAAATGAACAGTCATAGTCAAAAACATTTAGAAGGTATTAAACTGATTTTCAGCACTTTTAGTTGATTGAAAAAACTAAAGAGGAGGGAGGGAAGAAGGCCAAATTTGTGGATTGGGTTTGTTGTGCCCGGCAACACCAATCCATCTGGTAGCAGCAATCTACAGATCCACATTTGACCATTATTTTTTACAAATTTCCCCTTGCTTAGGTATCAGGTTCTGGTTCGAATGGGGTTCGGCTAACTTCCATAATGCGTGGGCATTGGGTTACTGGTGAAAACAATGTGAAGTCTCCCTATTTATAGCTATATTCCTGATGTATGCCGGATAGTGAATACCCTACCCTGAGCTGGTGACGCTCAGCACAAACATCGGAACAGCTATGATCGATTTTTTGAGCTTTTGCAACAGGCTTTCCCCACTCGATAAAGAAGCGTCCGACGATTTGCTGGAGAAACTAACGAGCCGGACAATTGAAAAAAATGACTTCATTTTGAAACGGGGAGAGGTATGCCGTCACCTGTGCTTTGTCGACGAAGGACTAACCAAAACATTCTTCACCAGCGAAGACAAAGAATTCGTCATGCGCTTCTTCGCCGAGTATTCCATGCTTACCGTGCTCGACAGCTTTGTGTCCGAAATGCCATCGAATTATGGAATGCTGGCATTGGAAAAAACGAGGATTACCTGTATCAGCAAGCCTGACCTGGAGCAGCTTTGTGCCAAACACCACTGTGTGGAGACTTTTTTCAGGAGACTGGTGTCGATGGCGGCGGCAAATATGATGAAAAGGGTGAGTGAAATGCTGGAAGATAACGCTACCGCCCGCTACAACCACTTTGTAGCGAATGAGGGGCAGCTCCTGCAACGGATCAGTCTGGGTGACCTTTCCAATTATTTGGGAGTCACGCAAGTAACCCTCAGCCGTATCAGGGCCAAGAAGTGATTTTTTAACATTTGTAAAAAGACGGCTCAGCTTTTCTTCGAAAGTTTGCATCAACCAACTTTTTACAACCATGCAAACATCAAGTATTTCCAGAATTTTTAGCCTGATCATCGCCCTTGCCTTTTGTATCATCATGCCAGTGGTAGGATATTTGAAAATAGGCCTTCCACCTGTCGTTATTATTGGTAGCTCTGCCACCGTGGGCTTCTTGTTTTGGTATTTCACCTACCTTAAGAATCCCACTGACCCTAAGATCATTTTGCCATTGTTTTTGCTCACCGTGGCCGGCCTGCAAATCCACATCATTGAAGAGTATGAAACGGGCTTTGCCCCAGCCATGAGTCGGCTTTTCGATATTCCCTGGACAGAGAGAAGTTTTTTAATCGTTTTCTCTCTTGTAGGGCCGACTATCTACACATTAACTTCGCTGGGCCTTTATTACCGGGTGCCGCTGGCTGGCTTTATCGCCTGGTTCATCTTCATCGGGCCAGGCGTGGCAGAATTTACCCACTATGTCTTTCCGTTGCTGACGCCCAGCCTGGAGCCTGGCAATGTGAGCAACATTACGCAAACCATCCACGGCGTGGAAGTAGCAGACATGCCCAACTACTATTACAAGACAACTGGCAGCTACTACTTTTCAGGTATGTGGACGGCCTTCCTGCCAATGATACCGGGCATCTATTCGATTTACAGGCTGATGAAGGAGCATAGACTCCAGACGAAGTAGTGGACTTGCTGGCAAGCATATGTGCCGTACCTACGGCACTTGGCGAAAAAAAGACGTTACATGGTGAGCTTACCGGTGTGTCGTCCCTACGGGACTGGGCAGCGGTAGCTCTCCTGTGGGGCTTTGCAATTCCCATTAAGCCATAAAGTTTGCCTCAGTGCCACCATAGCCGTCTTGACAAGTCCCATAGGGACGGCATCTTGGTGGCTTGGGTGGTGGCAGCGAGGCGGAGTGCCGTAGGTACGACACATATAAGTTCGCCGATCCCTCTGCATGTTTAGTTTCGTATTGAAAGTTGTGGGGGAAATGCAGAATTGGCGAGGCAGCGTTTCCCGCTCAGCGGATTGTACAGTATATTCCGCCTTTTATCTCAGCACACAAAATATGAAGACCAAAATTATCATGACACTGGCAGCGGTTATATTGGGGACTGCCGGTATTGCCCTGACCTTTATGCCCGATGCCTTATTGAATTATGCCCATATGGAGGAGAGTGATACCGCACTGCTGCTGATGCAAATACTGGGCGCCTTGTACTTCGCTTTTGCCATGCTCAACTGGATGAGCAAAGGCAGCCTGATAGGAGGGATATACAACCGGCCAGTAGCCGTAGCCAATATGACTCACTTTCTGATTGGCGGACTGGCCCTGGTGAAAGTGCTGATGTCAAATCCACACGCTTCCCACCTTATCTGGGTAACTGGGGTCATTTACGCAGCATTTGCCATATGTTTTGGCATTATTTTCTTCCGTCACCCGATTAGACAAGCGAATTGATGGAATGGGAAGCCGATGGTGGGGTGCTTCAGGCTAACTAAGTAGAAGTTCTGTAAATGCGTATTTTCGATTGTTTTCTTCCTTTTACCAGTGATACAAATTGAGGTAAACACAATGACATCGCTACCGTTACTTTTCGCATTTATCAGCTTGTTTCCAGGAACTCGTTTATATGATAACGACATCCTGCTCAAAACCATTTCCACGCTCAATTCCCTGAAAACCATTGAGTACCTGCACCTGTCTCAAAGAGTAGACAAGAATGAGACAAAATCCAGCCTGGATAGTGCCGTTTGTTTCTTTGACTTTGCTGCTGGCGACAACACAATTGGGGCGAGGTACCATTTTAAATCAAATTACGGAGAGGAAGTTTTCAACGGAAAGACTGAATACAATTGCAATATTCAAGAGCGTAGGATTCTGTTTGCTAACACGCCAACAAAAGGCCATTTAGGCGGATCTTTTTGGGTTCGAAACTCTATGCTGTCTCTCAGGAGCTTATTGCCACTAATGATGAAGGATCCTTCTGTTGTCATTGTGCAGCACGAGGATGAGGTGGTAGATGGCCGGTCTTATTACAAACTCACCATTGAGTTAAAAAACAGGAGAATTAGAGACGGAATAGATATAGTGGAGCAAAAGGGGATAGTACTTGAGCAAGAATTGCTGATTGACAAAGAGACCTATCTGCCTTATAGCTATCGAACGATAGTTCCCGGAAATCAAGGATTTCAATTGGTTACTTTCAAGCACATCAACACCAACGCCAGAAGGCCCGACAGTATTTGGACGTATGAGCGATATCCATCAGCATTTTCAAGACAGACCTATGAGGAGTTTGATGCAGCCGAGGCAACTAACATGACGACAAAAATCGGCAGCATGGCTCCTGGTTGGAAGCTCCCGATGGTTGACGGTGATTCTGTAAGTCTGTCGAGCCAAAAAGGCAACCTGGTGCTGCTCGAATTTTGGTTTCCCTATTGCAAAGGCTGCGTGGAAGCCGTGCCAGCTATCAATGCCCTCCAGGAAAAGTATAAAAAGAATGGATTGAGGGTGTATGGCATTGAAACGCTCAATTCCAGCTACGACAAATTAATCCGCTACATAAAAAAGTATAACATCGAACCCCCTACATTATACAACGGCAAATTAGTGGCCAGGGAATACGAAGCCCGTGTAGCACCCACCTTTATACTGCTGGACAGAAAAGGCAGGTTCGTTTATATCAGGGAAGGCTTCGATAAGGAGGAGATCATCAAGGCAATTGAGGCGAATTTGTGAGAGCCTTCAGTTTTTACAATAGATAAAGATAGAAATGGCTGTTTGGTACCGGCCTAAAAATAGGGGACATAGGAAATAGATTGGCTGATATTTTTTTTCATTTATAGTCTTGAATAAATATATTTAAAGCAATCAACGAAAATCTCCATGAATACAATCTTGTCAATCTTTTTACTCTTTTGGACGACAATCGGAAACCCAATTTTTGATTCAGGCAAACCAGAACAAACCGTTTATTTTTTTTGCCATTCCAGATTGATTGACGTTTCACCAGGAGAGCGACAACATGTAGTGGTAACGGGTGTCTATTCGAAAACGACTAGCGACCAACAAGTTTGGGAGATGGTTTCAGAATGGACAGATTTTGTAGAGAACGAGTTTGAAAAAGGCCGACGCCGGACGTCCGATTTAAATCACTACAGGACACTGGAGGAAGCAGAAGCACACTTGGAGCAACGGTTGGTAAAAGACCTTGATAGGAATAATACCTTTGTGGAAAAGGTCACTTTTGAATTTGACGTTAAATAGCCTACAGGATTGGGTTTTTCCATTTGCCGGAAGTTTAGTCGCAGCCTATCTTGTAGTGGTGAATATCAAGCTCTATGGTTATTTCAGTTAGAACGTATGCCACAACAGATACACCTAAAAAGGGCTGGCGAGCGTAACTAAAAAGGTTAGGGATTTCTAATAGTTACTTGTCAACAAGACATTGGCACTACACAACCGCATATGAGCTTCCTCAAGGCAGAATGGAGAAAACTGGCTATTGCGAATTACGCAATCGATCCAAAAGTATTGGCCAGACATATTCCACCCAAAACTGAATTGGATTTGTGGAACGGTACCTGTTATGTCAGCCTTGTCGGCTTCATGTTTTTGAACACCAGGCTACTTGGAATACCCATTCCATTTCATCGCAACTTCGAAGAGGTAAATCTGAGATTCTATGTCAGATTTAGTGACAGAGGTGAGTGGAAAAGGGGAGTAGTTTTTATAAAGGAAATTGTTCCTAAGCCAGCGCTGACTTTTGTAGCGAATACAGTTTACAAGGAGCATTACCAGACCATGAAAATGTCTCATGATTGGGTCGAGCACGAAAATAGCAGAACTGTAAAATATTGTTGGTCTCTAAAGGGTGAAGAGAATGTGTTTTCGGTTAAAGCAGCTCTCGATCCAACAGTTATTGCACGGGGTTCTGAATCTGAATTTATCACTGAGCATTACTGGGGATATACAAAGGCCGGGAAGAATTCATCTCTTGAGTATGAAGTAACTCACCCAAGGTGGGATTGTTATGAAGTTTCTGAATACAAGATAGACGTCAACTTCGGATTGGTTTATGGAACTGAATTTGGCGAACTCTCCAACCTCCAACCAACGTCAGTTATGCTTGCAGAAGGATCTGAAATAACTGTTGAGAATAAAAGGACGATATAAGAGAATCGGTACCATAGTACCTTTGAATGAGCATGAATTCTGAAAGACAAATTGTTCGAAAGCTTGATCTATTTCCACACTATCCTTCGATATTGTTCTCCTTTTTCTACCTATTCTTTGTCCTGTATCTTTTGAAAGTATCGTTCGAGTATCAATCCGATATTATGTTCGATCTAACGCCAGTTCTCCTTACTCTCGGCGCATTAGTCATCCTTTCTTTTCAAATTCCAGGCTGGGTCAACTTTGTCAAATTCTTTGGAAAAGAGAAGAATTTGGTCATTATGATAGAGCCTGGCCACAGGGTAACGGTTAGAGGCCAATTGATTGAGAGAAAAGAGATCAAAACAATTATGCATTTTAAACACATTATCCGCCGAAGAGGCGCTGCGTTTGATCTGGAGTATGTTGCAATTATGCTTAATGCCAAAAAAGCATTGCCTATTGTTATTTCTGAACTGATCGTCAGCCCAAATGAACTGATCGAACTCTTAGACATAAAAGATAAGTGCGTTGTATCCGAGAAAAGGTTTTACCACTTCGTTTAGCCTGTTGGTTGTCACCCCACCGGCAATCTCACCACCATCTCCGTAAACACCCCCTTTTCCGAATACACATGGATGCGGCCCTTGTGTCGGTAAATGATCTGCCGACTGAGGCTAAGGCCTATGCCGGAACCGTCCTTTTTGGTAGAAAAGAAAGGAATGAAAATTTGCTCGAGCTTGTCGGCGTCGATGCCGCTGCCGTTGTCTTTGATGGCAATGTCCACCCAGCGGTCTCCCGGTTCAAAGCGCCAGGTAATGAGCGGGGCGTCGCATCCATCTAGCGCATGGATGGCGTTCGTCAGCAGGTTAATGAACACCTGCTCCAGCAGTTTGCGATCCCCTTGAATGGTCAGGTCGGTGCTTTGCTCAGGCATTTGCACCTGAATGCCGGCTTTTTGTAGTTCTGAAGCCATCAGCAGGTTGATGGAGCCGATCATGCTTTTCACCTCAATAGGCGCCGGCTGCAGCTCCGGCACCCGGGTAAACTTGCGGTAGTCTTCCACAAATTGCAGCAGGCCCTTGCTGCGCAGCTGTATCGTTTCCAGCGATTCCACCATGTCGCTGATCGTTTCGTCCGTCAGGTCAGCCACCTTTTTGGCTTTGCCATTGGGTTGCTTTAGCACCATGATCATGGTTTCCGTCAGCGACAAGAGGGGAGTCACCGAATTCATGATCTCGTGGGTGAGCACCCTGGTGAGCTTGATCCACGCCTCCAGCTCCTTCTGGTCAATCTCGTTGGCAATGTCCTTGATGGTGAACAGCCTGATGCTTTTGTCAATCAGCTTGAAGGCATACAGCGACACACTCAGGTATTTCTTGTTTCCACTGATGGTGATCTCCAGCAAACGACTTTCACCATGACTGAGCTGCAGCAGCTGCGCCATCGCCTCGGAGTTTTCCGTCTTCAGGTTTTTCCAGTTGGCCACATTCGGAATGTCAAGCAGGGTTTGGGCTTCGGGATTGATGAGGTCGATGTGCTCTCGTTCGTTGATGGCGATGATGCCCGTGGGGATATGCTCCACAATGCCCTGCAAATACAGGTACTGTGCCTGTCGGGAGAGCTCCGACGCCTGAATGGTGTTAAGAATGAGATCGAAGGCTTTGTGAAGCCGTTTTTCAGAAGGATCGATTTTGTCCTGCCGAAAGCCGACAGTGAAGTCCCTGGTTTCTATGGCTTGCAGAAAGCGGGTAAGGTTGTCGTTCGTGCGGCGGATAAACCGCCACAGATCGCTAATTTGGAAAATCGCCACAACCGCCAGTACCAAAGGGGTATATATCAGCTCAAACTGCGTGAATGAGTAGGCAATTGCTACCAGCGTTGCCAGCAGCAGGCCAGTGCGGATAGTGAGCCACAGAAGGAATCTATTTAATACCATACTTCTCCATTCTGCGGTATAGGGCCAGCCGGTCGATGCCCAACTCACGGGCTGCCCGGGTCACATTGCCCTGGTGTTTTTTGAGTGCTTCGTTGATCAGCTTGAGCTCGTTTTCCTGCAAGTTCAGCGTTTCCGGTGGCGAGTCAGCAGCCGCTGTTTTGGATGGGCTCAGGTCAAAGTAGTTGATGGTCGAACCCTCGGCCATAATCACGGCCCGCTCCATGGTGTGCATCAGCTCCCGGATATTGCCGGGCCAGTGGTGATCGGTTAGCTGCTTGTTTGCCACATCAGAAAGCTGTAGCGCTCCCTTCCTGTATTTTTTGGCAAAATGGCTGATGAAATGACTGGCCAGTAAGAGGACGTCGTCCCGCCTTTCTCTCAGCGTGGGCAGGGTAATTTCAATGGTATTGATGCGAAAGAGCAGGTCTTGCCGAAACTCCCCGTGGGCAACCATTTGTGCCAACGGCTGGTTGGTGGCGCTGATCAGCCGGAAGTCGATGGGGATGGGTTTATTGGAGCCCAGTCGGGTGATGGTTTTTTGTTGCAGCGCAGTCAGGATTTTGGCCTGAGAGGCAGGGGAGAGGTTGCCTATTTCATCAAGAAAAAGGGTGCCACCTTCGGCCAGTTCAAACTTGCCTGGCTTGTCTTCTCTGGCGTCAGTGAAGGCTCCTTTCACGTGGCCGAACAATTCGCTCTCAAATAGCTTTTCGTGCAAAGAACCCGTGTCTACCCTGAAAAACACCTGGTTGTTACGGGTGGAGAGGCTGTGCAGGTAGCGGGCCATCACATCTTTGCCGGTGCCGTTCTCTCCCAGCAGCAGCACGTTGGCATCCGTCGGCGCTACCTTTTTGATGGTCGCCAGCACTTGCTTGAATGCAGGCGAGTGACCAATGAGTTCTTCCTCCAGCAGCTTGCCACTCTCGGTGATGTCGGTGCTAATCGCTTTGTACTTCTCCGCATTTTTTTCGGCGGCTTTCAGCTTCAGTGCATTCTGGATCGTGGCCAGTAGTTTCTCGTTCGACCAGGGCTTCACCACAAAGTCAGCGGCTCCGGCTTTCATGCCTTCCACGGCCAGGTTGATGTCGCCGTAGGCAGTAAGCAGAATGACCTTGAGTAACGGGTCTTTGGCCAGCAGGTTCGTCAACGCCCTTAGTCCTTCCTCACCAGTGTTTTCTCCCCGCTGGAAGTTCATGTCGAGCAATACCACATCCGGATGGAACTGCTCCATCAGGGCAAGTGCCTCACTGGGATGCACGCTGGTTTTCACACCCTCATAGTGATGTTTGAGGAGCATCCGGGCTGTGGTAAGTACGTCCCGGTCGTCGTCTACAATAAGTATTTTGGATGGGTGAAGGGGCATTTGGCGGCTAGTAGTTATTTGATTTTAGTTAATAGTTATTGGGCAACGGTGTTCGTTTTTACGGTTATTGCGAGGCACCGTGAAATTACCCATTGGGTGAAAACACTCCCGTGCCGTGGCAATCTTTCTGCTAAATACGATCACTAAGCTTGTGTTCACCTTCAACAGATTGCCACACTCGCTACCCGATCCGGCACATAGATCATCTGAATCTGGCTCACTCGCAATTACCGGTATCAGCAGTATGCTATGACGTCACGAAAGAAACTGTATCAAAAACAAACACTTTTTTGTAGCAAAACCAAACACCTAATCCAACTATATTTTCATACTATATTCGTAACAAACTGACAATGAGTAGTTTAAACTTAATGGCACAACATTTTCTTAACTGGCTGGCATACTATTAACTTTAGCACCATGTTCAGAAACTATCTCATCACAACCATTAGAAGCTTCCGCAGGAACATCAGCTATATGCTGCTCAATGTTTTTGGTCTGGCATTGGGCATCGGGTGCTCCCTCGTTATTTACAGGGTGATCACCTATGAGCTCAGCTATGACAGGCACCATGAGAATTTTGACCATATATACAGGGTAACAAGGGCCGATCATCAACCCGACAAGATAGAATATGGTTCAGGTGTCCCACACCCGCTGGGTAGTGCTCTGCGGGAAGACTATTCTTTTATAGACGAAGTAGCAAAGGTCGATTACCAGTATGGAGCGATTGTAGCTTCGTGGGAAGGTGATGTGCAGCTTCGCAGGCTCAACGAGGACGTGGGTATCGCCTACGCTATTCCTGAATTTTTCAAGGTTTTTACTTTCGAATCTATTTCGGGTGACCTCGCCAAAGGCGTGGAAGAGCTCAACTCGGCTGTGATTTCTGACGAATGGGCAAAAAAATATTTCGACCTGACCGACGCTACGCTGGAGCAGGCCCTAGGCAAGCGGTTGACGATTAATTCAAAGCTATCCATTACTATCAAAGGTATTTTCGAGGCGCCTCCTAAAAACAGCGATTTCCCCTTCCATTTGATCATTCACTACCATAACCTCAAGGACATGAATCCTTATTATGAGGATGGTACGAGATGGAATAGCACCAGTAGCTCAACCAACTGTTATGTGCTGATTAAGAACGAAACCGATAAGGCGCAACTGCTGGCGTCTTTTCCTGAGTTCGTTAAAAAGTACTACGACGAAGACGCCGTGGAAGAGCTGGAGTTTGGTTTACAGCCGTTGTCCGACGTGCACTTCAATGGCGAATATGAAAACTATGGCGACCGCACCATGGATATGCGACTGATCATGGCACTTGGAGTGGTAGGACTGTTTCTGATCATCACTGCCTGTATCAATTTCACTAACCTGGCGACGGCTCAGGCAGTAAAAAGGTCTAAAGAGATCGGCATCCGTAAGGTAATGGGTGGCCACCGTGGGCAGCTTTTACTTCAGTTCTACAGCGAAACCTTTATCATTACTGCTATTGCCGCCCTCATTTCTCTGGCCATTGCAGAGCTATTTTTAATCCAGCTGGAGGACATTTTGGGCTACAGGCTGTCTATCAATTTGTTGGGGAATCCACAGATGTTGACGTTCCTGGTGCTGGCGGTGGTGAGTGTTACCGTGCTGGCGGGATTTTATCCATCGCTCATTCTGTCGAAAATGAACCCTGTGCTTGCCATCAAAAACAAGATTACTTCTGACAGGCACACCGGCGGGCTTTCGCTCCGAAGAGCGCTGGTAGTCATTCAGTTTGCCATCAGCCAGGCTTTGATTATCGGGACCATTGTGGTACTCATGCAAATGCGTTTTATTCAAAGTCAGCCACTTGGCTTCGAAAAAGACGCCATCATCAATGTATATATCCCTGATCAGGAACATCCGCAAACACTTGAGACCATGCGAAACAGGCTGCTGGGTGTCAGTGGGATTGAGGCCGTTACTTTCTCGCTGGGTGCACCACTTGCTGGCAGCAACTCGAACTCTAATTTCAGTTATCCCGATGGTGGCGTTACCGATCAGTACAGCGCCAACTTCAAAATAGCCGACGAGAACTATATCGATTTTTACGGTCTGCAACTATTGGCCGGCAGGAGCATCAGGCCATCCGATTCTCTTAAAGCGGTTGTCATCAACGAGCAGGTCATGCACATCATGGGCATCGATAATCCAGCCGAAGCAATTGGCAAAAAGCTAACAACTGGCTTCAACGGAAACAAAGAGGTGGTAGGAGTGCTCAAAGACTTTCACATTTTCTCCCTTCACTCCGAGCTCAGGCCTGCGATGATTATTTACTACCCTGGTGCATTCTATGAAATGGGGGTTAAGCTTTCCACTACAGGTGATGCGGTGGCAAAAATAGATAACCTGGTAGCTGAGGTCGACAAGGTATGGAGCGAGACCTACCCGGACTTTATCTTCGATTATGATTTCCTCGACAAGCAGATTGCCGACCGCTATCAAACGGAGAAAAACGTCAGCCAGTTGTTCCTTATCTTTTCAGGCATCGCCATCTTCATTGGTGGTCTCGGGTTGTACGGGCTTATTTCCTTCCTGGCCAACCAGCGGGTCAAAGAAATTGGCGTTCGTAAAGTGCTGGGTGCCAGCATGGGCGAAATCATCTTTATTTTCAGCAAAGAGGTGGTTGTGTTGCTGGGTGTGGCTTTTGTGGTTGCAGCGCCGCTTACCTACTGGGTGATGCGGGGTTGGCTCGATGACTTTGCCTATAGCACACCATTTAGTCCGGTGTTCTTTGTATTGGCCATTAGCGTATCTCTTGTTATAGCACTGGCAAGCACTGGCTACCGTTCGTTTCTCGCTGCCCGGGTCAATCCAGTCGAATCATTGAGGTCGGAGTAATCATTTTCCACCTCTTAAAAGCCAAGGATATGATCAGAAATTATATCATTACCACGCTGCGCACTTTCCGGAGAAACCCTGGTTATATGTTTCTCAATATTTTGGGACTCTCACTGGGCATTGGCTGTTCACTGGTGGTTTATTCGATCGTGTCGTATGAGCTGAGCTTTGACAAACATCATGAAAACTATAACCAGATTTACCGGGTAACCCGCTCGTTTCAGGAGCCCAACAAGCTCTATCATGCTACCAATGTGCCGCATCCATTTGGAAGCGCACTAAGAGAGGAGTCTCCGTCCGTTGACGAAGTGGCGATGGCGCATTATCAATACGGAGGTGTAGTAGCGTCATGGGATGGCGACAAACAGCTCAAAAAGCTGAGTGAAGAGGAGAACATGGCTTTTGTGACGCCCTCATTCTTTAAGATCTTCACTTTTCCGTCATTGAGTGGAGACCTTGCCAGGGGCGTAGAAGAGACCAACTCGGGGGTTATTTCTGATCGGTGGGCCAGGAAATATTTTGACGTGAGGGGTGATGATTGGGGAAGTGTGATTGGGAAGGTTATTTCAATCAACTCTCGCCTTAAGTTAACTATTAAGGGAGTGTTTCAGGCGCCGCCGGCGACCAGCGACTTTCCCTTTCATCTGCTGATACACTATCACAATATCGCTGACTTGAGTGATTACTATCAGGAAGGCAAATCGTGGAGCAGCATGAGTAGCGCCACCAACTGCTTTGTGCTTGTAAAGGATAAGACAGTAAAAAGTAGCTTACTCAGAACCATCTCGGAGGTTTGGAGTCAGCATCATTCAGAAGACGAGGTTTCGAGGACCTCTTTCGATTTGCAGCCGCTTTCCGATATCCACTTTAATGCTGACTATGGGAATTATGCCGGCCGTGCAGTGGACATGGATCGCTTGTGGGCCCTTGTCGCCATTGCTGCATTTCTGATCATTACTGCCTGTATCAATTTCACCAACCTTGCCACTGCTCAGGCTGTCAGGCGCTCTAAAGAAATAGGCATCAGAAAAGTGATGGGCAGCCATAAAGTGCAGCTGGTGTTTCAGTTTTATTCCGAAGCATTACTCATCACACTTTTTGCGGGGTTTTTAGCCCTGGCTGTGGCCGAAGTGTTTCTTATACAGTTACAGGACATTCTCGGCTATCACCTTTCTGTTGACCTCGGCAGTCACCCAAATGCAATACTATTTCTTGCGGGAGTAGTGTTGCTGGTTTCACTGATGGCAGGTTTGTACCCGTCGCTGGTGCTGTCAAGAATGAATCCGATTCTGGCCATAAAGAACAATATATCAGGAAGGCATGCCGGTGGACTGTCAGTCAGAAGAGGGCTGGTGGTTGTGCAGTTTGTTATTAGCCAGGCATTGATCATTGGCACGCTGGTTGTCTTTCTGCAGATCAGG
Organism: uncultured Imperialibacter sp.; assembly: GCF_963974565.1. NCBI lineage: Bacteria > Pseudomonadati > Bacteroidota > Cytophagia > Cytophagales > Flammeovirgaceae > Imperialibacter > uncultured Imperialibacter sp. The sequence goes on along the minus strand of NZ_CAXBCJ010000002.1, from coordinate 159,189 downwards.
TACATGGAAAACCAGCCCCTGGGCTTCACTAAAGAAGCAATTGTTACCACCTATTTAAGCAACCCCAACCCAAAAGACATTGAGGAGCTTCGTAACAAGATTAACAGCATTAGCGGGGTGGCCGATGTGACATTCGGCATGGGCTCTCCAATTGACCGAAATACTGCCAGTGGCGATTTCAGCTATCCCGATGGAGGAGTGACGGAATCCTATAGTGCCAATTATAAAGTAGTAGACGAGTACTATGTTGACTTCTTTAATTTGGAGCTGCTTGCGGGGCGAAACATCAGGCCTTCCGACTCTTTGAAGCGCATTGTAGTTAACGAGCAGGTACTGAAATTCATCGGGATTTCGAGTCCGCAGGATGCCATTGGCAAAAGCATACAATCAGGTTGGGGTGGAGAGAAAGAAATTGTGGGTGTGGTGAAAGATTTTCATGTGCAAAGCCTTCACAGTGACCTGGAGCCCGTGGTTCTTCTTTATTATCCTCCTGGCTTTTTCGCCATTGATATCAAGCTGGATGCCAGTGCACCCTCTTTGGCGGGCATGGAAAATACGATCAGTGAAATTGACAAAGTATGGCTGGAAGTTTACCCTGAGGCTATTTTTGACTATACATTTTTGGAAGACGATATCAGTGCTGCCTACCAGTCGGAACGGAACCTAAGCAAGCTGTTCACTATTTTCGCCGGCATGGCCGTTTTCATAGGGGCGCTGGGCCTTTTCGGACTTATTTCGTTTGTGGCTAACCAGCGAGTGAAGGAGATTGGCGTGCGCAAAGTGCTGGGCGCCAGCGTGGGGCAGATCATGTATATTTTCGGCAAGGAGACCGTGCTTTTGCTTGGAATAGCGTTTGTCATATCCGCTCCTGTGGCCTTTTGGTTGATGAACGACTGGTTGCAGAACTTCGTCTACCGCATGGATTTCAACCTGCTGATCCTCGTTACTGGCTTTGGCTTCACGTTGGTTATCGCATTGATTAGCACGGGTTATCGGGCACTGAGGGCTGCCAGTTCGAATCCGGTGGATTCTCTGAGGTCGGAATAACCAAAAATTAACCGCTATGTTCAAAAACTATCTTGTCACCGTTTACCGAACTTTCAAAAGACATCCCAGCTTTCTGCTGCTCAATGTACTTGGTCTTGCACTCGGCATAGGTTGTTCCGTGGTCATTTACCTTATTGTTAACTATGAGCTGAGCTATGAGAAGCACCATGCTAATTTTGATCACATTTACAGGGTAACCAATGGTGAGAGTGCCTCTGTGCCACACCCAACCGGGGATGCCTTAATGGCAGACTACGCTTTTGTCGACGCCGTAGCCAAAATCGATTATGAGTATGGCGGTATCATAGCGTCGTGGGAGGGGGATAATCAGCTAAAGAAGATGGAAGAACAGGATGGGCTGGTATTCGCCTCTCCCGGTCTCTTTGACGTTTTTACGTTCCCGGCATTGGCAGGCAACCTAAAGAAAGCTGTGGCTGAGCCAAATTCAGCGGTTATTTCCGACGAGTGGGCCACCAAATACTTCGGTATCAAAGACGGAAACTTAGACCAAGTTATAGGAAAAAGGATGACGATCAATTCAACTCTGAGCGTAGTCATCAAGGGGGTATTTCTGGCACCTCCTGCCACCACTGATCTCCCTTTTCAACTAGTGGTGCATTACGACAATCTCGGCGATTTTGACTCTGATTATGAAGATGGACAAGACTGGGATGCCACCAGTAGCAGTACCAACTGCTATGTGTTGCTGAAAAATGAATCGAATAAGGATCAGCTGTCCTCAGCACTACCAGGCTTAGCAAAAAAGTATTATGGCGAGGAGGATGACGGCAACCGTTTTGGACTTCAGCCGTTGTCTGATGTACACTTTAACCCGGTCTTTGGCAACTTTGGTGACAGGGTGATGGACTACAGACTGCTCGGTGCTTTAGTTACCATCGCCTTTTTTCTTGTGATCGCCGCTTGTATCAACTTCATCAACCTGTCTACAGCGCAAGCTTCAAGAAGAGTCCGGGAGATTGGCATTCGCAAGGCCATGGGTGGTCACAAGGGACAGCTGAGAGCACAGTTTCTTACTGAGACTTTCTTCATCACCTTGTTGGCCAGCTTTTTTTCGTTGGCACTGGCGGAGGTGATGTTGCTGGAATTGCAAGACCTGCTCGGCTATAGGCTGTCGGTAAGCGTGGTCAACGAGCCAGGACTATTGGCATATTTGGTGGCCATTGTCACGTTGGTGACACTGGCAGCGGGGCTCTATCCGTCGCTGGTGCTGTCTAACATGGGGCCTGTAGCGGCATTGAAGGGCAAAAGCTTCCACGGAAAAGGGCTGCGTGGCATCTCGGTTCGAAAGGCGCTGGTCGTCTTTCAGTTTATGATAAGCCAGGCTTTGGTGTTCGGCACATTGGTTGTGCTTTTGCAGACAAAATTTCTTCAGGATCAGCCGCTGGGGTTCGACAAGGAGGCTATTATCACCACCTGGGTGCCTGATCAGTCGGCCATCACTGCTCTCAGAGAGAGGATTCGGGCTGTCAATGGTGTAGATAATGTGTCCTTTTGCATAGGAGCACCCTTGTCGTCATCGAATTCCCATGCTAACTTTTATGAACCTTCTGTTCCCAAGGAGCAGAGGGGTGACCTTGGTGCCAACTTTAAGGCAGTTGACGAAAACTATCTGTCGCTTTTCAATATAGAATTGCTGGCCGGCAGAAATCTCCGGCAGGCTGACTCTGCTTCGGCTATTATTGCCAGTGAGCAGTCGATTCATGGGTTGGGCTTTCAAACCCCAGCTGAAGCTATCGGGGCAAAAGTAAGAACTGGTTACGACGACAATGTGAGGGAGATTGTTGGGGTTGTAAAAGATTTTCATGCTCAAACCTTGCACCAGGAGCTGAAGAAAGTGATACTGCTTTACTATCAGCCTGAATTTTACACGATGGCAATCAAGTTTTCTGCCGGCAGTTCATCTGCGGTTGCCAGCGAAACCATTGCCGAGGTAGAAAGTATCTGGAATGAAACGTTCCCTGAGTTTATTTTCGATTACCGGTTTCTGGATGCTTCTATTGCCGCCAAGTACGAGACTGAGCGGAACCTGGCCACTTTGTTCATGATTTTCGCCTGTATGGCAGTGCTTATTGGCGGCCTGGGTTTGTATGGTCTCATTTCATTCATGGCCAACGAGCGGACAAAAGAGATAGGAGTGAGGAAGGTGTTAGGTGCCGGTACCTTTCAAATGCTTCTCATGTTTTGGAGAGAGGTTGCAGTACTGTTACTAATTGAGTTTGTGGTCGCCTCCCCGCTGGTTTATACACTTATGAGCAATTGGCTCAATGACTTTGCCTATCAGATAGACATTGGGCTCCCCGTATTTATATCGGTCTTTGCTGTTTCTCTGCTGGTGGCGCTGGTTAGCACCGGCTACCGGTCGATGCAGGCGGCCAGCTCTAATCCGGTGGATTCACTGAGGTCGGAGTAGGAGGTGACTCAACTAAAAACCCGGTCAAATAGTATTGCTATACTACATGACCGGGTTTTGTGTTTTTCAAAAGCACAACCTCACTTCTGAAAAGGCAATGCTATTGTGCTATAAGCTTTTCAATCTCTTTGTTAGCATTGTTGATGGCTACTTTCTCCTTGTGCTTAAACCACTTGTCTCCCCTCATTTTAAGAAGCAATTCGTCGAGGTGGGTAGCAACTGTCACGTTCCAGCCACCTTGCACACGATCTTTCACCCGTGGGCTCAGGCACCTAAGGCTCATACTAAAGCCACTACCTACATATTCGATATGGTGCCACCAGCCGGATGGAATAAAGATGGTGTCGCCAAATTCCAGCACGGCCTCTCTTCCTTCAACATATTTCAACCCCGGGTACTTGTCGTAGTCGGGCTTTTCAATGTTAACAGCAGTGTGCACATTGTAGGGAAATCTGTACAGTAAAGTTGAGTACTTGGGGTCAAACAGCACTACTCTTTTCTTTCCGGTAAACTGTGTAAGAAAAACGCACGACATATCCATGTCCTGATGGATGCGGGTTACTGATCCGTCGCCACCAAAAAACATAAAAGGAAAAGACCTTAAGAACCCGGAGCATATCTTAGGAAATTCGAAGTCTTCGAACAGGCGTTTGTTCTGTTTAAAAGGGTTAAAAAGAAATAACCGCTTTTTTGTCGGCCCTTTTTCTATTTCATCCAGGTACTCCCTGAACTTCAGATAATAGTCAGGCTTTTTAAAAGAACGATCAGCTCGCTCCAGTGCCCCGTCGAACACACCCACCTCCATATCACCCATTTCGTCCTTAAAGAATTGGAAATTCCATTTCTTGCTGGCCGGATAGCCATCTACAAGCCCTTTGAGGACTACAGGTTTTTGTGGGTAATAGTAATTTTGCTCGAATTCCTTCCTGGTGATATTATGCACCACGTCAATGTTCTGCTGGATTTTGACACTCATAGCGTGAATAAAAATTCTTAATCTGTAAATGAATATTTATCAACGATTAACAACCGCTTTTACAGTCACAAAACTAACAGTAAGGTTGGTTTAAATTATCAACTCAATTAAAAAAATTCAAACAAAATCCTAACTCGCCAATTAAGTCACCAAAATGCTTGTTCAGATTCCGTGCCAGAAAAAGTGAGAAGGCAAAAGGCCCACCATTTAGATCGACCGCAATAAAAAACAAATATTTATTTGCTTTGAATCGCACTATTTGCCACCTTGCACAGCATTTAAATCAGTAATAGTAAAATATGCCTGGCCACAGGTCGTTAATTCTCAACTTTGCACCCCACAAATTTCTTAATTAATTACCCTCAAGTCAGATTTTTTACCTTTACCAAAATGCCACTAGCATAGCATTTATTACAATCAATTAATAATAACAATGGAAGGAACAGTAAAATTTTTCAACAATTCAAAAGGTTTTGGTTTCATTAAGCCATCAAATGGCGGTGAAGACATCTTCGTTCACGTTTCAGGTCTAGTTGACGAAGTTCGTGAGAACGACGAAGTGACTTTTGAAGTTGAGCAAGGCAAAAAAGGCATGAACGCCGTTAATGTCGAAGTAGTGCGATAGTAAAAGGAATCGATAGATATACTTTTTTTATTAAAAGACACTATAAGAAACCACCTTCGGGTGGTTTTTTTTATGCCTTAACTTGCCGGAAAGTCCCTGTTCGGAGCCTTTAAGTTTTAGCTTTGCTTGAGGGATGAGGATAAGTGTAGTAAGTTTAATAAATGACAATCAATGATTTCTGTGAATGAAGAAGGACAAGAAGCAATTTGATATTACCAGGCCTGACAAAATCCTAATGGCAGGCTTGCGGACGCTCGGGACGATAGGCGACAACCTTACCTTCAACCTGTATTCTACTCTTAAAAGTGAATCAAAAGGAAAAGCCCAAACGGTCTTTATTGGTAAGAAAAAGCTGGAGAAGGTGGCCATTCAGCTGTTTGAATACAGTCCAGACGACTGCATGGAGCTGGACCAACCAGAAGACTTTTCAGCACTCCAGTCACCTGATCCGAAAAAATCTTATTGGTTGAATTTCCACGGCCTGCACGAGGTGTCGCTTTACGAAGACCTCTCGAAAACCATGTCTTTTGACCGCCTCATGGTGCGGCAAATGCTCGATACCACCCAGCGGCCCAAAGTAGAGGAATATGATAAGTACCTGTTTTTCAGTGTGAAATCGATCCTGCAAACCGAGCAACAAGAGCTAAACATTGAGCAGATCAGCTTTATCCTGGGGAAGAACTACATCATTTCGCTGCAGGAAGAAGAAGGGGATCATTTTGACCACATCAGGTACAAGATCCGGGAGAAGTTGGGCATGGTTCGCCACCGGAAAAGCGATTTTTTACTGGTGCAGTTGCTGGACGCCGTGCTGGACAACTATTTTGAGACCATCGACGCATTCAATTTGATAGTGGCTGAACTGGAAAAAGAGGTACTGAAAGACCCCACTCAGAGCACACTACTCAAGCTGGAGAAGTACAAGAAGGATACGCAACTGATCAAGAAGTCGTTGATGCCTTTCAAAGAGGCTTTAACCAATATTCTCAACGGCCGTACCAACTTCATCGAAAATGAAAATGAGAAGTATTTTCATGACCTGCTCAATAGCTGTAAAAATGCCATGGACGAGATAGAGTCCACAAGTAAAAGCCTGGAGAGCCTTGCTAACATCTATTTTTCGTCCCTCAGTCAGAAAATGAACGAGACGATGAAGGTGCTGACCACGGTGGCCACCATTTTCATCCCACTCACTTTTATTGCAGGCATTTATGGAATGAACTTCGAATATATGCCCGAGCTCAAGTACCGCTATGGCTATTTTGTTGTGTGGGGAGTAATGGGGGCAGTGCTTATTCTAATGCTGCTTTATTTCAAGCGCAAAAAGTGGCTTTGAAAAATACCCTGCTAAATAGGTGATTTCATTGCCTGTCTGGTTTCGTCTTTTACCGCTATATTCGTGTTACTAACCTAATATATTATGGAACTAAGGAGTAAACTATTTGGAGTGCTCATCGTTTTGATCGCCTTTATGGCCGGATGCACTCAGCAAAACCCTCAGGAAACTGAAGGCCAGGATGATAAAATGGAACCACAAACAATAGACCTTCTTGTTGGGGTTTATACCGGTGCCGGAAGCAACGGCATTTACCAGTTGCAATTCAACACAGCAACCGGTGAGCTGAGCGACAGTATGTTGTTGGTGAAGACCACAAACCCATCATACCTGGCGATTAGCAAAGACAGACAGAGCGTTTTCAGTGTTAACGAAACCCAGGAGGGCGGCATTAGCTCTTTTAGCTGGGACCATGAGAACAACCAGCTTGTAGAGGTTAGCAAGCTTTCAACCGAAGGGGCACACCCTTGCTATGTTGATATTAGCCCATCGGGAAGGCAGGTAGCCGTGGCCAACTATAGCTCAGGTAACCTGGCGGTGTACCAGCTAGGTGAGGGCCTTGCGTTGCAGGCTTCTCCTCAGATTCGCCAGCACAAAGGTAGCGGGCCGGTGGAACCTAACCAGAAAGGCCCCCATGCACATTGCAGCATTTTCAAAGGTGGATACCTCTACGCAGTGGATCTTGGCATCGACAAAATACTTGCCTATCCGTTCGCTGCCGATGGTACCCTGGGTGAAGCCCATGTTGCTTTTGAGCTACAGCCAGGAGACGGTCCGAGACACCTGATATTTCACCCCACAAAGGCAATGGCTTTCGTAGTCAATGAGTTATCAAGCTCGGTTGTTTCAATGAAAGCCGATTTTGAAAAGGGCACGTTTGAGGCAATTGACAGAAAAAGCACAATACCGGCTGACTTCACCGAAAGAAATTCCGATGCCGACATACACATTACTTCAGACGGGAAATTTCTCTATGCTTCCAATAGAGGACACCATAGCATAGCTATGTACGCAGTAGCGGACGACGGAAGCCTGACCAGTTTGGGTAATGAACCGGTTGGGGGAAAGACACCCCGTAATTTTACGCTTTCGCCAGATGAAAAATTCTTGCTGGTTGCTAACCAGGATACCAACAACATAGTTGTGTTCACGAGGAACAAAGAAACAGGCCTGTTGGCTGCTACTGGAAAAGAGTTTTCTGTATCTAAACCAGTTTGCCTTAAGTTTTAAGTAGCGAACCAAAGCAATGTCTACTAATAAAAAAAGGTCTCCTTCATCGGAGACCTTTGCTTTTTTGTGGGGTGTAGCCCCTCGCATTCGGTAAGTATATCTGTTTTGACTATTTCAAATGGAAAGCACAATGCCCAAAAGAGCTACCAAACCCAGAATCAACCAATTGATCACTCGCTCTTTTCTCTTAGGCTTACCCAGCACCAAATAGTCCAGACTATACTTGAACCTGCGTTCATACAATCCTTTCATGATGGCTCCTTTCTTCTAATGTTACCAAATTGTTAACAACAAATTTAATTAATTAATATTGGGTTAACAATGATTAACTGAATAATTCAAAAAATTACAGGAATTGTATTAAATGGAGGCTCAGTGTGGTTTTGCACTAAACAATACGAACTATGAAAGCCCTGTGTTGAGATTTCAATAATTGTTTTCCCAGGCGAACGTGTCCATTGCTTTTACAAAATCAGGTGACAGTGGGGCTTGAAGCCTCAACTCTTTGTTTGAAAACGGGTGAATAAAAGTGAGTTTGTGAGCGTGAAGAAGGAGTGAGGTGATCCCCCATTCTCTTTCGAACATCCTGTTGTGCCGCAGGTCACCATATTTGGTATCGCCAACAATAGGGTGCCCCATGTGATTGAAATGCCTGCGGAGTTGGTGCGTGCGGCCCGTTCTTGGCAGCATTCTCACAAGTGAATACCGTGAGGTGGGGTATTTGTTCACTGAAATGTCGACTTCGATGGTGTTTAGTCTTTCATAGTCAGTCAAAGCAGTTTGCTCAACACCTGTTTCATGTTTAATCAATGGCTCGTTTGTTGATCCTGTTTCTGCCACAAAGCCCCGAACCACCGCCAGGTATTCCTTCGTTACGTCTCCATTCATAAAGAGCGATTGGGTCATGGCTATGCCCTGCGGAGAATAAGCAAAAAGCAATACGCCTGAGGTAGCCCTATCGATTCGATGCACCGGATATACCTCGCAGCCTATTTGGTCGGCCAGTAGCCTGTTGGCAAAAAAATGCTTTTCCTCGGCGATTTTTGTTTTGTGAACAAGCAGCCGATTCGGCTTGTTGATGGCCACTAAATACTCGTCCTGGTAAATGACGCTAAGTTTTTCGAACCGGGCTGGCTCGTTGTGGATAAGTTTTTCTTCACTCATGGTTGACTGTAAAAGTAAAACGGCGGATTTTAGAATCCGATTATTTATGCAGACTAAAACCCCACTTTATGCAATCGCCTGATTCTCTTAATGATGTAGCAAAATTTCACCGAACTTTTGGTCACCCGATACTGCCAGAGGCTACTGTACCTTCTGCTGACCGGTGTGCCCTCAGAGTGAATCTTCTGGCTGAGGAACTGAAAGAATTGGAAGAGGCTATTCAGGCAAAGGACATCGTAGAAATAGCTGACGCTCTGTGCGACCTGCAGTATGTACTCAGTGGAGCTGTGCTTGAATTTGGCTTGGGTGGGCAATTCAAAGAGCTTTTTGACGAGGTGCAGCGCTCCAATATGAGCAAAACCTGCAAGACAATTGAAGAAGCTGAAGCCACAGTAAATCACTACAAGGCACAAGGTGTTGAATGCCACCATGAAGAAGCGGACGGACTGTACCTCGTGTTCAGAACCGGGGACAGAAAAACCCTGAAGTCTGTGAAATACTCTCCGGCCGACCTTAAATTTATTCTCAGCTAATTTTATGTTGGCGGGTTAAAGGATTAGGTGCGTTTTTGATAAATTGTTGTCGCAACACACCCGAACCTACCTTATGACTTTTAAGCAAACCTTTGTTTTCTCTCTTGTGATCGTCTTGTCTTCTTGCGCTTCGCAGGGGGACAAAGAAGAAGATGAGCAGTTGGCAGAAAAGGCCCTGGCTTCTTTTGATCTATACGAAGGCCTTCAAATCGAACTTATTGCATCCGAACCACTGGTGGCAGATCCGGTGGCGATGGAAGTGGATGAGTTGGGAAGAACTTATGTGCTGGAAATGCATGGGTACCCCCTGGACTTGTCCGGAAGTGGCGTGATAAAACAACTGCTGGACACCGATGCCGACGGGCGGTTTGACAAAGCTCTCGTGTTTGCCGATGGGCTAAAGTTGCCCACCGGACTCATGAGGTGGAAGAATGGGTTGATAGTTGTAGACGTGCCAGACGTGCTTTACCTCGAAGATACAAACGGCGATGGAAAGGCGGATAAGAGGGAAGTACTGTTGACCGGGTTTGCGGTAACCAATCCGCAGCACATTGCCAATACACCGGCGTATGGCCTCGACAACTGGATTTATGTGGCGCATCAGGGAATGGTAACACCCAAAGTAAGTGTGAAGGAATTCAGCGACGAGGGAAGCGAGGTGCGTTTTCCGGCTAACAGCAACGCACCTAAGTTGCCCATTGACGCCAATGGCAGGAACGTAAGGTTCATGCCCGACTCTTTTCAATTAGAGATGCTTTCAGGCGAGTCGCAATATGGGCAAACGTTCGATGACTGGGGTCATCACTTTGGCACCAGCAATGCTGACCACCTTTTCACCGAGGTCATTCCTGCCAGGTACCTGGCACGGAATCCCAACCTGGTTGTTGCCGATGCCATGGAGAATATTCCGGATCATGGTAGTGCAGCGGAGATCTTTCCTATCACGCAAAATCCTGCCCATCAGTTGTTGACCGATGTCGGCGTCATTACTTCCTCATGCGGTGTTACGTGGTACCAAGCCGGTTTGATCAAGGGCTTCGAGAATGTGACTTTTGTGGCGGAGCCGGTGCATAATCTTGTACATGCGGATAGGGTTATTGCCAAAGGTGCGTCGTTTAGTGCAAGCCGCTTGGTTGAAAACAAAGAGTTTTTGGCGTCTACAGATGCCTGGTTCCGTCCTGTTCAGTTTTATGTAGGCCCCGACGGTGCTTTGTATATGATCGACTATTATCGGCAGATTGTGGAGCACCCTGAGTGGATGTCGGAAGAGGTAAACAATTCGGGAGCGCTTTACAATGGCTCGAATCAAGGCAGAATTTACAGAATATCACCCAAAGGCACGGCTCCAATGAACTGGGTAGGTAGCATAGACATTCCGGCCATGAGTTCAGATGAAATCGTTGCCTTGCTGGGCAGTGACAATATTTGGTGGCGAAGAAATGTGCAACGACTGATAGTAGCCAACGAGGCTTTGGTGCCAAACGATGTGCTGATTGACTATGTGGCCAGCACTGAGCGTGCAGTTGGTTTTTTGCATGGGCTTTGGACGCTGGAGGGTAGAGGCCAATTAACTGCTGAGCTCATAGAAAGGGGATTGAGACACAAGGCGGCTGGTGTAAGGGAAAATGCCATCAGGTTGGCTGAAATACACCTGACAGCATGGCCAACATTGGCCAAGACTCTGGTTGGCATGTCCGGCGATAGCGACGCCCGGGTAAGGTTTCAGCTTTTGTGCACGCTGGGCTTTGTCGATACCAAAGAGGCCACTGAGGCTCGCAATCAACTTCTTCGGCAAGACATCAACGACCGATGGGTGCAGGTGGCGGCCTTGAGTGCCAGCTATGGGAAAGAAAGTGAGTTGCTATCGGAGACTATCAGCACATTGGCCAATTCGCCCTCAGAAGGAACGGCCATGTTTTTCTCCAACTGCGCTGCGGCGATGGCTACTTCTGGCAACCAGAAGGCCATTTCGGAAATGTTAAAGAAAGTGCTTTCAGGCACCCAGGATCAAAGCGACGCATGGTGGAAATCTGCTGTACTCAGGGGAATTGACGGGGCCGTTAAAAACAGTGGGCTTCGGGCCGGGAACGCCGTAGCTGAGATGAGGCTCCTGAAGGCCCAATTAAACGAAAAGACCCCAGCTGAGGTGAGGGCAGCCAGCGTGAGACTTCTCACTCATTTGCCAGGAATTGAGGCATCCCATTTGGCGGATGTTCAGGAGAAAGCGTTGCAACTAGCACTGAATGGAGGAGCAAGTCCGGCCTTAAGAACTGATGCGCTACTTTTGTTAACCAAATCAGCCAATGGGGCCTATATTGATAAATTGTCAACGCTCGTGTCTGCACAGGAGCCGGATGACGTACAAGAGGGTGCCATCAACGCCATAGTAGCTATCAATAGCGAGGCTGCCTCACAGCTCATTTTGAAACGCTGGGGCAGCCTGACTCCGGTACTAAGAGATCATGCTATGGGACATCTTCTTAACAGCGAATCTGGCTCTCATTCATTGCTCGATGCAGTGGAAGCGGGGAGTATTGATCAGGCTACTATTACCTGGCCACGCAAGGTGAGGCTGATGAACAGCTATACTGATGGCGTGCGGGAAAAAGCGAGGCGGCTGCTTGCGTCGAACAATGCAGCTCCTGAGGAGTTAGTAAAAAAGTACCAGCAGGCATTGGATGTGAAAGGTGATCGGGTGGCCGGAGCAGCTGTATTTAAGGCTAATTGCGCTATATGCCATCAAAAGGGCGGAGAAGGAGGGAGTAGTTTTGGTCCTGACCTTGGTACCATTAGAAACAGGGATGCGTCGTTTATTTTGGCCGATATCATTAACCCCAATCGATCTATTGCCGACGGATTTGAAACCTGGGAATTAAAAACTAAGAACGGTGAGCAACTAACAGGAGTGATTGCGTCAGAAACAGCCTCATCGCTAAGCATCAAAGATGCAGCTGGCAATGTTACTACCGTGAACAGAAATGAAATTGCGTCGTTGAAAGCTTCGGACGTGTCGGCGATGCCTGCGGGATTTGAAAATTCTATCTCCGTTGACCAAATGTCCGATTTAATAGCTTATCTTAAAAGATAGATTGATCAACTAAACACCCTTTTTGAGAAAGACGATCATTTTTGTCATTCTGCTAATCCTGGTGGGTTTTGCTGCTGTACTTGTCAATTTTTCGATTGATAAGACGCATTATATCAAAACCAGGGAAGTATTGGCCAACCACCCGGATAGCATAGCGCTACTCGACGACACATTGGTGGCGCCTGTTCTGTATCACGAAATTGAAGGAATTGACCAGTTGCCACCTGAGCAGGCCAAGCTAAAGTTCATTTCCGCCTTGTTGCCGTCCATTCTTTTGGCGAAGCACAGGATAGAGGACGAAAGAAATAAAATCAGAGAAATACTGAACAAGCCCATTTGGCTAAAGGAGGACAGTACCTTTTATTTTGCACAAAGTGAGTTTTATAAAACTGCTTCAGGCGAATTGTTGCTTCGCCGCATGAAAACCCATCCCAACAGCATCATTCTGGCGCAGGCGGCGGTGGAGTCTGGCTGGGGTACTTCACGCATATTCCAGCAAGCCAATAACCTCTTTGGCATCTGGTCGTACCGGTCGGGCGAACCGAGAATCAAGTCCATCTACTCACGGAACGGCCAGGCGATCTATCTAAGAAAGTACGACGATGTGTCGGCCTCTATTTATGATTACTTTGGATTGGTGGCCCGAAGTAGGGCTTACCGGAGATTCAGAGAGGCGAGAGATACCACTGATAACGTGAATGTTTTGCTTCCTTACCTCAAGTATTATTCGGAAAGGCGTGAGGAGTATGTGGAACAACTGGCGACCATTATCCGGCAGAATCGAATGATGCAGTACGATGATTATCGCCTTGATCCGGCGTATTTTGTTGAAGAAAGAACCGTTAAACTTTTCGGCTATGTTATTGATACGGTTGTTGTGGTGGGTGGTGTTATTGTTGACGACCGCCAATAGTACCCTCCTTGGGCAAATGAACAGGGAAGTGGTCGGCTTTGTCTACCATAGGGTGGGAGATAGCCGGTATCCTTCTACCAACATCTCTACAGAAAGCTTTGACGCTCATCTCAACTATCTCAAACAGAATGATTTTAAGGTATTGACCATTTCTGAGGCGGTTGATTACCTGAAAAAGCCAGGCGAGCGGGAACGGGTAGCTGTTATTACCATCGACGACGGTTACGAAAGCTTTTACAAAAATGGTCTTCCCTTATTAAAGAAATACGGGTTTCCTGCCACCGTTTTCATCAATACTGAAACAGTAGGTGGCAGCTCTTATATGGACTGGAAGCAGCTCGAAGACTGCCTGGGCAACAAAATAGAAATAGGAAACCATAGTCATTCTCATGCCTATTTTTTAAATGAGGCACCACCCGCACGGTATGAGACATTTCGCAGCGATGTAGAAAAGGCACAAGCGCTGATAACGGAACGACTAGGAATTACGCCCAAAGCATTTGCTTATCCCTATGGGGAGTTCGATCCAAAAATGGCCGAACTGCTGCAAGAAATGGGTTTTTCGGCTGGGCTGGCCCAAAACTCAGGTGTGATGCATGGCGGAGGCAATTTGTTTAGCCTGCCCAGGTTTCCGATGGCTTCGGGCTTTTCGCCGTTGGAGAAATTTATTTCTAAAGCCAATATGCAGGCCTTGAAGGTGATTGCTGAGAAGCCAGAGAGCTTTCTGATGATAGCTAATGATCCATCACCCACCCTTCAAGTCACCTTCGCTCAGTCAAACCTGATGGAATCGCAGCTTCAATGTTTTGTGCAGGGAGGATCATGTGTACTGGAGAAGAAAATGAGTGGCGACAAAATAGAGGTCACCGTAAAACCAGGCAGCGCTCTGAGAAGCAGGAGAACCCTTTATACCCTTACCATAAAAGACACCGATGGTCATTGGCATTGGTTCAGCCACCTTTGGGTCAATCCTGCTTTGAAATAGCAAACAACGGCTGATTTTTCAAGGTCTTAAAGGCTTTTCCATTAGCGGCTTCCTGTGAACTGGTTCGCTCCCTATATTACCCTATCGTTCAATTTATCAATTATTATATGAAGTTAAACAGATACTATTTACTTGTTGCGGGCATTTTGCTCTCGTTTGCAGTGAAAGCGAGACAATTGCCCGAGGGCTATCCCACGAAGCCTATTACTACCCTTGATACTTTGCTAACTAAGGCCTTTGAATGGAGAAATGTAGGGCCTAGCAGGGGAGGAAGGTCGCTGGGAGCGTCAGGAAGTCCGTCCCGACCCAACGAATACTACTTTGGGGCAGTAGGTGGTGGCCTCTGGAAAACTGTTGATGGTGGCACTACCTGGAAACCAGTAACCGACGGGCAGCTGACAAGCTCATCGGTGGGTGCCGTGGCCGTGTCGGAAACCAATCCCGACATTGTGTATATAGGAACCGGCGAAACCCAGTTTAGAGGTAATATCATGCAGGGAGACGGTGTTTACAAGTCGGTAGATGCTGGCAAAACCTGGGAAAACATAGGTTTGAAAGAAACCCAGGCGATTGCCAGGGTGCGGGTTGACCCAACGAATCCTGATATCGTGTTTGTGGCCGCACTCGGGCATCCCTACGGCAATAATGAAGAAAGAGGCATTTTCAGAACAACCGACGGGGGTAAAAGCTGGAAAAAAGTGCTTTACAAAAGCGATAAGGCAGGCGGCGTTGATATCATCATTGACAGGACAAACCCGAAGGTAGTTTATGCCACTATTTGGCAAGTATACCGCAAGCCCTACAAAATGTGGGGTGGTGGCCCCGATTGCGGCCTTTATAAGTCAATTGACGGTGGCGACACATGGACAGAGCTCACCAGGAACCCCGGGTTGCCGAAAGGGCCTGTCGGTAAAATTGGCGTGACAGTTTCGCCTGCTAATCCAAACAGGCTTTGGGCAGTTGTTGAAGCCAACGACGGCGGGGTGTTTCGCTCTGACGACGCTGGCAAAACCTGGAAGCAGGTGAACGACGAACGCAAGCTCAGGCAAAGAGCGTTTTACTACAGCCGTATTTACGCTGATCCAAAAGACGAGAATACGGTATATGGGTTAAACGTGGGCTTTTACAAATCTACCGATGGTGGTGAAAAGTTTGACGTCACAATCAGGCCGCCACATGGTGACAACCACGATCTCTGGATTGATCCCAACGATCCCATGCGCATGATCGCTTCCAATGATGGTGGTGGTACTGTATCGGTCAACGGTGGTAAAACCTGGACCGACCTGGACTTCCCAACGGCTCAGTTTTATCACATCATGGTCACCAACGACTTTCCATATCACATTTGTGGAGCTCAGCAGGACAATTCCACGATGTGTATTCCAAGTGATGGTTGGGATTTTATGACTGCCAGGGGGCCGAAAACAGAGTACTACTATTCGCCAGGTGGTGGGGAGAGCGGCTACATTGCTCAGGATCCTAAGAACCCTGATATATTCTACGCCGGAAGCCAGGGAGCACTGTTAACACGTTATAACAGAGCAACAGGCCACGAGAGAGATGTGCAGGTGTATCCACGCTTCTTTTCAGGCGAGCCTTCATCATCATTGCCTGAGCGCTGGCAGTGGACATTTCCTATTGTATTCTCTCCGGTGGACAACAACCTCCTTTTTACATGCTCTCAGCATGTGTGGGTGTCGGCCGATGAAGGGCAGTCGTGGCAGAAAATAAGCCCAGATTTGACTTATGCCGACCCAGCTACCCTGGGTATGTCAGGTGGAGCACTCACCATGGATATGAACGGGCCTGAGATTTATGCGACCGTGTTTGCATTGGCACCCAGCTACCATGATGTCAACACAATTTGGGCTGGCTCAGATGATGGCCTGGTGCATATTACGAGAGACTTTGGGAAGACCTGGAGCAATATTACGCCACCCGATATGCCAAAGGACACAAGGGTAAGTATCATCGACGCTTCACGTCATCACCCAGGCACTGCATATGTGGCTGCAAAACGCTATCAAATGGATGACAGGGCTCCGTACTTGTGGAAAACGCACGATTATGGCAAGACATGGACAAAAATAATCAGTGGCATCAGATCCGATGATTACCTGCATACTATCAGGGAGGACATCAAAGTGCCAGGCTTGCTGTATGCAGGTGGAGAGCACACCGTTTGGGTATCGTTTGATGATGGCGCCAATTGGAATGCCCTGCAGCTGAACATGCCGGACACACAAATTGCCGATTTGATGGTGACCGATAGAGATTTGGTGGCGGGCACCCATGGTCGCTCGGTCTATATTTTGGATGATATTGGGCCGCTGAGAGAGTATGCCAAACTTTCTGGCAATCCCAACTATACACTTTTTGAGCCTGACAGGGCTGTTAGACGAGTGGAAAGTGCTACAATCAGCTACTTCCTGCCAGAGCAGGCCGATGAGGTAGTTATTACCATAAAAGATGCTAATGGAACTGTGATTTTGGAGGAAAAAGGGACTTTGCCGGAGCCCAGGAAGGATGAAGACGAAGCAGCGAGCTGGTATGGCAGCCTGCCTACGGCCCCGACTACCGCTCAGGGACTCAATAAATACGAGTGGAACTTAAGATATCCCGGTGCTGTAGACTTTGAGGGGATGATTATCTGGTCTGCCAGACCACAGTTAGGCCCTTATGCGCCTCCGGGAAAGTATACCGTGAGTGTAGCTGTGAACGGAGAAGTGCAAACCAGAGAAATTGAGGTAGCGCTTGACCCCAGGATTACAGGAGTGACAGAAGCAGATGTGAAAGAGCAGTTTGAGCTGGCTATGAAGATAAAAAATGCTACCTCCATGGCCAATCAGACTGTAAAAGACATTCGTTTGTTGAAAGCCCAAATCGACACACTAGTGATGCAGAACAAGGGTTTAAAAAAGGATGCCGAGGTACTTTTGTCGAAGCTTTCTACCGTTGAGGAAGCGCTTTATCAGGTTAAAAATCAGAGTTCGCAAGATCCATTGAACTTCCCGATAAGGTTGAACAACAGGCTGGCCTACCTTAGAAAGAGCGTAGAAAGTGGCGACGGGAAACCGACCAAGGGCTCTTACGAGGTATTTGACCTTTTGAAAGGAGAGCTCGATGGGCACATGGCTACTTACAAGACCATCCTCGAAAAAGACATCGCCTCTTTCAATAGAAAGGTGAGTAAGTCAGATCTTCAGGAGGTAAAGCTTGATGAGAAAATGTAGTATATGAGTAAGTAAGTGTGCCTCAAAGTTTGGTAAAGCAATCGGACTAAGTTTGAGGATAGTTTTTTTGAAGAAGTAGGGGTGTTTTAACAGGTAGGCTGTTGATAGATCACCGAACTATTTTAGTTAAATATATGTGATGAGGCATAATCCTTAATACGGTAATATTAAGATTTATTCAAATTTTATTCGATATTTAGGCATTACTGTGCTAATACTCATATACTAAGCATGCCCCGATAATTATCGGGGCTTTGCTTTTCTACCCATTTTTTGTGCTCACGGCTTCGGAAGTTGCCCAATGCATGGGATGACCGTATCTGAAAAATAGTTTAACTTCAGCCCTTCAAAAAAAGAACGCCCTGAAAGTAGCTTTTTGATGGCCCGAAAGATCAATTTTCTTTTATGTTTAGTGTTTGGGTTTCAGGGGTGGGCGTGGGGGGGCCATGTCGTCACTGGAAGCGGTTCGGATAGCACGTTTGTGAGACAGGTTCAGCTCACCGTTGACAACGATGCATACTTCTTCACTAGTTATGACCGGTACTACTCAAGTGGCATATTTGGATCCTACAGTAGTTTGAGGAGCCGACTACCTTTCAGCCACCCAAAAGAAGGTAGCAAATACTCTTCCGATATTGTTTTCTCTCATTACATCTACACGCCCAAAAACATCCTGTGGGACAAGTTAGAGCAGCTTGACCGACCTTATGCCGGGATGGCTACCCTGGGAGTTCAACTGAATTATCTCAGACCATCAAGTGCTTTTACCATGAAAGCGGATGTGGGTTGGCTTGGTCCGGCGATTAAAACAGCAGAGCTGATGCGGTGGTGGCACGGCAGCCTGGGCATACGGCTTCCCAGGGGTTGGGATTACCAGATTAACAATACGCCGGTGTTGACTTTGACACCTTCCTATTTAAAGCAATGGGCGTTTAGTGAAAAGTTTGACTTGGTGAGCTCCACATCGATGTCGGCAGGCACAGTGATCAATCAGGTGTCGCAGGAGGTGGTAGTAAGGTATGGCTTGCCAGGGAGTTTGAACCAAAGCCATTTAACTAACAGTCTTTTGAATACAGCAAAGGGGAGTGGCAAGCTCATTGAGTGGTACCTGGTGGCATGCTGGCAGGGAAGTTACGTGCTTTATAATGCCACCATTGATGGTAACTTTATCGGACCGGAGAGCATGTACCATGAAAGCTCGGAAAAAGCGGTTTTGCGTCAAACCTACGGCGCTGTGTTGGCTTACAAAAAGGCTGACTTCGAGTTGTCATTTAAAACTACGTCCAGAGAAGTGAAAGGAGCTGAAAACCACCGATATATGCGGGCTAAAATTAGCTATAGATTCTAATATGAAAGCACTCATTCGTCAGCTAATCGATTTTCAAAAGGCTAATTTCCATCCAGGTCTTTACCTGAGCCTTGTGCTCTTTATAGGTGTAAGTGTTGGCTTCAATTTTTCTCTCGGGTTTTACGATGACTATATCATCAAAGGGCATAGCCCTGCTCTCCGGTGGCTGCTTGTTGCTGCCTTCAATATGTTTCCTTTTGTGGTTGCAGCCCTTCTTGTTTATTATTTTAAAGGAGAAAAGTCATGGGTAAAAGACATTGGCTTTTGGTTGCGGGCCGCCCTGGTGTTTGCAGTGTCGGGCTTGTCGCAATACTGGAAACCATTTGATGGATTGGTCGCCGGGCTGAATGGCAACGAATACTATTTTGCCAGCTACACATTTAGAAAGGCAGATAGCCTTGTTAATGTTTTGCTGCCCGTGGTGATCCTTTATTTGCTTTTTGAAAAGGAGAAATACAAATCGTTTTACGGATTACGCTCTACTCACTGGGACTGGAAGCCTTATGCACTGATGTTTATGGGTATGGTGGTGGTAATCGGCCTTGCGTCTTTTTTTCAGGACTTGCAGGCTTACTATCCCCGCTACATGCGCACCAAAGGGCCAGAGCTGGCGACTGAGCTTGGGATTAGTCAATGGTGGCCTCTGCTTATTTATGAAATAGCATACGGGAGTGATTTCGTGTCGGTTGAGCTATTCTACAGGGGTCTGCTGGTGCTGGCATTCTACCGGTATTTTGGGAATTATGCCGTGCTTGTTATGGTGCCGTCTTATGTTTTTCTGCACTTTGGCAAGCCAATGACGGAAGCTATAAGCTCAGCTATTGGTGGCTATGTTTTAGGCATTATTTCCCTTAACAGCCGGAACATATGGGGTGGGGTGGTTCTTCATGTGGGGGTGGCGTGGCTAATGGAGTTTTACGGGTGGCTTCAGCTGGTATTCAAATAAGTCCGAAGTCCCAATACTGCCTTTCAAAAAGTATTCACAACTTCTTAATCGTTCGCAGTTACGTAGCATTGCGAAATTCTGTAATTTAACGGTTCGACCTTGATCCCATATGAGACGTTTACTTGTTGGCCTGCTTCTATTTCTTTCAATTGCTACTACGGCGGTAGCCCAATCAGGCTACTACTACCAAACTCATTTTACTCCCATAGCAAACAAACGGGATCAAATCAATTATAGTATCCAGCAAGATGATTTTGGCCGACTTTACTTTGCCAACAGACAGGGGCTTTTGCAATTTGATGGCACCAGCTGGGACTTGATAGAAACCCCTGGGCCAACTTTTTCTATCTCGCTCAACGACTCTGTCATTTACCTGGCAGGTACATATGGCTTTGGCATGCTCACTACTGACGGTTTTGGAAATCTTGCGTTCAAAAATTTGGGCGACTCTTTAAGCAAACTGTCCTCAATGACACAGCTCATTAGTTATGGTGAAGAGCTCGTGATGACCGACGGAAAAAGTGCTTTTTCTTATAGTCCGTCGTCAAAAAAACTGGAAAAAATAGCTACGTCGCTACCTGTCACACAAATTGGTGTTTTTGACGCAAAGCTTGTTGCTTTCAATGCGGACACCACCTTTCTTATCAGAGGGCAGGGCGTGCTACCTCCGAGATTTGTAGAGAAAGGCCCCTGGTTGCAGTGGAGTAAGTCGGCGGGCAACCAATGGATTGGTGCCAATAGAAAAAACGAACTTTTCCAGATTGTTGGCGGTCAGCTAGTGCCGCTGAAACTCGACGATGAGGGATATTTGGATGAAGCAAGGATTCTTTCTTTGACCTGGATGAGTGATGACCTCGTGGCGGTGGGCACCTTAAGAGGAGGGGTTGTGTTTGTTGATGCGAAGGGGAGAAAGCTGGATCAGATCGTCAACTTTCATACCGGACTGCCCGACAATGAAACCCAGACATTGTTCAGGGACAAAGACACCGGGCTGTGGGTAGCGCATCCCTATGGATACACCAGGGTGTCTCCAAACATTCCCTTCAAGTCATACAACTACTACCCGGGGCTTGATGGCACGCTGTATACTTCGCGGCATTTTGACGGAAGAGTATTTGCCGGCACCAACCTGGGGCTCTTTTATCTGGATCAGGTCAAGAACTTTGATGAGATCGTCTACTATATAAAAAAGAATCCCGACACGCAGCTAACCGTTGCAGATGACAGAAAAGAAGACAAAAAGGATGGCGACGGCCTTTTTTCATTTTTGCGTTTCAATAAAAAAGATGACAAAGTAGAAGAGACGACAAAGGAGCCTGTTACTGAGGAAGCACCAGAGGACGATAAAAAGAAAAAGGGCGGCTTGTTTTCTTTTTTGAAAAAGAATAAAGGGGAGGAAGCCACGGAAGAGAAGAAAGAAGAACCGGAGGCACCTAAGAAAGCCGTTGTCGCTACTGCCATCAGCAAGGCCAGAAGTCAAATTGGAGGAAAAAAGAAGACTGCTACTGCTGAGCCGGTCATGGTAAGGAGGGTGAAGAAGGAGTTGCAAAGCATCACTTATGTTTATAAGAAAATAAAGGGAGTAGAAGGCCGGATCAACCAACTGGTGCCCATTAACGATGATGAAATGATGGCAGCCGGACTGGCAGGAGTGTTTATTGTCAAAGAAGACGAAGCAGTTCAAATATATTCCGAAGCGGTGAGAAGGGTATTTTATGACCCTATCCAGAACCTTATTCTTATATCAACATACCGGGGCGGGTTGCTAACGGTTGTGAACGAAGCTGGAAAATGGAAAGAAACCACGTTACTTGAGAATGTAGATGATTTTATCCAGTTCATTTTCAAAGACAGAACTGGCAAAATCTGGCTTTGTACGTCGCAGAAGCTCTATTGGGCTAAGATTGAGAATAATATGCTTGTCGAAGCGGGGGAGGTTCCCATTAAGAACGACTACCTTGACCCCGTAATAGGCATCGACGACGCCAACCTTGGCGTGGTATTTATGCATGCAAAAGGCTTTTTCAAACTAGCTGGTGACGGGCTTGAGAAATTTGACTGGCTCGGGATGTCGGAGCCCAGCCGCTATATAAGCTCCGCCGGCCACTTGCTCGTCTCTGACGGAAGATTTTGGCATAAAATGGGCCCCAAAACCGACGCCAATAGTGCCTTTACTTTTCTCAACCTATTTGACCACATTGTTTCAATTGATTTTGAAAAAGAGGGTGATTTGTGGGTGGTGACCGCTGATAACAATTTCTATCGCATTGACCACAACAAGGCTTTTGAAGCCAACTATAATCCATTCCTGAAGCACATCAGGTCGGTCAATAATCAATTACTTCCGATAGGAACCAAATTGCGGGTGGAACAGGAGAACAGCTCGCTGAGCTTTTTCTACCATCAAACAGAATATTCCGGTATCCTTAAGATTGAGTACAGGTACCGACTGCTTGGATTGAATGAGCAATGGTCGGAGTGGTCGCCCAATAACAATACGATTCAGTTCTCGTATTTGCCGTCCGATAAGTATGAGCTACAGGTAGAAACCCGCAATAGCTTTGGTGTTGTGAAGCCGCTTGAGTCTATTTTCTTTACCGTTGTGCCGCCGTATTGGCAACGGCCTTGGTTTTATGCCGCCGAGTTTCTGTTTTTCGCTATGCTGCTGTTTTTGAGTTCGAGGCTTACCAAAAGCAACAGTATGGTTGTGCTGGTGCTTAATCGTTTGCTCACGTTCCTCACCATCATCATGATTATTGAGTTTATCCAGACGATTGTAGAGGCAAATTTTGAGACGAACTCATCGCCAGTGTTGTCCTTCTTTTTACAGGTAGCGGTGGCTTTTTGTTTAATGCCGCTTGAAAGTTTTATGAGAAGTAAGTTGTCTGGAAAAGGAGAAAAAGTCGATCGATTAGTTCAGGGCCATGTGTCTAAGCTTACCAGAAGCATTGGTAAAAAGTCGTCGGGAAAGAAGACTGTGGAGGAGCAGAGTTAGCAGTCTTGACCTGTTCATAAGTTTCGTATTAAGCCAGTTTTATACAAACGGCTTAACCCTGTGAACCAACTTTTCTAACTTCGGGGCATAAGAACAAGCAACCTTACTCATGAAAAAAAGTGCCCTCCTAAATGCCTTCGGAGCCGTTCTGCTGGCTATTCTGGCTAATTTTCCTTTGCACGCTCAGCCATCCGAAAAACAGATCTACCAGGCTTTTCAGTTTCGAAATGTTGGGCCAACCCGGGGTGGTCGTGTAACCACGGTAACAGGTGTCCCGAGCGAGCCAGGCACATTTTATATGGGGGCAACTGGTGGTGGCGTTTGGAAGACTACCGACTATGGGATCAATTGGAAAAACATATCGGACGGGTATTTTGCCACTGGCTCGATTGGTGCCATCAGGGTAGCGGCCACCGATCCGAACATCATTTACGTGGGTACAGGTACAGACGGTATTCGCTCAAATGTGATCACGGGGAAAGGTGTTTACAAGTCAACCGATGCAGGGAAAACATGGATTCATCTCGGCCTTGAAAAAGTGGGGCAAATTGGTGCCGTGGAAATTCACCCAACTGATCCGAAAACTGTTTTTGTGGCAGCCATGGGGCAGGCTTTTCAAAACAATGAAGAGCGGGGCGTTTACAAAACGACTGACGGAGGGACTACCTGGGACAAGGTGCTTTATGATTCCGACTCAGTAGGAGCAGTGGACCTTGAGTTTGCGCCCAATAACCCAAATATCGTATATGCAGCAATGTACAGGTTCAAAAGAACACCCTGGACAATCATCAGTGGGGGATACCAGGAAGGTGGAATATACAAGTCGAAAGACGGCGGAAAAACCTGGGAGAAGAAGACGAAAGGGCTTCCAAAAGGGCTTATTGGAAAAATAGACCTTGGAGTGAGTGCAGCTGATCCACTTCGCCTCTATGCCATTGTAGAAGCACCAGTAAAGGAGCAGGGGCTTTATCGCTCCGACGATCAGGGGGAATCTTTCGTCCATGTAAGCGACAACGAAGACCTGGTCAACAGACCGTTTTATTATACCAATGTGGATGTGAATCCGCTCAATGCATCCGACGTATTCTCTCAGGCCAACCCGGGCATTAGGTCCAGGGATGGAGGTAAAACCTGGACAAGGCTGAATCCACCTCATGGTGACAATCACGACCTTTGGATCAACCCAAATGACTCGATGATTTGGATACAGTCCAATGACGGAGGGGCCAATGTAACGCTCAATGGCGGCATCTCCTGGTCAACACAAAACAATCAGCCAACAGCCGAGCTCTACCAGGTAGAAGTCGATGATCAGTACCCTTATTGGCTATACGCCGGTCAGCAGGACAACTCAACGATAGCAGTGCCCAGCGCTCCACCTTATGATCACCCGTCAGGGGCTGTAGGCTACTGGATGGCAGTTGGAGGTTGCGAAACAGGCCCGGCAGTGCCAAAACCTGGTGATCCCAACATTATTTATTCGAATTGTAAAGGCCGCTTCGGTGTGTATGATAAACGCACAGGGCAAGAAAAGCAATATTACGTTGGCGCTTCAAATATTTACGGGCACAACCCAAAAGACCTTAAATTCAGGTTTCAGCGGGTAGCCCCGGTTCACGCTTCATTCCACACGCCGGGAGTGGTTTATCATGGTTCGCAGTATTTACACAAGACGGTGGATGATGGTAAAACATGGGAAATCATTTCACCCGACCTCACAGCTTTCGAAACAGACAAGCAGGTGATTTCAGGAAGCCCTATAACCCGTGACGTTACGGGAGAAGAATACTACAGCACTATTTACGATATCAATGAGTCACGCATGAAGGAAGGTTTGATCTGGGTGGGCGCCAACGATGGCCCTGTGCACGTAACCAAAGACGGAGGCAAAACCTGGGCCAACGTGACACCAAAAATGCCAAAGGGCGGCAGGGTTGACTGTGTGGAGCCTTCACCGCATCAGGAAGGAAAGGCGTACGTGGCTGTGCTTCGCTATCAGCTGGGTGACTGGAAGCCTTACCTTTTCAAAACTACAGACTACGGCGCTAACTGGACAGCCATCATCAATGGCATTCCCGACGATCAACCAACAAGAACGATCCGGGAAGACCCCGAAAAAGAAGGAGTACTTTATGCCGGCACAGAGTTCGGGTTGTACATCTCCTTCGATGATGGCGCCAATTGGGAATCGTTTCAGCAAAACCTGCCAGTTACTCCCATTACCGACATCAAGGTGTTTCGCAACGATCTGATACTTTCCACTATGGGCAGGGGATTCTACATAATGGACAATATAAGTGCACTGCATTCGATCAAGACCGTGTCATCTAAGGGCGCTCATTTGTTCAAACCCGAAACAGCTCATCGGTTCCGCTACAGATATAACGGAGAAGGGAAGTACCCCGAGTATCCCGACGCTGCTGTCACCATCGATTATTATCTTAAAGACAAATCAGAGTCGGACATTATTTTGGAAATAACGGATAGGGACGGTAATATCATCAGCTCTTTTACCAGTGCCACCAGGCCTAAAGGTGACAAGGGAAGCACAGATATGGCCACAGGCTTCTTCACCAAAGGAGGGAAGCCAGGACTGCCTAACAAGGCTGGCAGCAACCGCTTCAACTGGGACCTGACTCACATGGGAGCCTGGAGTGCCGATGCTCGCAGGGCGTTCAGCAACGGCCCCATGGTATCTCCCGGAACTTATACGGCTAAGTTTACCATTGGTGGTAACACCTTTAGTGAAAGCTTCGATGTGCTGATTGACCCGAAAGCTGCTGATGCTGGTGTTACGCAGGAAGAGCTGCTGGCTCAGGAAAAGCTGGCGCTGCAGGTAAGAGACTTATTGTCAGAGGCTAGCCATTTGGAAGATGATATTAAGCAGGCTGTGAAGGCCCTGGAAGGAAACAAGTCAGGGAATGCCCGGAAGAAATTGATGGCTCTTCAGGCGCTTCAGGATCAGGTAACTACCCCGGAAGGAATATACATGCAGCCGATGCTGGTGGATCAAATCCGGTACCTTTCTTTCATGTTGAACAGGGCCGACCAGATGCCCGGCAAAGATGCTTACGACAGGTATGAGGAGTTGTCGGATCTGCTGAGTAAAATCAAGGCCGATTACAGTGGAATGGTAGATATAAACAGTAAAAGGTAGAAACTGACGAAAACGGAGAAAGGCTGTCTCATAGGCTCAGGGTCAACGTCTGAGCTTTTGAGACAGCTTCATTTTTTTACCACCTGGTGCACATTCTTCCACCAGTGGCTACCACTCAACATCTCAATGAGATTTCTATCAAGATTCGCAACGAACGAATTTCATATTTCCCTACTTTTCTCAGGTTCAAATCAACTGACATATACCAATCATGATGAAAAAGATACTTTTAAGAAGTTTGCTGCTGGTCTTCTGTGCCTCTTCCGTGGTCAGAGCGCAGGAGAAAGCGACAGCGATGCCAGAAAGAACCTTGCCAGCTGAGTCAGCAATCACTACCATACATGAGGTGACGATCAAAGGCAAGAAAATCCCCTACAAAGCCACAGCAGGCACGCAGCCGGTATGGAATGAGGATGGCAAGGTAATAGCCTCCATGTTTTATACCTATTATGAAAGGACCGACATCACGAACAAGGCCAACAGACCGCTTGTGATTTCGTTCAACGGTGGACCCGGCTCAGCGTCGGTATGGATGCACATTGCCTACACCGGCCCGAGAGTATTAAATATCGATAGCGAGGGCTACCCGTTGCAGCCATATGGTGTGAAGGAGAACCCGAATTCCATTCTGGATGTTGCCGATATCATTTATATCGACCCTGTGAACACAGGCTTTTCCCGCATCCTGGATCCAAAAGCGGAGAAGTCTGTCTTTTTTGGCGTGAATGCCGACATCAAATACCTGGCTGACTGGCTGGATGTGTTTGTATCCAGAGTAAGCAGGTGGTCATCGCCCAAATACATCATTGGGGAAAGCTACGGCACCACCAGGGTTTCAGGCTTGGCACTGGAGCTGCAAAATGCACATTGGATGTACTTTAACGGAGTAATCCTTGTATCACCTACTGGCCTTGGAATTGACCGTGACGGCCCTGTGCATGATGCATTGTACCTGCCTTACTATGCTGCTACAGCCTGGTACCATAAAATGCTTCCCGCTGATTTGCAAGCCAAAGACCTTGATGAGATTTTGCCTGAAGTAGAGGAGTACACCATCGACGAAGTGATTCCAGCCATGACGAGAGGTGGGTTTATCAGTGAAGCCAAAAGGAAAGAGGTGGCGGCCAAAATGTCGAGATACTCAGGCATAAAGGAGTCTGTGTTGCTACAACACAATTTGGCGATACCTACCAACTTTTACTGGAAGGAGCTGCTTAGAGATCAGGGAATGACTGTGGGCAGGCTCGACAGCCGCTACAAAGGCATTGACAGACAAGATGCAGGTGACAGTCGTGACTACGACCCTGCGCTGACCATGTGGAACCACGAGTTTGCTCCGGCAATCAACTATTACTTGAGAGACGTGCTCAATTTCAAAACTGATTTGCAATACAACCTTTTCGGGCCAGTGCACCCATGGGACAGAAGTGGCGATCAAACCGGCGAGAACCTGCGCCAGGCCATGGCTCAGAACCCTTACATGCACGTAATGATCCAGTCAGGTTATTATGATGGTGGCACCGACTACTTCAACGCCAAGTATTCGATGTGGCAGATGGATCCCAGTGGTAAGCTAAAAGACAGATTGCGGTGGGAGGGCTACAGAAGCGGCCACATGATGTATCTCAGAGCCGAAGATTTGGTCACTTCCAATGACGATATCAGGGATTTCATTCAGAAGTCCCTGCCAGGCCCAAACAAGCCTGCTAAATACTAATTACCCAGTGAGTTTATAGAGTGGAGCTGCCTCGAAAGAGGCAGTTTTTTTTGTCTTCAGGCAATTTGCTGGAATTATAGAATCCCAAAACCATGTAACCTTTCTATCCCCATTTGAAAGTTTATAACGACAGGGTAGGATTACCTAAGGGTGCCCGACAACGCTAATCATGCCAAAATCTCTTGTATTTCACTGATACTCTGCAATTTTTCCTATAACGGCGATTTAACTACGGATGTAAGAAACTACATGGTAAACCCAAAATTGCCCGTTGAGCTGCCCGTAAATTTACGTTCATATAAGTTGGACATATTCAGATGAAGTGGCTGCTAAAGTTTTTCGTCTCATTGTGTCAGCTTCTATTAGTATGACGCTCTTAAATTAAATGATATGAATACAGCAGTAACTCTCGAACAGCCAAAGCCACTGAATATCGACTTCTCCAGTTACACTGACGATGATCAGGAGTTTAAAAAAGAACTATGTCTTCTCCTTATTGACAATGTTAAAGAGCTTCATATCGCCTTACAGGAATCATTGCAAACTGGAGATTTGGCAGCATTCTCTACCGTTTGCCATAAGGTGACGGTAAGCATCGATATGATTGACGATCACCACGTCAATACCCTGATTGAGAAGGTCAAGGACGCATTTTACGCCCAGCATCCACTGCTGATCGCCCAGTATACATCCAGGCTGAGCGCCGCCCTTCTTCAATTGGTCATAGACATCGAAGCTGAGATCGCCATGAGATAGCCGCAATCTATTGCGAGACCATTGACCAGAAATTTTACCCAACACTCTCTTATGAAAAACCTTGCAGACATCCGGAAACAGCGCATTGCTGCGGTCTTATTGTCAATTCTTTTGTTACTAGCACTTGTTTTTACTGTTGCGGCCCAAAATCAGCGCCTGAAGTTCGAACATTTCGGATCCGACAATGGCCTTTCACACAGTCACGTTATTTCCATTTTGCAAGATAGCCGGGGGTTTCTCTGGTTTGGTACCCGTGATGGACTCAATAAGTACGACGGTTACAAGTTTACCGTGTACACCGAAGAGCCTGACGACAGCACGACGATTGGAAGCAACTACATTCAACAGTTGGTTGAAGACAGCCAGGGTAATATTTGGGTAGCAACCTGGGGAGGCGGTTTAAGTATGTACGACCGGCGAAAGGGTAGGTTTTATCGGTTCAAATATAGCGCCGCAGACTCTACCAGCATCAGCAGCAATCTGGTAAAGACGCTTGCGATCGATAAGGATGATAATCTTTGGCTCGGCATGGAAAATGGCACTCTTGACTTTTTTGACAATACCACCCTAACGTTTACACATTTCGCTCACATTCCAGGCGACTCTACAAGCCTGGGCGGATCGACTGTCGAAGCCGTAATGGTTGATAGCCAGGACAGGGTATGGGTGGGAACCTATGCCCACGGCCTCTATTTGCTGAACCCCAACGGAAAATCTTTCACAAAGTTTACGCATGATCCAGCCAATCCCAACACCCTTGCAAGCAACTCTGTTCGGGTACTCATGGAAGATGAGAAGGGAAACATCTGGATAGGGGCTATAGAGGGTGGGCTCAACCTGATGAAAGAAAATGAAACCAGTTTTAGAAAAGTGAATTCACCAGGAGATTTAGTAACAGAAAGCATATATGCACTGGAGGAAGATGCCAATGGAAATATCTGGATTGGTCTTGAAAACGGCGGTGTGTCAGTGTACGACCCAAAGGGCAAGACTTTTGTAAATCATATAGAAAATGACAGTCAGTTTAGCCTGACGAGCAATTCGGTATGGAGTATCATTGAAGACTCAAAGGGAACGATTTGGATCGGTACATTCAATGGCGGAATTAATTATATCGACAACGATTTCAATAAATTTAACCACTTTCAATACAACCCGTCTGCCAATAGCCTCAGCAGCGACAAGGTATTATGTATGATGGAAGATGCTGACGGGCTTGTTTGGATAGGTACGGATGGAGGTGGCGCCAATCTTTTCGATCCGGCTACAGGTAATTTCACACACTATCGGCATGACGGCAACAACCCCAATAGCTTATGCGGCGACTATGTGCTAACCATTATGGAAGACCACGAAGGCAAGCTTTGGTTTGGCACCTGGGCCGACGGCCTGACAGTCTACGACCGTATCACAAATAAGTTTACCCACTATAAAAGTGATCCAACCAAACCTGGAAGCCTCAAAAGCAACAACGTTTGGCGTATATATGAAGATAAAAAAGGAAATATTTGGGTAGGCACTTTCGGCGGGGGCGTCAGCGTTTTTCAAAGAGAGAAGGGAAGTTTTAGGCATTATCTTAACAACCCTGAAGTTTCAACTAGTTTATCCTCCAATAGTGTGACTTCTTTTCTTGAGGATAGCGAGGGTGACTTCTGGATAGGCACGCAGGGTGGTGGACTCAATAAGTTCAACCCAGCCACAGATAATTTTACGGTATTCAAAGAAGGAGAAGGCCCTGGGTCGATAAGCAACAACGTGATTTATAACGTGTTGGAAGATTCCAGCGGCAACATACTGCTGAGTACCAATAATGGCCTCAATATTCTCGATAAACAGACAAATACTTTCAGCGCTCTTCAGGTAAGGGACGGGCTGCTTAATAATATTGTCGCCGGTGTCTTAGAAGACAACCATTATAACCTGTGGATCGGAACTGATAAAGGACTGTCTAAATTTGACAGAGCAAACAAAACATTCAAAAATTACACATCCAATGATGGCCTGCTCAAAGGGGAGTTCAAAGACCATGCATTTTTAAAAACCACCTCAGGAGCGATGTACTTTGGGGGCAACGATGGCTTCAATCAATTCGTGCCTGACAGTATTATTGATACTGCCTTTGATCCTCCCATTGCAATCACCAGCTTCAAAGTGTTCAATGAGGAGCTAGCCGTCAGCACCGATAGTTTGTCAGATGAGGGCTTAAAAATAAGCATCGGTGAGGCCACGGAGGTTTTCCTCCGACACGACCAGACAGTTTTTAGTATCGAGTTTGCTTCGTTGAATTTCACCAAACCGTCTCGAAAGCGGTATATGTACATGTTGGAGGGCTTTGATGAGGACTGGATCGAGATTGGTGAAAAAAATGCCGTTACGTACACCAATCTAGATCCCGCCGACTATATTTTCCGGGTTCGGGGTCTTGACAACGAAGGTCATTGGTCTCAAAATGAGGCATCCCTTGCAATATCGATATCGCCGCCATTTTGGCTTACATGGTGGTTCAAAGTATTTTCCAGCTTCGCTGTGGCAGGTCTTCTGGTAGGTTACTACCGGATTAAGATGGGAAGAGTAAAAAGTCAAAAATTTAGGCTCGAAAAGCAGGTAGAGGAAAGAACCAAACAGCTGGAGAAATCCACGAATCAGGAACGTGAGGCCAGGTTGGAGGCAGAAAAAGCTAACAAAGCCAAAAGCGTTTTCCTGGCTACTATGAGTCACGAAATTCGAACACCATTGAATGGTGTGTTGGGAATGGCCTCTCTTCTGGCTGAAACCTCCCTCGACGACGAACAAAAGGAATATTCAGAAACGATCAAGATTTGTGGTGAAGGCCTGTTGAACGTTATCAACGACATACTTGACTTCTCAAAAATTGAATCAGGCAATATCGAGCTCGAAGAGAAAGACTTTGACCTGAGAAACTGTATCGAAGAAGTGCTGGATATGTTCGCAAACAGAGCGACTTTGGCCGGGCTGGACCTCATCTACCAGATTGGGTACAATGTGCCTACGCAAGTAGTTGGGGATAGTCACCGGTTGAAACAGGTATTGGTAAACCTTGTTAGCAATGCTATCAAATTCACCAAAGACGGAGAGATTTTCGTGAATGTAAAACTGGGACATGGCTCAAATGGCACATTGGGACTGCAAATTGATGTGAGCGATACTGGCATAGGAATTCATGAAGACAAGATAGAACGCCTTTTCAAGCCGTTTTCGCAGGTCGATAGCTCAACCACCCGTGAGTATGGGGGAACCGGCCTTGGCCTGGTGATCTGCGAGCGACTGGTGGGCCTGATGGGTGGAAAAATTGAGGTGCAAAGTACTCCTGGTGTTGGTACGGTATTTTCCTTCAACATAGTTGTTGGCACAAGCCAGCAGGCGCTGCGAACCTACGTGCATTTCAATGTTGCAGGCTTGGAGGGAAAGAAGGTGCTCGTGATTGATGATAACTCTACCAATTTGAAAATTTTGAGTAACCAGCTTGGGCTGTGGAAGTTGGCACCCTCAGTCGCCACATCGGGCAGCGAAGCTATCGAACTGGTGAAACGACAAGGTGCTTTCGACCTCATCATCACAGATATGCATATGCCGGAAATGGACGGAGTGACGCTGGCAAAAAGCTTGAAAAAGCTACATAAGGATACGCCCATTATCCTCTTGAGTTCCTTGGGCAACGATCATCACAAGACATACATCGATCTGTTTGCCGAAGTGCTCACGAAGCCAGTTCGCCAAAGTGAGCTTTATAAGGCGATTATTGACCAGCTAAAGGGGAAAACGCATAAACCAAAAGAGGAGCCAGCAACATCTAACCAGTTGAACGCAGAGTTTTCGAAAAAGCACGCACTCAAAGTGCTAATTGCCGAGGACAATCTGGTCAATCAAAAACTAGCCGAGAGAGTGCTGAGCAAGCTGGGGTACAGTCCGGTAATCGTTCAAAATGGACAGGACGCCGTGGATGCTGTTCGCAGCGGAGGCTTTGACCTTGTGTTTATGGACGTGCAGATGCCTGTGCTCGATGGCCTTGAGGCCACCAAACAAATACGGGCCTTACCTGGCGACCAGCCCGCAATTGTAGCCATGACGGCAAACGCTATGCAGGGCGACAGCGACATTTGCATTGCTGCAGGCATGGACGACTATATCAGCAAACCGATAAAGATCGAAGAACTTGTTGTGTTGTTGAGGAAAGTGTCGACTATGAGTGTAACAGCCTGATAACGCCGATTAGACTGTATTCGCCTTCACCTGCGTTGCCTTATACCTTTTTGTAAGGTTTAAAAGCGCAGAACTGGCATCCCTGCCGAACAAGCCGCCGTGGTAGCAGACGAGCCTGTCTATGGCTAGTCGTTCAAGCTTCTTAACCGATGCAAGGGCCGTTGGCATGTCCAGGGTGAATTGGGGGTTGGCTATTTCCAGCTCTCCATTTTCCACCACTACAGCATCTGCGGCTATCAGGGTTTGGCGATGCGTCAAGTAGATGGAAACGTGGCCTGGCATGTGACCTGGCGTATGAATTACTTCAACTCCTTCCAGCAACTCACCCTCTTTATTCAGCCCAAAGACTTTATCCACCGGAACAGCTTTCATTCACTTTAGTTGGTCAATAAAATAGCGTGCACCTTCTTTGTAAGCCACCGGGAGCTGATCATAGGTGTCTTCAGCCTGGATCAGTCTAAGCGATTTTTTGCTGCCGTCGATATACCCCGCTTCCAGATCTGAAGACCAAACCTTCAAGTGTGGATACTTCGCCTTTATTTCAAAAAGGCTTCCCATATGGTCGATATCATGATGGGTGATGAGAATGCCGGTTAGTTCATTGAAGGAAAGGTTGACCTCACACAAGGCCTCTTCCAGCTTCGGCAGTAAGCCTTCGTAGCCGCAGTCGATGAGCAAGGATTCATTGCCCGATTGAATGACTGTTGGGTAAATGGCCTCTTCGGTGCCATTGAAGTTGAATT
The DNA here is from genome assembly GCF_963974565.1 of uncultured Imperialibacter sp. Taxonomy (NCBI): domain Bacteria; kingdom Pseudomonadati; phylum Bacteroidota; class Cytophagia; order Cytophagales; family Flammeovirgaceae; genus Imperialibacter; species uncultured Imperialibacter sp. The sequence continues at coordinate 125,742 of NZ_CAXBCJ010000002.1, read as the reverse complement.
TGATCTCAAGTATATGAAAGCTCATTTGAACAGCTGGTTAGCGTTACAAATGACCCAATACGAGAAATGAGGAAAAAAAGTTGACCTGTCTATCAGGCCTTAAAGTGTCACAAAACCCACAATCAGGTACAGCACCACTGTGATGCCACCAGCCACAAGTGCATAGGGCATCTGGGTTCGCACATGGTCGATGTGGTCAGAAGCAGATGCCATAGACGAAATCATCGTAGTGTCGGAAATGGGAGAGCAGTGGTCTCCGAATACGCCGCCACCCAATGCAGCAGCAATGGCTACATGAGGATCGGTTCCAAATGACTGCGCCATGGGCACAGCAATGGAGATCATAATCGCAAAAGTGCCCCAGGAGGTGCCTGTAGAAAAAGCAATGAAACAGCTCACTGCAAACACGATGGCCGGCACCAGCGCAGGCGACAACCAGCTTTTTGTCACTTCCGCAACGTAAAAACCTGTGCCTAATGTCTTACAAAGGCTTCCAATGGCAAAGGCCAGCACCATGAGCAGTGCCATGGAAATCATCCCGCTCATGCCTTTTAGCGTCAGGTTAATCATTTCTTTGCCGGTCATGATGCCCTGCAGGCCATACATGGTAGCCGCCACAGCCAGCGAAGTGATCACGGCATAGGTAACAGAGGCAGAGCCTGATCCACCGCCTATGGCCTCGAAGACGGCGTCAAACATGCCGGGCTGCTGCGACCAGTTGATACTACTCCAGCCAGTATAAACCAGAAAAATGGGCATCATCACAACCATGGTCACGATGGGCACGAGCATATTGATGGCCCGCTGGGGCTTGCCCTCAATGGGTGCTATGATGGTAATCTCCTCTGATATCATCGGCGTGGCGCCATCTGCAATTACTTTGCCCTCCACACGAGCCCTGGTTTCGGCCTTTTTCATCGGCCCAAAATCTTTGTTGGTAATGATGATCCAAAAAAGAAAAGCAACGGCCAGCAATGGATAAAAGTTAAATGGGAGCGAGGCAAAAAGTGTAGAAAAAGGCCGCTCAAAGCCTTGCATAAGAAGCAAGCCCATGATATAGGCTCCCCAGGCATTGAACGGAATCAAAATGCATGAAGGCGCTGAGCTGGAGTCGCATATATAGGCCAGCTTTTCCCTGGAAATTTTCAGCTGATCAAAGAGTGGTCTGTACAATGTGCCTGTAGTAAGCACTGAAATATTGGACTCCACGAAAATGAGCATCCCCGTTATGCCCGCCAGCAGCCTCACATAGAGGCTCTTTTTTTCTACATTATCCTTGTGAGCGCTCTCCATTTTTTTGTTCACATAAACAATGAAGCCCTCCACACCGCCAGACCGCTGAATGAAGGCAATCAGAGCACCGATAAACAAGGTGAAGATCACCGTTCTGGTATTTCCGTCATCTTTGAACACGTCCACCATAGCCTGCACAGTATTCAGCGACCCTATGAAAGGATTCCACCCCGCCAGAATGACGTAGCCCAGCCAAATGCCTATAACAAGCGCAACAAACACCTGCTTGGTGCGAATAGCGAGAAAAATGGCGATAACAGGAGGGAGGAGCGAGAGAAAGCCGTAGTGATCCATGTATTGAATTAATCGTAGTCAGCTAAAACTACTAAATGATTTTATAAAAATTGTGGCTGATATGATTAATGCGTAAAATCGTTTTTGAATTCAACTAGAAGACCTATTCTGTGTAAACAGTGGTCATCAGAAACTATGACAAAGTATATCAAGCCATTCTTTACCATAATTGTGCTGTCTGCGTGTGTGGCAGGTTGCGAGCCGGCCAGCGAAGAACAGAAGGAATCTTTTGCAGACGAAAAAATTGCCGAGATGAAGCTGCAATTTGCTCCTGATAAACGGGTGGCTTTGTTTCAGGTAGCATCACGAAATGAAGGATCAAAGATCGTTTTAACTGGTGAAACAAATATACCCGAGGCAAAAGCAGCACTGCTCGATTCGCTAAAAGGCCGTGGGCTGACTGTCACCGACAGCATTGAGTTGTTGCCATCGTCGGCATTGGAAGGAAATATTTATGGGTTGGTCAACAACTCGGTAGCTAATATCCGTTCGGATCCCCGGCACTCGGGCGAATTGGCCACCCAGGCACTTTTGGGCACTCCCCTGAACGTGCTGAAGCAAAGTGGCGAATGGTACCTGGTACAAACGCCCGACAAGTATATTTCATGGGTAGACCACGGCGGCCTTATGGTGCTTGATAAGGCTGGTTTCGAAACCTGGAAAAACGCCAAAAAAATCATTTACACCCGAGTGGCCGGATTCTCATACATAGCTGGCAGCGAAACTGCTCAGCTGGTTTCGGATCTTGTAATGGGTTGCGTGCTGGAGCTGGTGGGCGAAGGGAAAGATTTCTATCAGGTGAAATATCCCGATGGACGAGAGGCATTTGTTAATAAGAAGGAAGCGAAGCCCGTCGAAGGCTGGCTGGCACAGGCAAACCCCACTGGTGAGAATTTGGCAAACATTGCTTTTCAACTGATGGGCGCTCCCTATCTATGGGGTGGCACATCCACGAAAGGAATGGATTGCAGCGGCTTTACCAAGACAGTATACTTCATGAATGGACTGGTGATTCCACGTGACGCTTCGCAGCAGGTGAACGCTGGCCAGCCGGTTCAATCCGAGCAGCCATTTGATCAATTGGAAGTGGGCGATTTGTTGTTTTTTGGAACACCAGCTACTCCGGAGAAAAACGAACGGGTAGTACACGTGGGGATGTGGATTGGTGACAAAAAGTTCATCCATGCGTCAGGCCAGGTGCGGGTCAGCAGCGTTGACCCCGGCAACGAGCTTTACGATGAATACAATGTCAATCGTTTTTTGAGGGCCCGCAGGTATGCGCCTAACTTTGAGGGAAGTATTCTTGAAATGAAAAATGAAGTCCTTTTCTAATGCAAACGGTTGGCTTAGGCACTTAAACCATGGCATCTAAAATAATTATCCTCCAGGGTTATGAAACGGTCACTGTGTACCTTTTTTCGCCCTTCTTTTTCTCAGTCTGATGGTTGACTGAATACCTGACAGGTTTTTCCTCAAACCTAATGAGGCCTTTTCTTTGGTGAAAAAACCTTGCGGCATCACTAATGGGTGATTTCGGTACAGTTATCTCGCTCATTACTCGTCTGGTTTATGGTGTCTACGTGGTAAAATTACCACGAGGCTCTCAACCAGAAAATGAGATCGGTCAACAGGCGAAAAAGACTTTTGTCAGTTTTTCTGACAAGTGTCAGGTCAACTCTTTTTTTGCAGCGAGGGCTGCTCCAATAATACCGGCATTGTTCCTGAGCTTCGCAGGCACCACCTTGGTGTCAAGATCCAGGTACCTGAAAAATTCCTTGTGTTTTTTGGAGATGCCGCCGCCCACGACAATCAGATCAGGCCACAGCAGAAATTCGAGCCTCTTGAGGTATTCATTGAATCTTTTGCCCCAAACTTCCCAGTCAAGCTCTTGCTTTTCCTTCACACTGGCAGATGCATAGTGTTCCCCGAAAGTGTTGTTCACCATGATATATCCCAGCTCAGTATTAGGGAAAAGCCTTTTCTTGTAGAAGATGGAGGTGCCGATACCCGTTCCCGCAGCCACCATGATCACAGAACCCTTTTCCTTTTTGCCAGCACCAAACTTTACTTCGGCCAGTCCAGCTGCATCTACGTCGTTGATGAGGTGGGTAGGGCAGCCAGTGGCCATTTCGAAGGCCTTACCCGCATTGAGGCCAATCCACTTTTCGTCGATATTGGAGGCGGTCATCACGATTTCTTTCTTAATGGCAGCCGGGAAACCAATGCCAATGATGCCTTTCCAGTCAAAGTGTTCAACAATGGCTTTAACTGTGGCAATCATTGCGTCTGGCGTGGCTGGAGAGGGTGTAGGGATTCTGAACCGATCTTCCATGAATGAGCCTGTCCTTGTATCCACCGGAGCTGCCTTCATGCCTGTGCCACCAATATCAATGCCTAAAACCACCATTGTACTCTGTTTAAAGGATGTTTCCGCTAAGCTATAATATCTCTTTCTATATAAAAATTATTCTTTTACTCTCTTTTGTAGAACAAATAACTACCTACCTTCGTATTAGTTCTACAAAATAGAGTGACTATGAAAGGCGACGTATTGGGTGAGTTTGAAGAAATCATCTTGTTGATAGTAGGGGTGCTTGGCCAGGATGCCTATGGATTGGGTATCAGAGACGAACTTGAAAAGCAAACAGGCCGCAGTGCTGCCATAGGCGCAGTGCACGCCACGCTCAACCGGCTGCAGGAAAAGGGATACGTGGAGTCTGGTATGACAGAAGGAACGCAAGAGCGGGGAGGAAGACGAAAAAGAGTTTTTCAAATGACTGGTTTGGGAAAAAAGGCACTGATTGAGTCAAAGGATGTGCGGGTCAATTTGTGGAGCCAGCTGCCTGATTTGAATGTTGGAAAAATATGAACAATTCATCTCCAGACATCGGAAGACCACCCATTTGGGCCGACAGGTTACTGGAATTCTTCTGTAAAGGTGAGTTGCTGGAAGAGGTGCAGGGTGATCTTGCCGAGTACTATTTCAGAATATATCAGCAGAAAGGAAAGAGGAAGGCGGGTATCGTCTATTGGTACCATGTGATCAACTTCCTGCGCCCTTTTGCATTAAAAAAGCTAAAGTCAAACTCAAATACAACAACAATGATTCGTTTCAACTTAATGATTGCCCTCAGGAACCTGAACCGCTACCGGTTCTATTCTTTCCTGAACATCTCCGGCCTCGCCATAGGGTTGGCAAGCTGCCTTTTTATCATGCTTTTTGTGATGGATGAGCTCAGTTATGACAAGTTCCATCCCGACTATAAAAGGATATACAGGGTGGCATCAGACCTGAGGTTTGGCAACAACCAATTCGATTTCCCTGTTACACCTGCTCCCATGGCAGAGTCGTTCCAGAAAGACTTCCCGGAAATTGAAATGGCTGGCAAAATGCGAACCTACGGCACCGGCCTGGTTAAAAGAGGAGATTCCTTTTATAAGCAAAAGAACATCTTTTATGCTTCGCAGGGGCTGCTAGATATATTTGGGTTTCCCACAGTATACGGCTCCCTGGATGATGCCATTACCGAACCCAACACGATCGTTTTGTCCCATTCGTCCGCCAAAAAAATATTCGGAGACGTTGATCCTGTTGGAGAGAGAATAGAGATAGATGGCCGATTTACTGTAAAGGTTTCGGGCGTGTATGAAGATTTGCCTGAAAACAGCCATTTTCACCCGGAGCTCTTAATTTCGATAGAAAATGACCGAGGCAATGACAATGTTTGGCTGGGCAATAACTACTACACCTACTTTTTACTGAATCCCCAGAATGACGAAACAGGACTTGAAGCGAAATTTGCCTCCGTGTATGAAAAATATTTCGCTCCGCAGCTCAAGGAAATGGTGGGTGTGGACTTTAATGAGATGATGGCAAGTGGCGATCATATCAACTACTACCTTCAACCAGTGGCCGACATTCACCTTAATTCACATTTGGCCGTTGAAGTGGAAGCCAATGGAAGCATGGAGTATGTTTACATTTTCAGCGCCATTGCTTTGTTTATTCTGGTCATTGCTTGCATCAATTTCATGAACCTGTCTACAGCAAGAGCCGCCATGAGAGCCAAGGAGGTGGGAGTCAAAAAGGTGCTCGGATCGGTGCGTGGGCAGCTCATTAGCCAATTTCTTACTGAATCTATTCTGTTCGCCTTTCTGGCTTCCGTGGTAGCTGTTCTTCTCGTCGTATTGTTGCTGCCGCTTTTCAACAGTTTCAGCGGAAAAGAAGTCGGCCACATCCTGCTCGATCAGCCAATTGTTTGGGTTTATCTCGTTGCTTCGGTGTTTGCCATTGGTGTATTGGCGGGGCTTTATCCAGCCTTTTATCTGTCGAAGTATCAGCCCACAGCAGTTTTGAAGGGTACTTACCAGGCAGGTAGCAGAGCCAGCTGGTTTCGAAATGTGCTGGTTGTTTTTCAATTCGCCACTTCGTTGTTCCTTATCATCGGGTCACTTACGGTGTACAGTCAATTGAATTACACGCAAAACCGGGACCTGGGCTTTGATAGAGAACAGGTAATAATACTTGAAAATGTTGGTAATCTTGGAGACAAGAGCAAAGTACTCAGGAACGAACTAGCCAAGGACGCTTCTGTCGTAAATACTTCTATATCATCCTTTTATCCCCTGAGTGACTTCCGTTCTGACCAGCCGTTTCTTCCGGAGGGCACCACCAGCATCGAAGAATCAGTTTCGTGCCAGGTATGGTCTGTTGATTTTGACTACCTAAAGACCTTTGAAATGGAGGTTGTCAGCGGGCGGGACTTCGATATCCAAATGCCAAGTGATTCTTCCGGGGTTGTAATCAATGAGACGGCTGCGAAAAGGTTTGGGATTGACCAGGCACATGGCCAAAAGATCAAGGTGCTTGGTGATTTCGGCATACAAGGTAAAAAGGAATTCACCGTTCTCGGCGTGGTAAAGGATTTTCACTTCGAGTCGTTGAGAAACAATGTAGTGCCTGTTTTACTGTTCATTACAAAATACTCGGCTGACCACATGGCTGTCAGACTAAAGACTGACAACCTTTCCAGGACCCTGGCTGATCTGGAAGAAACATGGAGTCAGGTGGCCGGGGGCATTCCTTTCGAATATCAGTTCCTGAACCAGTCGTTCGAAGCAAAGTACCGGTCGGAGAGCCAGCTGGGCACTATCTTCGCCGTTTTTTCAGGGTTAGCCATCTTTATAGGTTGTCTGGGACTATTTGGACTCTCGGCTTACACTGCCGAAAGGAGAAAGAAGGAGCTTGGTATTCGCAAAGTGCTGGGTGCTGAGGTGTTCTCACTGGTGAGGCTGCTGTTCACCGAATTTTCCGTGCTGTTGGTGATTGCCATAATTGTTGCTATTCCATTGGCCTGGTATGCCATGAATCTTTGGCTCAACGACTTTGCTTACAGGGTAGGCCTGAGTTTGGGCACTTTCGTTGTGTCCAGCCTGATAGTCATCCTGGTTGGATTGGTCACCGTCAGCTTCCAATCCTTTAAGGCTGCCAGATCAAATCCGGTTGACAATCTGAAATACGAATAGTAAGCCAGACAGGCAAGGTGTCAGACCAACTTGTTTCTTTTCAAGCTCTCCCGTAGTTTCTCTATGGGAGGGTTTTTCATTTTATCGTCGCCCACTACTACCATCGGGAATTTTACCTGCCCTCCGTTCATCGCCTTCACTTCCTCCATTGCCTTGTCATCTTTTTCGATGTCCAGAAATTCGAAGTCTACCCACTCACTTTGCAGGTAATTACGAAACCCTGATGTTTTTGGGCACCAGTCGGCACCATAAAGTTTTGGCTTTTCGCTCATACGGAAGAGGTTTTGGCAAAAATATTAGAAAGTCTGTCGGCATTTTGAATGACCAGCGGAGTAATAGCCATTGTTATGATAGCAACCGGAATGAAAACTTTAAAGTTCGTTTCTGAAATCAATCCCTGATTGAAGCCAGCTTTCACAAGGATAAACGAAAACTCTCCGATTTGCATGATCATGAGCGAAGAAATGATCGCCGTTTTAGTAGATACACGGAGCGATTTTCCAGCGAGGAAGCCACCGAAAAACTTGACGATGAGAATTAGGAATACACCCATCATCACAAGCAAAGGGTTCTCAAGAAAGACCCGATAATCGAGGAGCATACCAAGTGATATAAAAAAGAAGCTGATAAAGACGTACCTGAACGGTAAAAAGCAGCTGATGGCCAGTTTGTTGTAGTCAGTTTCAGCCACAATCAATCCTGCTATAAACGCACCCAGTGCCAGCGAAAGCCCTAGGTAGGAAGTGATCGTGGTTATCATGCAAACAATAAAAATGGTAGCGATCAGAAAAACCTCCTGGCTTTTCGTTTTCATCACCGTAGCCAGAAACGGTGGTATCAGGTATCGGGCAGCCAGCACAGCCCCGGCTAAAAGCGCCCCAAGTTTCAGTACCAGGATGGCTATGTCCATGACCCAATCGCTACTCTGCCCCGACAGGATAGGAACCAAAAGCATCATGGGAACGATGGCAATGTCTTGAAACAACAGAATGGCAAGGATCAGCTTGCCGTGGCTTGTGGGAATTTCTATTCTGTCCTGGAGCTGTTTGATCACTATGGCAGTGCTGCTGCAAGTGACAATAAACCCCAGAAATACTGCCTGGTTCCATGAAACACCGAATAGCTTCGAAAGAAGCGTTGAAAGCAGAATTGTGAATATCACTTGAAGCGTGCCTCCCACCAGTACGTATTTCTTAATTTTCAGGAGGTTCTTGATTGAAAACTCAAGCCCTACCGAAAATAGAAGCAGAATAACACCAATCTCCGCAAACACCTCCACCTCGGTGGCCCCATTTAATATGCCGAACGTGGTGGGGCTCACAATGATGCCTGTCAGCAAAAAACCAACGAGATAAGGGATTTTAAAATAATTACATACAAGTACAACCAGGATAGTTATACCGAAAATTATACCTATAGTAAGTAAAATAGGAAGATGCATAGGGGAACTGGATTGGTGGTATGCTTTTGTCTAAAATTTCATGAAATTTCCAACAATAGCAAAAATTCAATCGCAGAAGTAGTAATTTGAAAGGCTCACGCCGGAGAATTGAATATAAAGGGCAACACTCAGCAAAGAAGGCCTTGCCGGAGCGGGAGTGAAGGGGTGCCCATAGGGCCGACGATAGTAGAAGTTCAGAAGATTGAGAAAAAACAAAAAATGCTTTCAAATAGCTTTGTGTGCGCACACATTTTTTATACCTTGCAACAGATTTGGAAACAAACGACACCAAGATGACAACAAAAACCGCCAAGGGATACGACTTCGTCGCTGTGCCTGACATCAGAACAGTAGATAAAAAGGAACTGACACGTTTTGAGAGGATTCCCACAGAGATTTTGCCTACCAGTCAGCTGGCATCGCTAACCGTGGCCAGGGAAATTGCTGAGCTGATCAAGTCCAAAGCTGCCAAAGGAGAAAAGTGTGTGCTGGGACTTGCCACAGGTTCCACACCAACGCAGGTGTATAACCAGTTGGTAAGAATGCATAAGGAAGAGGGGCTCAGCTTCAAAAATGTGATCACATTCAACCTGGATGAGTACTTTCCTATGCAACCAAATGAGTTGCAGAGCTATGTGCGGTTCATGAAGGAGTACCTGTTTGACCATGTAGACATCGACATGGCTAACGTAAATATTCCTGATGGCACTGTGGCCAAGGAAGATGTTTACGAATACTGCCGGAACTATGAGGCGAAAATCGACAGCGTAGGCGGTATTGACCTACAGCTTTTGGGCATCGGCCGCACCGGTCACATCGGTTTCAACGAGCCAGGTTCTTCAATAACCTCTCCAACAAGAATGATCACCCTCGACCACATCACAAGGGTGGATGCCGCAAGTGACTTTTTTGCACAGGAGAACGTCCCACGCCATGCCATTACCATGGGCGTCGGCACTATTATGAAAGCCAAGAAGATCATTCTGATGGCCTGGGGCGAAGGGAAAGCCAAAGTTATAGCAAGAACAATTGAGGGCGAAGTTTCGGAGCAGGTACCTGCTACTTACCTCCAGCGTCATTCAAACACCCAATTTTATCTCGACATTTCTGCTTCAGCAGAGCTCACAAGAGTGAAAACCCCATGGCTGGTGGGTGAGGTTACCTGGGATGATTACTTATCGAAGAAGGCTATTATCTGGCTTTGCCAGAAGATGGAAAAGCCTGTCCTCAAGCTCACCGACAGAGATTATGCAGAACATGGCATGAGCGATTTGGTCACGGAGCATGGCCCCGCCTACCAGATCAACATCAGGTTGTTCAACGAGCTGCAGCACACTATCACAGGTTGGCCTGGCGGAAAGCCTAATGCCGACGATACACACAGACCAGAAAGGGCAATGCCTGCAACAAAACGTGCCATCATCTTCAGTCCACACCCCGACGACGATGTAATCAGTATGGGAGGTACGTTTATCAGGTTGGTCGATCAGGGGCATGAGGTTCATGTAGCTTACCAGACATCTGGCAATATTGCGGTGTTCGACGATGATGTGATCCGTTTTGCTGACTTTTTCCGTGACTTGAGAAAAGAATTCAACTATTCCAATCCTCAGGAAACAGATCTCTATAAAGGAGTGAAGGAAGCTTTGAAAAAGAAAAAGCCAGGAGAGGTAGACACGCCAGAAGTGATGAAGATCAAAGCCTTGATCAGGCGTTCAGAGGCCAAAGCGGGTGCCAGGTATGTCGGCATTCCTGATGAGCAAATGCACTTTCTGGACATGCCATTCTATGAAACTGGCAAGGTGAGAAAGAAGCCTATTGGCGAGGATGATATTAAGCTCATCATGGATCTGCTTGACAAGGTGAAGCCTCACCAAATCTATGCCGCTGGTGACTTGTCGGATCCGCACGGTACGCACAGGGTATGTCTTGACGCCATTCTCCAGGCTGTTGACAGAATGAAAGGTGAGAAGTGGATGGATGACTGCAGGGTTTGGCTCTACAGAGGTGCATGGCAGGAATGGGAGATTGAGAACATCGACATGGCTGTGCCAATTAGCCCTGACGAACTCATGAGGAAACGAAAGGCCATCTTCAAACACCAGTCGCAGAAGGACGCTGCTGTGTTCCCTGGCAACGACGCCAGAGAGTTCTGGCAGCGGGCTGAAGACCGAAACCACGACACCGCAAGGATTTACGATTTACTTGGCCTGGCTGAGTACGAAGCCATTGAAGCTTTTAGAAGATATTATTTTTAACAAAAAGGGGGCGCTAAGCCCCTTTATTTTTTATGGAAAAGAAGCCAATTAAGATTGCAGTCGCCCAATTTCAACCTAAGGATGGCGACAAAGCTTACAATCTCTCAGTCATTGACAAGCTCGCCAAAGCAGCCAGCGACAGGGGTGCTGACGTCATCAGCTTTCATGAAATGTCGGTGACAGCCTACACGTTTTTCAAGAACCTTTCAAAGGATGAGGTATTTAGCCTGGCTGAGGCAGTTCCAAATGGCCCAAGCTGTCAGCAGTTGATAAACATTTCCAGAAAACACAACATAGCAGTGTTGGCTGGCCTTGTGGAACTTGACGGGGACAAAGTATATAACACCTATGTGTGTGCAACAAAAGATGGTGTGATAGCTAAGTTTCGTAAGCTTCATCCATTTATTAGTGAATACCTTAGTCCCGGCAACGAGTATGTTGTTTTCGACCTGCTGGGTTGGAAATGTGGCATCCTGATTTGCTACGATAACAATGTGGTAGAAAATGTGAGAGCCACCGCACTATTGGGTGCCGAGGTCATTTTTGCGCCTCACGTAACCATGTGCACCCCGTCTGCCATGCCAGGCAGGGGTTATGTCGACGATGCTCTCTGGCAAAAAAGAGACGTCGACCCCGTGCCACTTCGCATGGAGTTTGATGGCCCGAAAGGAAGGGCCTGGCTGCTCCGCTGGCTACCAGCAAGGGCCTATGACAATGGTGTGTACTACGTCTTCACAAACCCTATCGGCTATGACGGGGAGCATCTGAAAAATGGCAATTCCCTTATCCTTGACCCGTATGGGGATGTTTTAACTGAAATCAAGTGCTTTGAAGATGAAATAAGCCTGGCGACCATAACACCGGAAAAGCTTACACTGGCCGGTGGTTATCGTTACAGAAAGGCGAGGAGACCTTCACTCTATAAAGATATTATCGGCAAAGAGCATGAATCAAGTACTCAGCCCACCTGGTTGAAATCATAGCCATTGTTGACGATCAACCGTCTTTTTAATTGCTTGCCAGCATAATTTCCCTGTAAGGGCCCCACTTTAAAGGGTCTTCTTTCTGCTGTTTTCTTTTGAGAATAACCAGCCTATCGCAGGTAAAAGATTTTTGGAAACGCACGGTCTTGATATCATCCCAGGCTTTCTCAAACAAATCGAGGGGAATAGTTCGCCCGAGGGTAATGTGCGGATCGTAGCTATGCTTTCGAAGCCTGAAGAAGTTAGCCAGCCACTTTTGAAGGTAAACGATGCTGTCCTTTCTCTCTATGTTCACGTACAGCGTTCTACTTTTTTGCCCGTGAGAGTAGTAGTCAAAACCATTAACATCTACCTGAAAGGAGGGCATCCAACTAATATTCATCAGTTCCAGCATGTGGTCCATTTGATCAGTGCTGGAAATGTTAAAAAGAGAAATGTGCGGCGTAGAATGATGCCCTGCATATCGGCTGCCGATGGCATTAAAAACACGGTCTTTTAAAGCCACAACATCTTTTTCTATCTCTTTTAAATGGATCAAAAACAAATATTCGAACACCTGCTGACTTCTCTGGGCTGGAAACAAGGAAGAACTTTCGCTCATCTGGATCAAATTTTAGTCTTGGTTTTCATATTAGTAAAAAGAAACGATTTAATTCGCCATAAGTTTACAGATCATAGTTTTTCGAACACAATTGGATGCAGTACCTCGTAGGTTTAGACATTGGCACTACCAGCACAAAGGCAGTAGCATTTGGCATTGATGGCAGGCAACTCAAAGTAGTCAATAATAATTACCCTCTTATTTCTCCGCAGGAAGGTTGGTTTGAACAAGACCCGGGACAAATTGTCAATGCGTTGGAGGCTGCGCTGAACACGCTTGTTGAACAGTTAGGTGAAAAGCCGCTGGCTGTAAGCATCTCGTCGGCCATGCACGGGCTGATGCTGATAGGCAAAAATGGAGAACCTATAACGAACCTGATTATTTGGGCGGACAATCGAAGCGACAAAGAAGCCAGACAACTAAAAGCCAGTAAAGAAGGGGCTGCCATCTATTTTGCGTCAGGTACACCCATTCACCCCATGTCGCCGCTGTGTAAATTGCTCTGGTTACAAAAAAATCGACCAGACCTGATGCAGCGGGCAGAGAAATTTGTTTCGATCAAGGAATACATTATCCATAGATGGACAGGGGAGTACCTGTTGGATCAGTCGCTGGCTTCAGCCACCGGGTTGTACAATAACGAGTCGACAAAATGGAATGACCTGGCGCTGCAGGTGGCCGGAATAAAGGAAGGGCAGTTGCCTGAGGTAGTACCAACGACGACAATTCTCCCGAAGCTCAAAGCTGGCGTCGCTCAGCAGCTTGGTGTTGAAGCGGATACTCCGGTGGTTATCGGGGCCAGTGATGGCTGCCTGGCCAACCTGGGATCAGGAGTGCTTGATGCAACTACCGCCTCGCTCACCATCGGCACCAGCAGCGCCTACCGCAAGACTATAGACAAATTTGTCAGAGATGAAAAGCAAAGTGTATTCAACTACATCCTCACAAGTGACTTGTACGTTGTTGGCGGGCCATCTAACAATGGTGGAGTGGTGGCCCAGTGGTTCGAAAAGGAATTTGGCGATGGAGAGTTTGACGAACAGGCGCTGCGATCTGTAAGGCCCGGCAGTGACGGTTTGATTTTTCTCCCTTACCTGCTGGGTGAAAGAGCGCCGATTTGGGATCCGGAGTCAAAGGGTGTGTTTTTCGGCGTACAGATGAACCACACGAAAAATCATTTTTATAAGGCCGTGTGGGAAGGAGTTTTCCAGGCAGCCCATCATATTGCGGAAACTGTTGACCAGGTAACCGGAGAGGTAGAAAAAGTGGTAGTCAGTGGCGGCTTTGCCAAGTCAGATTACCTGATTCAAACCCTTTCCAATGTGCTTCAGAAGCCTTGTTGGCTGTGCAATTCTGCTGAAAGTTCGGCATTTGGAGCGGCTATTCTTGGCATGCATGCCATTGGTGAACTGAACGATTTGAAAGATGCGTCGAAGCTGGTGCATTTCGAAAAGGAGTTTTTGCCCGACCCGGCGGAGGCAGAGGTGTACAGGGATGGCCTGGAAAAATCGAAGAGAATCTACGGCAGACTTAAAGATGAGTTCAACTAAAGTGCCAATGGGCCGCTCACAAACGGTACTTTAGTAGCCTTTGGTATACTTCCTGAATGGGTAAGCCCACCACATTGAAATAGGAACCTTCTATGCCTGTGATGCCAATCATGCCAATCCACTCCTGGATGCCATAGGCACCTGCCTTGTCGAACGGTTTGTAGTTACTGATATAATAATCAATTTCTCCATTGGTTAACCCTTTGAAAGTTACCCGGGTTGATACCGAAAAGGCGTCAGTCCCGTCTGGTGCTGCAATGCAGACACCGGTAATTACATCATGTGACCTGCCCGATAGCCTTGTAAGCATTTCAAAAGCCTCTTTCTCGTCGGCTGGTTTTTCCAAAAGCTGGTTATCCAGCACAACTGTCGTATCGGCTGTGACAATGATGGCATTGGAAAGCTTTTTGCAATAAAAGGCACTTTTTTTCCTGGCCAGGTATTCACCCACGCCCGTTTTTTCCAAGGCGGCTGGGTAGCTTTCATCCACCTGCTCGGTGTAGACTTCAAAATTAAAGCCGGCTTCTCTCAGCAGCTGTTGCCTCCTGGGGGAGTTAGAGGCTAGAATCAAAGGGTGACGTAAATTCATCTTCTTGAATAGATCCAAACAGAAAACCGCAAATGACTTTGGGGTAAAAATAAGTAGACTTTTGAGGGAGGGTATACCCACTCAAACACACTTCTTTGATTGTTTCGATAGATATGTCTTTGGTAATCACCGCAAACTGTGCCTCTCCGCTCAATACACTTGAATGACATTCAGTGAAATTTCGTTCGAACGATATCTTTTCGGATCTCGTTTGGTCTTTGCCGGCAATGCCCAGTATCTTTTCGAAAATAAAATAGTGCATCACGGTCAAATCAAGCTCTTTGATTTTATCAGGAAAGTTCCAGTCAATGAGGTCGATGCATTCTGGCTTGAGTCGTATTTTGTAGGCCTCGTCACCCATAAGTAAACCAAAAGCCCATTGCTTACCGAGAATGATCTCATTGACATCGGAGGCATTTTCCACCAGTTTAATAATAAAATAAGCAGCCAACTTTTCGAGAAGTTGGGCCGGGGCAAAGTCGGAGATGTTTTTCACCAGGCGATGGGTAGGCAAAATTCTTAAATCGTGTGCCTCCGTGTTGGTGAAGTACATCATATGGTAATTGAAGGCTTCTTTGCCAGTAGCCGTCGGCTCTTTGGCCAATTGCATTTTTTTGTACCTCAACGATCCCTCATACCGGTGGTGTCCGTCCGCCAGTATTATCTGCTTGTCTCGCATGATTGATACGATCCTTCGAATCGATGCCGCATCATTCACCACCCCGAGCACATCCCGCACTCCCTGATAGTCTTCCGCTTCATAAATTGGCTGCTGGATGCTGGCATCCAGCATCGCCTCTATCTGGAAGTCGGGGTCGGTATACAACCCGTGTGTGGGGCTCACGTTGAGTTTCGTTTCTTCGAGAATGGCCACCCTGTCGTCAACCGAATGCGGCATCGTGCTTTCGTGTCGCATCAGCACTTTATCTACCCAGTCGTAAGCCCGGATAAAGGCAACAAAACCTTTGCGGCAGTATTCTTTGGTGTCGCCAGGCAGGGTAAAATACTGGAAGTAACTATAAATGCCCGGCACCATGTCCTGAACAATTACTTTTTCGTCCTTCCACTGCTGGAGAGTTTGCCCTGCTTTCCAGGCGGCGTTCTCTCCCTGGGGCACCGACAAATGGATGCTATTGTGTGGATTTTGGTACAACCTGGCTCTTTGCTTCTCAGAAACAACGTCGAAAAGGGGGGAAGTTAGTTCGTCAATTTGTTTTCGCAGCTTGTAGTTGTATCTCCAGGCTTTAAAGGGTCTTATCTCTGCCATTCCTTTCTGCTACAGTTTTGCTCTTCGTTTCCACCGGCTCAACTTTGCATCCGACGGGGAACTGGATGTTTTTTCCATGGTACCGGTTTGATTGACAGCTATTTGCTTTACTCCCAGGAGGGCTGCTATCTGCGCTTCCTCTTCTGTTAGGCCAACATCCAGCGACACCGGAATGAAGTATTTCTCAACAAACCTGGTATCGAAATTTCCCGATGCAAAGGCCTCATGCTGAAGAACAAAACTGCAGAATGGCAGTGTCGTTTTTATGCCTGATATTTTGTACTCGTGTATGGCCCTGAGCATTCTCCCGATGGCAAGTTCTCTTGTTTCGGCATGCACGGTCAGCTTGGCAATCATTGGGTCATAATATATAGGTATATCCATGCCTTCTTCAAAGCCATCGTCCACCCGCACGCCAAGTCCCTGCGGGCGCACATAGGTAACCAGCTTTCCAATGTCAGGCAAGAAGCTATTGGCCGGGTCTTCTGCGTATACCCTCACTTCCAGTGAGTGGCCATGTATTTTTAAATCCTCTTGTTTAATTTCAAGCGGCCTGCCTTCAGCAATCAATATCTGCTGTCTAACAAGATCAATTCCCGTAATTTGCTCGGTGACCGGATGCTCTACCTGCAAGCGGGTGTTCATTTCAAGGAAGAAGAAATCCAGATTTTCATCTACTATGAATTCGACGGTTCCAGCGCCATAATAGTCGCATGCTTTGGCCACTCTCACTGCTGCTTCACCGATAGCCTTTCTTTTCTGTTCACCATAAACGGAAGAAGGTGCTTCCTCAATAACCTTTTGATGCCGCCGCTGAATACTGCATTCCCTTTCAAATAGATGGATGATGTTGCCATGCTGGTCGCCCAGCACCTGCACCTCTATGTGTCGTGGCGATGTAATGTATTTTTCAATAAAAACTGCACCGTCTCCAAAAGCTGATTCTGCTTCACTGATGGCCCTTTGCATTTGTTCTTCAAATTCACTCTCCTCGTTCACAATCCTCATTCCCTTGCCGCCGCCGCCTGCACTTGCTTTAATAAGTATTGGGTAGCCCACTTCGGCAGCCTGCTTTTTGGCTTTAGCTATATCTGTGATCGCAGTCTGGATACCCGGCACCATGGGTATGTCGTAGTGAGAAACAGCCTCCTTGGCCGCCAGCTTGCTACCCATCACCTCAATAGAAGCAGGAGAGGGGCCAATGAAGATAAGTCCGGCCTTCGCTACTTTCGCAGCAAAGGCAGCGTTCTCGGAGAGAAAACCATATCCGGGGTGAATGGCGTCAGCCCCGGCTTGTTTTGCCACGTCAATGATGGCGTCCATCCGAAGGTAGGATTCTTTGGATGGAGGTGGCCCAACACAGAAAGCTTCATCGGCATAGCGAACATGCAAGGCCTTCCGATCAGCTTCGCTGTATATCGCAACAGTCTTTATCCCCATTTCCCGGGCTGTCCGCATCACTCGCAGGGCTATTTCGCCTCTGTTGGCAATTAATATCTTCTTAATGTTGGGCATTGATGTTGTTTTGACAGTCAGTGAGCACAATGCTACTTATTTCAATTATAAATTCTAAACTCCCCATGTATTATTTAAAGTTGGTTTGATATGCCGAATTATTCCTATTAGATTTGTGTGTTTTTTGAAAAACTCGCACAGATAACGCTAAATTAATAAATGGATCTTTTTGAGAAACTTCTTCAGGACAAGGGACCACTAGGTCGTCATAAGTTCATCGATGATAATTACTACATGTTCCCCAAACTTGAAGGGGAAATCGCTCCAAGAATGATGTTCAAAGGCCAGGAAGTACTTACCTGGAGTCTCAACAACTACCTTGGTTTGGCTAACCATCCGGAGGTGAGAAAAGTAGATGCCGAGGCAGCTGCCAACTGGGGACTTGGTTATCCAATGGGTGCGAGAATGATGACTGGTAATTCAAACTACCATGAGCAACTTGAGAAAGAATTGGCCAAGTTTGAAGAAAAGGATGATGTGATGCTGCTGAACTACGGTTACCAGGGAATCATGTCTGTAATAGATGCTCTTGTTGATAGAAAAGATGTTATCGTATACGATGCAGAATCACATGCCTGTATCATAGATGGTCTTCGCTTGCATATTGGTAAGCGTTTTGTGTATCCACACAACGACATGGTCAGTCTTGAGAAACAACTGCAAAGAGCTACGAAGCTTACTGAAGAATCTGGTGGTGGTATCCTTGTCATTACAGAAGGTGTTTTCGGAATGAGTGGCAACCAGGGTAACCTGAAAGGTATTGCAGCACTCAAGAGTAAATACAACTTCAAGCTTCTTGTGGATGATGCACATGGTTTTGGTACTATGGGCAAAACGGGTGCTGGCACAGGAGAGGAGCAGGGAGTTCAGGATCAAATCGACCTTTACTTTTCTACCTTCGCCAAATCTATGGCGAGCATCGGTGCTTTTGTGGCTGGTGAAGCAGAAATTATCGACTTCCTTCGTTACAATACAAGGTCTCAAATTTATGCCAAGTCTATCCCAATGCCTTTGATCATTGGCGGGCTTAAGAGACTGGAAATACTAAGAACTCAACCTCAGCACAAGGATAACTTGTGGAAGATTGTTCGTGCTGTACAAGACGGCTTCCGGGCTAAAGGCTTTAATATTGGAACTACTACCTCGCCGGTCACGCCGGTGTTGCTAAAAGGTGATCTTTATGAGGCAGCAAACCTTGTAAGAGACCTTCGAACTAATCACGGTATTTTCTGCTCGATGATTGTTTATCCGGTGGTTCCCAAAGGAGTGATTATGCTCCGAATTATCCCAACTGCTGTGCATACTCTGGAAGACGTTAAGGTGACCATTGCCGCCTTTGAAAAAGTTAAAGGCAAATTAGATGAAGGAATCTATGCAAAAGCAGGGTCAAAAGGTGCTACAGTTGGATAGTTTTCCACAAATTAGCACTCGGGATATGCATTTTTAAACAATTTATTTATATTGCTCAACCTTTTTAATTCATCAATAACCTAAAATTCTTACATATGAAAAGATTTGACCAAATCAGAGATTTAGTTATGTCACTTGAAGGAGACTTCGTGAAATTTTATGACAAAGAAAACCAAGCTGCAGGTACGAGAGTACGTAAAGGCATGCAAGAGCTGAAGAACTTAGCTCAAGAAATTAGAATTGAGGTTCAGAACAAGAAAAACGGTTAATTAGTTATATAACCTGCTTACTTATAAAGGAATCTATGGCCTTCGGAAGTTTTCCGAAGGCCTTTTTTTGTACTAATAATAAGAGGGGTTTTCAGATACTGCCGATAGCAGACTTGATCCTGGCTTTCAGCGTGCTACTCGCTGAAACCAAAGGCATTCTTACCCGGTCGTTGCCGATGCCAAGAGCGCTTACAATGGCTTTGATACCCGTAGGGTTTCCTTCTTCAGTAGTGAGCTGAATTACTTCATACAATTTGTGTAAAACAGCGCTCGCCTTTGCAGCGTCACCGGCCAGCGAATGACGAACCATTCCACTGAACTCAGCTGGGAATGCATTGGCTATGACCGATATCACACCGCTACCTCCAATCGAAAGTATGGGCACAGTTAACACGTCATCTCCCGATATCAGCTGAAAGCCTTCAGGCATTGACCGGGCAACTTCTATGCACTGCACTAAATCGCCCGAAGCTTCTTTGATGGCAATGATATTGGGGTGCTTTGCCAGCTCCAGTGTAGTTGAAGCTTTAATATTGCAGCCAGTCCTTCCGGGTACGTTGTACAGTATGATGGGCAGCTTGCTATGGTCAGCCAGGTAGGTGAAATGCTGCAGTAATCCTGCCTGGTTGGGTTTATTATAATAAGGTGTAACGGAGAGCAGGGCCTTTAAAGGATATTGCTCCAACTGTGGCATGAAGTCTACAAGCTCTTTGGTATCGTAGCCACCAAGGCCAAACACAACGGGCAGGTTCTTGCTGTTGTTCTTGAAAACGAATGAAAGTATTTTGTGTTTTTCCGCTATGGAAAGAGTAACAGACTCACCTGTTGTGCCCAGCACCACCAGGTAGTCAACCCCGCCTTCGCTTACGTGATCAAGCACTTTCTTTAAAGCGTCGAAATCTATCTCCAGCTGTTCATTAAAAGGAGTAATCAGGGCTACCCCAGTCCCACTTAACCAATCATGCATTTGCCCTTAGTTTTTTGATATAGAAGTAAATCTTGTCGAGGAATACCTCGAAGTCAGTAGAAGGGTCAATGTGTATCATCAGTTGGTAGAAGTCTTTCCTTTCTACCATAAAGTGTCCAATCTTACACTTTGCATTCGCTCTGGATAAGATGTTGTCAACGAACTCATGAGATTCAGTATCTAAATTGATAAGGAAGTCAAAGTTGCGAGTCAAAAATAGGTCTATTTCTTCAGAAGTTAGCTTACCCCACACAGATAAGTTGTCAGTAGAGTAGCGGGGAATTCTATACCGGGAGGTGGCTTCCTTTTTTGGGAAGAAAGCCAATGTGGTCACTTCTTTTTTATCTATTTGAATTTGGCGAATGAAGCTTAGCACCTTTTCATAGTGCTCGTCGTTCAAATACTTGAAAATGATCCCTATTTGATCTGCATCAGAATAACCAGGTGACACTTGCAGTGTACTTTTTCTAATTGCTTTTTTCGTATGAACCGGTAGTAATAGTTTGCCCAGCATTAGTTGATCATTTTTAGGAAGTCGTCTTCTGAAATAATTTTCACACCAAGCTCGCTGGCCTTCTCAAGCTTTGCAGGCCCCATATTATCACCAGCCACCAGAAAGTTGAGCTTGGCCGAGACTGAGGATACGACCTTGCCACCATTTTGTTTAATGATGCTCTTCAAATCGTCACGTTCAAATCCTTTGAAAACACCGCTAATGACAAAAGTTTGTCCGGCCAGTTTGTCGCTGGCAGCAACGAACGCTCCACCTTCCGTTTTGAGTTTCAACCCGGCTGCCGAAAGTTTATTAATGAAGTCCACATTTTTCCCTGAGCCAAAAAAGTCAATCACCGACTGAGCGATTCTTTCGCCAATTTCCGGTGCCTCCAGCAGCTGTTCATAGCTGGCCTTGCTGATTTCCTCGATGCCTCCAAAATGCGTCGCCAATTTTTCAGCCACTGTTCTTCCCACGTACCTGATGCCCATGCCGAAGAGAACATTTTCGAAAGGCTGCTCTTTCGACTTTTCAATAGCATCGACAATGTTGCGGGCAGATTTCTCCCTCAGGCTTCTGGTAACAGTATCGCCTTTTTTCTCCGAATAGCTGGAAAACTCCAGGCCATTAAGTTGTTCAAAGGTCAAGAAATAGATATCCGCTGGGTCTTTGATCAGGCTGTGACTGAGCAGGCCAGCAATAGTTTCAGGCCCCATGCTTTCGATATTCATGGCATTGCGCTGAATGAAATGCTCGATGCGGCCTTGTATCTGCGGTGGGCAACCGTCGGTGTTGGGGCAATAGTGCACTGCCTCACCCTCGGTTCTCACCAGAGGCGTTCCACATTCCGGGCACTTATCAAGATAAACTACTGCCTGGCTGCCCGGTTTCCTTTGTGCCGTGTCGACACCCGTTACTTTGGGAATAATCTCGCCTCCCTTTTCAACAAACACCATGTCGCCGACCCGCAGGTCGAGTCGGGCAATTTCATTGGCATTGTGTAACGAGGCCCGCTTCACAGTGGTGCCAGCCAGCAGCACTGGTTTTAATTCTGCCACCGGGGTTACTGCGCCGGTCCGCCCTACCTGATAGGTAATGTCGAGCAACTCGGTGATCGCACTTTGTGTTTTGTATTTGTAGGCAATGGCCCAGCGGGGACTTTTGGCCGTAAAGCCCAGCAGCCGCTGCTGAGTGATTGCATTCACTTTAATCACAACGCCGTCGGTATCGAGCGGTAAGTCAAGCCTTTTTGTTTCCCACTCAGCAATGTACTTCAGCACATCGTCTATAGTGGCGCATTTTCCATAGGTAGGGGATACGTTGAATCCCCACTTTTCCAGCAAGTGCACTGCTTCCTCGTGTGTTTGTATAAGGCTTTCCACGCCAAGCAGTGAGTATACGTAACAGTCGAGGCGGCGCTTGGCCACTGCTGCTGAATCCTGCTGTTTCAGTGTGCCTGATGCAGTATTTCTTGGATTAGCCAAAAGAGGCTCGCCTATGTCTTCCTTTTCAGCATTGATCTTGTCGAACATTTTCCGGGGCAGGAAAACTTCACCCCGCACTTCAAACGCTGATGGATAGTCTCCGTCTTTGCCAAGTCGCAGCGGGATACTGTGGATGGTTCTGGCATTGTTGGTCACATCATCACCCTTTGTTCCGTCGCCTCTGGTCACGGCCCGGGAAAGACGACCGTTTTCGTAGGTAAGGCTGAGTGCAACACCATCAAACTTCATTTCGCAGAAATACTCGTAAGGCGCACCCTCCAATGCTTTGGATACCCGCTGATCAAAATCACGGAGTTCCTGCTCAGAGTACGTGTTTCCCAGCGAAAGCATGGGATACTTATGCTCAACGGATTCGAAGTCTTTGGTGACTGTGCCACCAACCCGAAGTGTGGGAGAATTTTCGTCCACAAACTCAGGAAACGCAGCTTCAAGCTCCTGGAGCTTTTTTAATAGTGTGTCAAAATCAAAATCGGAGATTTCTGTCCTGTGCTCCTGGTAGTAAAGGCGGTTGTGGTAGTTTAGCTCCTGGCTAAGCCTTGCTATTTCTTCTCTGGCTTCTTCCTTGGTCATGATGGCAAATTAAGGCACCTAAATTTCTACAAATAAGCCGTCAAATGCATCATTCTTCCAATTTTTTCATAGCCTCGGTCAGCTGCACTTCTGTGTGAGTAAGCTTTTCCTTGCAGTAGAGGATCAAATCGGTCGCCCGCTGAACCATTTTTGTTATTTCATCCACATCCAATTCGGCACTTTCTATCTTCTCCACAATACCCTTTAGCTCATCTAACGCTTCGGAATAAGACAATTTTATATTACTCATGGTCATTAAGGCTTTTTATTTGAGACGTTAAGACCCCATGGCTGTAGTGAGTCACAATGGAATCCCCATTCTTTAATTTACTGTTCTTCAAAAGTTTCCCCTCCAGGGTGGTAATGCTGTATCCCCTTGCCAACACTTTCTTTGGGTCGCTGGCTTCAACCGACTTCTCTGCTATAGCCAGCTGGTTTTTTGCGGCCTTCAACTGCTCATTCACTGTATGGATAGTAGTAGCGGAAACTTCTCTAAGGCGGTTTCGTTCCCGTTCTATCTTCCATTTTGCCGACTGCGCTATATCTCTTTTAACGCTGTTGATATAGGAGAGACCCTGCGCCATTTGTTGCCTGGCAAGGTAGTTCAGGTCTTTTGAAAGTTGCCCCAGCAGGTGCTTCTGACCTCTCATTTCTTCATCAACCTGCCGCAAAAGCCTGCTTGCCATCCACTGGATAGACTCGGTGAACGCCTCGAAACCTTCAAGGATAAAATCGGCCACGGCGGTAGGGGTCTTGAGCCGGGTGTGTGCCACCATATCGGCAATGGTTTCGTCTCTTTCGTGGCCTATGCCGGTGAGCACAGGCAGGGGAGCATTGGCTATGGCCGCACAAACATTGTATTCGTTGAAAACGTCCAAATCGAGCTGTGCACCCCCACCACGGATGACAACAATAGCATCGAAGTCACCTTTTTCTTTGGAAATATTTTCGATGGCCCCGAGGATGGCTCGCTCAGCTTCATCTCCCTGCAAAGTCACAGGAAAGAGCTTCGTCGACACCGCATAGTGTTTTTTATTGTTTTCCAGCTGATGCAAAAAATCGCCATAGCCGGCAGCGGTGGACGAGCTTATGACGGCGATTCGTTGTGGGACAACAGGAAGCACCAAACCTTTGTTGCGATCGATAAGGAACTCTTCAGTTAACCGTGAAATGACCTCCTGCTTTTTTCTCTCCCTTTCTCCAATGGTGAAGTTGGGGTCTATATCTTTGATGGTCAGGTTGAGGCCATATACTTCGTGAAAGCTCACCTGCGCATTGGCCAGTATTTTAATTCCCTGCCTTAAAGAGTTGCCGGTTATTTTCTCAAACCATTGATTGATGTTCCTGAAGTCGTAGGCCCAAATGGCTGCCCGAAGTTTGGCTTTCACCTGCTGATGGTCTTTTTCAAGCAACTCAAGGTAGCAATGCCCCTTGGCATTCACCTTCATGTCGCCAATTTCGGCTGTTACCCAATAGGAAGGGGCGAGGTTGCCGGAAATAGCATCCTTGATAGTAAAGGCCAACTCTGAAAGGGTTACAGTCTGCATCTGAACAAGAAAACCCAAATATAAAGAATCTTACTTCTTTTGGCGGAGTGGAATCATATAACCCAGGCTTGTGCTGAAATAGCTATTGGGTTTGGTGTCAGCCAGCGACTCCCCGGGCAACTCAACGGGTATGTTGTAGGTGTAGGAGAGAAGCAAGCTAAACTGTTTGTACCTGAGGGAGATGGGGGTAGAAAAGCTTACGTTCATCAAGCCAAACACATCCCTGGTGTCGGGTGTCAGCACTCTTCTTCGCAGCCTGGGAAAGCGCCTGATCAAACGCTGGATTCTTGGATCCGTGAGGTCTACATTGAAACGGTAGGAAACTAGCTCCTCGTTGCCAAATAGAAAGTTAGCGGAGGGGAACAGCGTAATTTTATCGAGAAACCAAACTTTTCGAAACACGATGTTACCTGAAAGAGCGCCGGAAAGGCGGTGTGCATCGCTATTACCAAAAAGATACGTGTAGTCGATGGTGGCATACAACCAGTCGGCGTCAAAAAATAGGGTGCCATTAAGCCCGTTAGGAGGAGAGGTAATGACAGAGTCCGTTAATGTCTGTGCATAAAAAGACCTTTCGAAGGCAATATTATAGGAGAGCCATTTGGTGGGAAGCCCTAGATAGCCCGCACTTAATACAGTCAGGCTGTAGTTGGGCTCAAACTGACTGTTCCAGTAGCCGGAAACATCTGCAAATGCACCGCTGTGATGATAAAATGAAACACCCGGCGTTAGCCCATACTGTTTCACGCTAAAATCTCTGCCAGCCGAAGTGACCCTGCTGGTGTAGGAAAGCCTGACATTCAATGTTGACGACTTTTGAGTAGCGGAAAGCACACTGTCGATCAACCTAAAGATTGACAGCGAGTCCATGTCGTCAAAAATGGACAATGAGTCTTCATAAGATAGCTTATAAACTGCAGTGGTGTCCTCCTGCGCCGCTGAGTCGAAACTCAAAAAGGCAAAGCCTGCAATCAATGCAAGCTTTGCCCATGCCAAACAGACAAAATGTATTCTCCCCCTTATGATACGCCGTGTTATCTAAATTCAGTTACCTCTTTTACCATTGATCCTGTCCTGGTTTCTTTCCCTGAGATTCTCCCGCATGTTTTGTTGCCTGGCTCTTCTTTCGAGCTGTTCCAGCACCATGCGGCGGAAATCGTCTTCAGCCTGCCGCAGCGAAACCAGCTGTCGGGTACTAATCACCCGGAGCAGTTTTTCGGAATATTCTTTTTCAAGATTAAGTTCTCTTTCTTTCACCTGAAAGCTCAGGTCCATCATAGCCCTGTTTTCTTCCTCAGTGGCAGTTTGAGGATTGAAGTCTCTCCGTGCATTTCTCATCTCTCCCAAAATGCTTCTTCTTTTGTCACTAAACTCCCGGTAAATAGGCCAGAATTGCTCTGCCTGTTCGGGTGTTAAGCCCAGCCGCTCGGTTATCACTCCAATTTTGGCAGCTTCCACCTTTTTCATCGCCTCCGGATCCTGCGCCCGCAAATAAGTGGCCAATAGCAAGATCATTAGGGTTATATATGTAAAACGTTTCATAATCATTCAATTAAAGGATGTCATCCTGTGTACTTAACTGATCATAGAGCTGTAGCAGCTCTTCATCAGTCATTTCTTCTTCTGGCAATAAATTTAGCTCACCGTCATTCCAAATTGAATCCTCTGCTTCAGCATGATTCATCAATTGCACGAGCTCATCGGCACTGACAGATTCGATTTCCAGATAGTAAATAAGGTCGGCTGTAGCCACTGCATCGAGAGGGTTCAAATCTACCTCTGTTGCTTTATTGTTGTTCCAAACAAACAATCCAACACCCAGCATAAGCACCATGGCAAGTGCCGACAAGGACCATTTGGGAGAAAGCAAGGGCTGCCACACTGGTGAACCAGCAGTTTTTGCTTCTATCCTTTTCTGCATCTTCAATGGAAACTCATCGAAGTACCTTTCGGGTGCCTCAAACGGCTCTTTCCTTTCTATATCGTCGAGCTTAAACTTTTTCATCTGAAGTCGATTAATACTTTGATTGTTTTTTGAGCCAAAGGTTTAACCAGCAGTAACATATTCTTCTATTTTTTTGGCTGCCAGGTGATAACTCGCCTTGAGCGCACCTACGCTTGTGCCGGTTATGCTGGCTATCTCCTCAAACTTTAACTCGTCGTAGTACCGCATGTTAAAAACGAGGCGCTGTTTGTCCGGTAGTTTCAAAATAGCCTTTTGCAGCTTCAACTCAATCTCGCTACCAGACAACCCTGCCGACTGCTCAGCTTTTGCAAACAATTCGCTGCTTATGTCGTGAATAGGGAGGAAAAACCTTCTCTTTTTTTTTGCCAGAAACTGCAAACACTCATTACTGGCTATCCGATAAACCCAGGTGAAAAGCCTGGCATCTTCCCTAAAGTTATCAATTCCTTTCCAAACCTTTAAAAAGACCTCCTGAAGCACGTCGTCTGCGTCATCGTGGTCTATCACCATTCGTCTAACTACAGCGTACATTGGCTTCTGATAGTGGCGTACAAGCAGAGAGAAGCCAAATTGCTTCGACGATGGATCCCTTATTTTTTCAAGAATGTCTTTCTCCTGCAAAACCAGATTTTAGCTATTAGATAAAGATACGAAGTGAAGGTTTAAAGAGGCGATAGATTTATTTCTCCAAATAATACATGTACCTACAACTATCTTGTAATTTATTTCGTTGTTTTCTTACAAATAGATGTTAACAAAGCAGTTAAATACTAATTTAGGGTGCCTGGAAAATAATTTATTGAAATGGGAATAGCCGAAGACATAAAACAACCAAAATTCAAAAGCGAGTTTCAGAAGGCGACGATCAACCTTTTTTATACTGCCAGTTGGCTTGGTGAAAAACAACATACCTTTTTCAAGGGATTTGGTATAACCGCAGCTCAGTTCAATGTATTGAGGATTCTAAGAGGGCAATACCCTCAGCCGTCAACGGTAAACCTAATCATTGACCGAATGCTGGATCGCATGTCTAATGCCTCGAGAATAGTGGATAAGCTGGAAAGCAAGGAGCTGGTGATTAGAAAACAGTGCCCGAATGATCGTCGTGCAGTAGATGTATTGATTTCTGATAAAGGACTTGAATTGCTAGGCAGGATAGATAAAGCAATGGATGTTCATGAGAGGCAGATTTGCAATTTGACCGAAGAAGAAGCTGTTCAGCTCAACGATTTGCTGGATAAGTTCAGAGCATAGTAATTTGAATATAAATGCCTTCTAGGCAAAAGTGGTTACTCTTTTCAGCGCTTCATCAATGGCTTGTTTTTCCAGAGCTATTCTGTCCTCACCCCATCCAAACTTTTTTGCAAAATATTTGAGAGTTAGGTGTGAAAATTCATTGACACTATCAATGTCAAAATAAAGCCTTCCGGAACGCTGCACCAGATAATCGACCGGCTTGCAAATCATTTCGTTTTCAAATGAGAAGTCCAGTTCGGCCATTAGCAGCTTCTCCCTGATGTCATTCACCTGCTGGTAATCAGGCAGCATGCTTAGAATGGTGTCAGTCTGCTTCCCATACGTAGACACCAAATACCATGATTCATAAGGAGCTGCTCCAAGCTTTTTCAGTGCTTTTTCAATTGCTGAAGTGTATTTCTCAACTTCTTTGTAGTTTTTGAAATCGCCTCCAGGCAATGTAAGGCTGTCTGTACTGCATTTTACAAACTTGTGTTCATTCTTCTCGTACATGCGCTCCATCACCACATCCACAATGCGCTCAGCCATCTTTCTGTAGCCAGTAAGCTTGCCACCAGCAATGGAAAGCAGCCCGCTTTCCGACTCGAATATTTCGTCCTTCCTTGAAAGTTCAGACGCCGACTTGCCATCTTCATGAATCAGAGGACGAAGCCCGGCCCACGAAGAGCATACATCTTTGATGGTAAGATGTACGGAGGGGAAGGTATTCATCACCGCCGAGAGCAGGTAGTCTGCATCCTCCTTTTTGGTAAGCACAAGGTCTTTGTTGTCTTTATAATCGGTGTCAGTGGTACCGATATAGGTAATCTTGCCACGAGGGATAGCAAATATCATTCTGCCATCGGGTACGTCGAAATACACCGCTTGCTTAAGTGGAAACTTAGCGTGAGGCACCACAATATGTACTCCTTTGGTGAGATGAAGCCGCTTACCTTCCAGAGAATGGTCCTGATCTCTAAGTGTGTCTACCCATGGGCCGGCCGCATTGATGATATAGTTGGATTTTACTTCTATCTCCTCACCGGTAATTTCATTAAACACCTTTACGCCAACAGCCTTTGACTTTTTGTAGATGAATTCCTTTACATGACAGTAGTTGAACGGCATGGCACCCAACTGGGCCGCCCTCTTCATGTTCTCAATAGTAAGCCGGGCGTCATCAGTTCTGTATTCTGCGTAGTAGCCACTACCGATAAGCTTCTCGGGATTGAGCAGTGGTTCTTTCGCCAATGTTTCCTCCTGGTTGAGCATTTCCCGGCGGTCGTCTCCATCTACTCCGGCCAGCACATCGTATACCCATAAGCCAAGTGACGTCGCCCACTTTCCAAATGTGCCGTCTTCTACGAGGGGGAGGAGCATTTTTTCAGGAATGACCATGTGAGGGGCCATTTTGTGCACTATGGAGCGTTCCATTCCCACTTCTCGCACGAGACCAATCTCCAGCTGTTTGAGATAACGCAGGCCGCCGTGTATGAGCTTGGTCGACCGGCTGCTGGTGCCCGAAGCAAAGTCACCCTTTTCGAACAACACTACTTTGAGTCCTCTCTTGGCAGCATCGACAGCAATGCCGGCCCCTGTAATGCCACCGCCAATAACGATGACATCAAAACGTCCAGTGGAGAGCGATTTGAATTGTTTGAAATGAGACGACGCCGAAAATTGGAATTCCATGCCAGCAAGTTATGATAAGAGGGCTTATTATAAAATCACATGGCGGCAAGAATGTTTTAAAATAGTTACAGTTCTTTCAGGTACTCCAGCAAACCTTCCGTTCTTCCCGTAGGTCTTATCACAAGGATGGGGATTTTTGAGTCAATTTGCACCAGTTTTTCTGCGTTTGTACCTATGAACAGGGCGGCTGTTGCCGAACGCCCTTTGGCTCCAATGATGATGATGTCGGCGAGGCTCTTTTTAGCAACGGCAAAAATAGTCCCCATCACGTCGTCGTTCTTGTCGAGCGAATAAATCGGTTCAATGTCAATGCCCTCAGTGTCTATCTGCTTGATGAACTTCTCATAGTTTTTTTCTGCGTTGGCTTTCATTATGGCAGCAAATTCCTTGTAGGATTTGCCCGTGTAGTGGTAGCCCTGAGGCACGTTGTAGACGTTCTGCGCTATAATTTTCACCGGTTTAGTATTGGATCGGGCAATTGCCACCGCCTGTTGCATGGCGTCAAGAGAGTAGTCGGAAAAATCGATAGGAACAAACAGCTTCTCAAGTGCATGGTCATACTCTTTGGGGACTATAAGCAGAGAGCACCCTGCACGCCTCGCAAGACGGTTGATAATGATGCCGCCGCTTTTGGGCTTTGGTTTTCGCCCCACCATGATCAGGTCTATCTTTTTCTCATCAGCAAACTTCATGATCTTTTTGGTAGGCTGTCCCTGCTTCACAAGGAAGTTGACCTTTATTCCGTCCGGAAAACTGTAGTACTGATTGACTTTGTTTTCCATCTCATGCTTTCTGTCGACAATGAGTTGTTCCACAACAGTTGGGAATTCCTTGATAAGCTCTTCAGGCACGCTGAAGTCCCTGATCACATTATAGAAGTAAATCTCTTTGGACTTAAACGCAGTGGTGATGAATGACGCTGCTTTGATCAACTGCTCATCAATATCAGTCAAGTCGAGTCCTACCAGAATTTTATGAAAATTATGCATCTACTTCATTAAGGTTTTATCAACACAAAGTTACTTTACTAAAACTAATTTATTCTTGAAACAACTCCGCCTAAGAAGTATTTGTACGGTATTTTTTTGGCCATTAGCAGTTAAATGGGCAAAAATCATTGCTTGAAGGTGTCAATCGTGTCGACCAGCAGCTCGATGCTTTCTTTTGAGTGTGTTGGAAAGTTGGCAACCCGGATATGCGAATCTTTGAACGGGCCATAACCACTACCCACTACCATGCCTCTAGTTTTCAAAAAATCGATCAATGCCGCTGTGTGTTGCCCTGTTTCTGCCACAATCACTGTTTTGGATCTGGCGCCTGCGTCTTTTACAAAAGGAGCAAACAAAGGATGATTTTCGAAATAGGTGTACAGCACCGTTGCTTTGTATTCCGCTTCAATTCGGATTCTGTCCAGGCCTTTGGACAGCATATCACCGGCGACTTTGCCAAGTAGGTAGATGAACAAGACGTTTGGCGTTTCCGGCGTCTGCTTCTTGAGGCCACCTTCGTGTAGCTTGAGCAGGCTGTGGTAGGAGCCAATTACCTGACCTTTTGATTGTAAGGCCTTTGCTCTTTCGAGACAGCGATCGTTGTAAAACCAAACACCCAATCCGGCCGGCAAGCCGAAGCATTTCTGCACTGAAAGGTAGGCAGTGTCGATTTTGCTAAAGTCAATATTGGAAACTGGCGCTGAGCTAACAAAGTCTACAGCAATCAGCGCATTTGGATAGGCGGCTTTAAGCTGTTCTATCTCATTTTGCGGGAAGGCAACGCCGGTGCTGGTTTCATTTTGCGTGACCGAAATAAGCTCTGCGGAAGCTGGAATAGCGACCTCTCCGATAGGTGTGTAGCTGCCGTAGTCAGCCTTTGCCATTTTAGCAGTCCGGCCCAGCTCTCCGGCTATTTCATAAAACCTTTGAGAAAATGACCCATTGACAAAATGGAAGGATTCTTTCTCTACACAGTTTTGAATCAGTCGCTCCCACACCTCGGTGGCGGAAGCGGTAAAAGCCAGGTGAAAATCGTTGGGCAGGCCAAACAGGGTGCGGAGATTGCTTTCAGCCTCTGCATAAATTTCCTGAAACCGCTTACTTCTATGAGAAATAGCAGGTATTTGCTCTTTGAGGGCGTTTTTTAAATGCTCCTCCACAGTGAAATAGATGTCGGAAGGGCCTGGGGTGAAGTAAATTTTCTTTGCCATAAAGGGTGGATAAAAAATCGATAGAACCGTTGCGCAAAAATGAGGAAGTAATGTGGCTCTAACAAAGAAATAAGCTGGGAAAAAGTGTTTTTGTTTGGCAATTTGCTAAGGGCATCAAAAGCTTTCATCCTTCAATTTTTCCATTCATAAACTCTCGAATCAGAAAGCAGCAAGAATAGCCTTACATTTAATTGTTTAAGCTACATCCTATGAAACTACTTCTTTACTCCAGGCACCTCCTTTCTGGCTGTGTTCTTTTACTCTCATTGCTAACACTTGAATCGTGCGAAAATGGTTCAGGCGGCCCAAGGGTGCTGGTTTTTTCTGAAACCAGGGGCTACCAGCATGGCTCCATTCCCTATGGGATAGCCGCTATTCAAAAATTAGGCGAGGAGCACGGGTTTGCCGTAGACACCACCCGTAACTCCGAGGTATTTACCGACGATAACCTAAAGAAGTATAAAGCAGTAGTATTCAATTGCACGACCGGTAATGTACTGAATGCCAAACAGCAGGCGGCCTTCGAACGCTATATCCAGGCGGGTGGTGGCTATATTGGTATTCACTCTGCCGCTGACACCGAATATGACTGGCCGTGGTACGGCAAACTCATGGGAGCCCACTTTTCCAGCCATCCCCGAAATTCCAATATTCAAAAAGCCACTGTGCTTGTCACCGACACTACGCATATTTCTACAAAGGGGCTTCCAGCCAAATGGGAAAGAACAGACGAGTGGTATAGTTATAAAAGCTTTTACTCTGAGTTGAATGTGCTCGCCTACCTGGACGAAAACACCTACAATGGTGGCACGAATGGAGCCAACCACCCCATTGCTTGGTACCATGAGTTTGACGGCGGTCGGGCCTTCTACACCGGAGGCGGTCATGTGGAAGACAGCTTTAGTGACCCCTTGTTTCTACAGCATCTTTATGGCGGTATTCAATATGCCATGGGAGAAAATGTGACCCTTGATTACTCTAGATCATATGCGGTGGAAGCGCCTGAGGAAAATCGTTTCGTGAAAACAATCCTGGTGAATGACCTTGACGTGCCGATGGAAATGGCCATTGCTGACGACGGGAGGCTTTTTTACACCGAAATGTTCAACGGAAAGCTATGGATGTTCGACACAAAGAGCGGGGAGAATAAGCTGGTGCATCAGCTCGATGTGATGAACAAAGGAGGCACCGGACTGATAGGAGTGACGCTTGACCCGGACTTTGCCAGCAACGGATATATTTATCTGTATCACTCACCGCCGATGGAGGGGGAACCATTTTTCTTCCATTTGTCCCGATTTGTGGTAACTGCCGACAACACGCTAGACCTGAATTCGGAAAAAGTGCTCTTGAAAGTGCCTGTGCAGATCAACAGCGGGGCACACCATGGTGGCTCACTGGCCTTCGACAAGGATGGCAACCTGATTCTATCGACCGGGGATGGCACCACACCATTTCCTTCGAATGGTTATGCACCCATCGACGAAAGGCCTGAGCCTCAGTACTTCCCCATGGATGCGCAACGGTCGGCTGCCAACACCAACGATTTCAAAGGAAAGATTTTGCGGATTCGTCCGCAGGAAGATGGAACGTACACAATACCGGAAGGAAACTTGTTTGCACCAGGCACAGAGAAGACTTTGCCTGAAATTTATGCGATGGGCTGCCGCAATCCGTACCGGATAGCGATCAATCCTAAAACAGGAACAATCTATTGGGGCGAGATAGGGCCGGATGCAGGTGAGGACAGTATACAAGGCCCAAGAGGATATGATGAATTTAACCAGGCCAAAAAGGCAGGCTACTTCGGCTGGCCTTACTTTGTTGGCAACAACTACGCCTACGCTGAGTGGGACTTTGCCACAAACACCGCAGGGCCGAAATATGACCCGGCAGCACCGGTGAACAACTCGCCGAACAATACGGGTCTTACTAACCTGCCTCCTGCGACTCCAGCAATGATTTGGTACCCTTACGCTGCATCACCCGATTTTCCTGAGCTGGGCAAAGGAGGAAGAAGCGCCATGGCGGGGTCTTTTTACACATATAATGCTTCGCAGAAGTCTCCAAATGGGTTTCCCGAGTATTTCGACGGCAGCTTGTTCGTATTCGATTGGATGAGAAACTGGGTCATGGTGCTGCGGTTCGATGAAAACGAGAACTATGTGCGCAACAAGCCCTTTATGACCAACAATGGCGACTTCCGAAGACCTATTGATATGGTGTTCAGCAAGGAAGGCGTGATGTACATGCTGGAGTACGGGTCGGTGTACGGTGCCGATAATGACGATGCGAGGTTGGTCAGGGTGGAATACAATACCGGCAACCGGGCACCAATTGCCAGGGCAAGCATTGTCGACTCGGTAGCGATGGAGGAGATGAGATCCAGGGCTTTTGTTACCTCAGAGTCACGATACAAGGGGCCTTCGGAAATAGCAGGTGTGGCACCACTGGCCGTGAAGTTCAGCAGCGCTGGCACAACCGATTATGATGATGACGATAAAATGAGCTTCCAGTGGTTGTTTGATGGGAAGACAGTGGGAGCTACGGAGCGCAACGCAAACTATACCTACGAGACGCCAGGACTGTATAACGCAGTGTTGCGGGTAATCGACGAGGCTGGTGCGGTAGGCTTGGATACAGTGCTGGTGCGAGTGGGCAACGAGCGGCCACAGGCAGCAGTTGAAACGGCTGGCAACAAGTCGTTTTTCTGGGACAATAATCCGTCGTTCGCTTACAAGGTGAGGGTAAACGACAGGGAAGAAGGGGCGATACCCTCTTCAGCAGTGACTGTATTGTTTGACTACAATCCCACGCCAAGTATGGCAGCAGCGGAAGCAGTTGGTCACCAGGCAGTGCTGGGGGATAACTCTCTTGGTAAATCGCTTATTGAGGCCAGCGATTGTAAGGCTTGCCATACGGTAAAAGACATTTCTGTCGGGCCCGCCTACCTGAAAGTGGCAGAAAGATACAAGGGAGACCCTTCGGCAGTCAATACATTGGCCAGGAAGATTATCCAGGGCGGCGGCGGCAACTGGGGCGACGTGCACGTGATGGCAGCCCACCCGCAGATCCCCATGGACGACGCCAAAGAGATTGTCAATTACATTCTATCGCTGGCCAACCCATCAACGGCTACTACGCTGCCGGCGGAAGGCAAAGTGGCCCTGAACAAGCACAAAAAAGACGATAGACGTGGTGTGTATAATTTATTGGCTACCTACACAGACAAAGGCGCCAATGGCGTGGGGCCGCTGACCGGCTCAGAGCTAATTACTCTTCGAAATGCCAGGGTGAGCACGGTATTTGCAGACGCACACGAAGGCTTCCCACGGTGGGGAAACAGCTTGAGTCAGGGAGGCCATAAGTCTTATATTCTTTTGAAGAATATAGACATGACCGGGATCAAAGGGTTCAGCTACGAGTATGCCGCAGACAAGAAAAATGGCTATATAGAAGTTCGATTGGACTCATATGCCGGGCCAATTGTCAGCAAGACAGATTTTGTTGCCACGGGCTCCTGGGGTGAGAACGGTACAGTGAGCGGAACACTGGAAAAACCGTTAGAGGGACGCCATGATATGTACTTCTTTATCATGAAACCTGAAAAGCCGAACGACAACCTGGCGGTTTTGAAAACGATTCAATTTGAAAAATAGCCTATGCTATGGTAAGTTTCGCCTTTGGAGTCGACAGAAGGTAATACAATTTAGTAGCTAATAAAGATATACTTAAACAATAAGCAACAATGAAAAGAATGAAATTAACGGGGGTATCCTTGGCGATTGGCCTGGCGCTTTTGATGACTAACGGGGCGTTTGCTCAAAAATCCATTTTCAATGGCAAGAACCTGAAAGGGTGGAAGATTTACGGCACTGAAAAGTGGTTTGTAGAAGACGGCTTACTGGTGTGCGAAAGTGGGCCGGATAAAGGATACGGTTATTTTGCAACAGAGAAAACTTACAAGGACTTTGACCTTACGCTCGAGTTTCAGCAGGAGGCCAATGGAAACAGCGGTGTGTTTTTCAGGTCGAGCATCGAGGGCACAAAGATCACTGGCTGGCAGGCGGAAGTGGCACCTCCGGGACATGATACTGGTGGAATTTACGAGTCCTACGGCAGAGGCTGGTTGATCAAGCCAGATCCTGAAAAGGACAAGGCCCTGAAGATGGGAGAGTGGAACACGATGCGCATCAAGGTGGTGGGCGATGAAGTGACTACGTGGGTGAATGGTACCGAGATGATCTCTTTCAAAGACGAGAAGATCGGGCAGGCGACGGGGTCAATTGCCCTTCAAATTCACGACGGAGGTGGTATTCGTGTGAAGTGGAGAAACATCATGATCAAGGAGCTTTAAGGTGCCTATAAACGATGCTTTTTGCCATTTATTTCGGTTCGAAAAATTAATAGAAATATTGGTTCCTTCTCTTTGTCAAAAAGTATTGAATGCTCTAACTTCGTATTAAATCCTGAGCAGGCAGATGGTTCTAAACCTAACATGAATACAATTCCGGGTTAACCTTCTTGCCAAAACCAGGCCTCATCCGCCAGCTGGCGGACCTCGCCCGCCAGCTGGCGGGCAGGTTAACAGTGGAAGGTTGCGATAAGGAGGAGCCTAAATCTTGTCTAAAAGAGGTTTAGTTACCTCATTCCTGAGCAGGTAAAAGGCTTTCGGGTTCGCCCGAAAGCTTTTTTGTTTTCAGTCTCACCGAGTAGACGTCAGCAGTTTCCTGGGATCAAGCGATATTTCTGTGGGGTGCCCTTTAAACCAATATCCCAAGTGGTCATAAAAAAGCAAAAGGTCCAAGCCTAACCCGGCCGGGCAGGACGCATTGAACCAGTTTTGCTTTTTTATTTAACCACAAACGAAACATTCGATCCGGCAGAAATACCCGTTACTTTTTCAGTTTGTGCCTTTGCTAGCTGGCTTCAGAACCTTGTTGATGGAATTTGTGCCTACGGCCCGGCCTTGTTTTACTCCCTCGTCGCAGGCGTCTCGGTAGTGAATGCCGCCGTAAAGCCTTGAAATGGCCGCTTCGGCTGCAGCCTCGTAAAACGAATTGAAATCCCTTTCCGGTAATCCGAAATACACCTCAGAGTCGTCTCTAAAAGCGAAATTATCGCCGAGAAGTGTTGTGAGCACAACAGAAGAGGCTGCAGACACTACGCTGTGCCCGCTGGTGTATTCAGGAAAGGGAGGTGTTTGGAGAATTGGTCGCCATTCGGAGTCGATGTATTTGTTGATCATGGTTTCAGGCCTGATCCTGTCGCTGCGGTATTTTTCATCCCAGCAACTAATAAAGCCGTCGTGTAGGGTCGTGCTTACCATGGCATGAACAAAGAGGGTGGAGTCGAAGGAAATGTTAGCCTTTTCGCAGGCGATGCCCGCAATGCTCATCCAATGGCCGCCAGGAGAGATTTTCTTCAATCCAATGGCCATATGGCCGGAATAGGCTACAGCAAAGGGGTTGCAGTCCCAAAAGCTGGCAACCAGTTTGTGCTCTGGCGTTATGTTCTTCACAACATCATACACCTCCATGGTTTGCTTGTAAAACGAGCTGGTAGTGTCGAGGCTGAAAGGAGCCGGGGCTGCGGGCACAAACTGATCGTAAGACTCGAGAAAGAATGGTCTGATGGTTTTCCACTGCGGCTCGATGGCCGACATGTATTCAGGAGGTGTGGGGTACCACCGACCTTCCTCTTTGCTTGGCGTGTACCTGGTGTAGGTGCTCAGCTTATTGTATCCATCGCCTTTGGCATACTGAATGATTTGGTCTGCTATTTCAACGGCGTACTTCTTGTTCGCTTCAATCGATCTGGATGAAAGCTTGTATTGCTCTTTGAACTGAGCTTCCAACTGCTCCTGATTGGCTTTTAGCAGGTAGCCCGATGGCATGATCTTTTTTCCCACCTCCAGCATAGCATAGGTAGCGGCAAAAGTCAGGTAAAAGCCTTTTGCGGAGTAGGGGGCATGAACGCCCGGGTTTACTTTGAAGCTTGAGCCAATTTGGGGAATGTCGCTACCACTGGTGCTAGCTGTGTAGTAAGCACCCAGCATTGCATAAGCATAAAACCGGCTGGCGGCAGGTGGATTTGCCACATCGTGAAGCATCACCTCCGACAGGTGGAAGACGTTCTCGGCAAACACTTTGGCCGCTTCCGTATAGCTTAGGCTGGTCTGCGCAGAGGTGGCAAATTGCATAGTGCCCAACAAAACACCCAGTATAACAATCTTTCTCATCAGTTATTCAATTTATACGCTTCGATACCCACATTATTCACACCCACGAGCAGGAACTGCTCACCTGCCACATCTATCACGTCAAGCGACTTGGTATCTCCAGTGAACCTGAAGCCTGATTTTGATTGCGATACATATTTGAAATGCCCCTTTCCATCACCTTCATACAGTTGGCCAAAGTTGGCATCGATAACCCCCATGCGAATGCGAATAGAGCTTTGGTTACCCGCAACAACCAGGTCCATGTTGCCATCTTTGTTGTAGTCGACCAGCGTCATTGCATAAACAGGAGCGAACTGTGCTTCATCCGGCAAGGCGTGAGGAATGAGTTTGCCATCTCTATTTTCCAGGTACATACTCCGCAGCTCGGTGGCCTTCAGCTCTTTGGCATCCTTTAAGTCAGCTTTTGAGAAGATGGTGCTCAGCCTGGCATCGGCGTAGGAAGAATAGTCGGTATACTTGCTTCGCATAGCGTAAATCTGATCAAGCAGTTCGTCTCTGCTGGCAAATGGAACCGACTCGCCTTTAATGTAGTAGTTGAGGATGGGATCCACCGACCCATTGTTATCAAAGTCCTTGTAAACAAGGGTAATGGGCTCTTTTTCGCTGGCATGAAGCTGCGTATTTAGCCCGAAGTTCCCCACAACGATGTCAGGGTCGCCGTCTTTGTCAAAATCACGTACTACCATTTTGCTCCAGAGACCTGCGATTGGCTTGTCGAAATATTGGCTGGTTGACCGCTCCAGCGATTTTCCCTGCTTATTAATGAACACTTCAATGGTCATAAACTCGCCAACCACTACCAAATCATCCCACTTGTCGCCATTCAAATCCACCCAGGAAGCATCTGTCACCATGCCAATAGTGCCGAGTTCTTTGGCTTTGGCAGCCGTTACGTCGACAAACTTGCCGTTTCCTTTGTTCTCAAGGAAAAAGCTTTGCGGCACTTCGGGATACCTTCCGGGAATAACTCTTCCGCCCAGCACAAGATCCATGTCTCCATCTTTGTCAAAGTCGGCATAGGCGATGCATGATTTACTAACGAGCATGTCCGGTAAGGCATCCATCGCTTTGGTGAAGTTTCCTTTCCCATCGTTCAGGTAAAGCCTGTCTTGTGTGGCTTTATCCTTCTCGCTGTAATCATTGTAGCCACCGCTAACAAGGTAAAGGTCGAGGTCGCCGTCTTTATCGGCGTCGAAGAAGCTGGCACCTGCGTCTGTATACTGTAGGTCGGACTGCGTGACCGGAAAGTTGCCAGGCTCGAACGAACCAGCGGCCGACTGAATGAACAGCATCCCGGGGTTCTCCTGTGCGCCGCCCACGAAAATATCTTCTCTGCCATCTCCATTCACATCACCCGTCGTCATGATCGGGCCGCAGTTGGTGAGCATCGTCATCAGGAGTGGCTGACGTTTGAAGTCGTTGAAACCATACTCGAGGTGTTCGTAGTAGACAGGGCATTCTACTCTTGAAAAGTTTGTTGGCTCAAATGACGTCCTGGCAGAAGCAAACAGGTAAGGCTTTTCAGGATTTATTTCTTCTATCGTAATAGTTTGATTCGCAGCGATGCCTGAAAGCTTTTGCTCAGCACCACTCAGCCATGTTACTCTGATTGAGTCTATTTTGTTCTGCTGCCCAAGTCCGACATGAAGCCTGCCGGTAACGGACGACTGAAAGCCTCTGGTGGGCATCTGCTCAAAATATTGTACCTGTTCGCCTGCATACACATGTACTTTTGCACCGTAGCCCCTTGAGTTTTTTGAAAGGCCTTTCAGCGTAATGTCCAGGTAGTTGCGGTCGGGGTATCTTTGTTGGGTTTGATTTCTATAGATGGAAACGGCGTTATTTTGATTGTTGACGATCAGGTCAATATCTCCATCGTTGTCAAGGTCGGCATAAGCAGCGCCGCTGGAAAAGCCTGGATTGGCAAAGCCCCAGTCGTTGCTCATGTCCGTGAATGTCAGATCGCCATTATTTTTATAGATATAGTTATGAACGGGCGTGGACGTCATGGTGGAGACCAGGTGAAAGGTGTCGGCAGGCTGCTTTTCTCGGGCCATATCAAAGAAGTAGTCGCCCTTGTATTTCAGGAAGTCACGGTTGGTGTAGTCACGGAAATAGCCATTGCTGATGAACAGGTCTTTCCAGCCGTCGTTGTCGTAGTCGGCAAAGAGCGGAGACCAGCTCCAGTCGGTGTTGGAAATGCCAGAAAACTGCCCAATTTCGCTGTAGGTCCCATCGGTGTTGTTCAGATGGAGCATGTTGCGCATGTTCTGAAAATAGAAGCCGTTGATGACCAGCAGTGCAAAATGCTCGTAATTTTCCGGCCCGTAAAGCAGCTTTTGGCGCTTGTTGTCCTCCGGCAGCATGTCGAGCGTGTAAATGTCGGGCCAGCCGTCGTTGTTGATATCGCTGATGTCGCAGCCCATGGAGAAGTAGGAGATGTGCTGCATGTAGTTGGTCATCTCATCAGTAAATGTGCCGTCGCCATTGTTGATGTAGAGATAGTCGGGCTCTACATAGTCGTTGGATACGTAAATGTCCTGAAAACCATCCTGGTTCACATCTGCAATGTTGACGCCTAATCCGAAACCAAGCGGATTGCCTTTGATACCTGCTGAGGCGCTAATGTCGACAAAGTGCCCGTTGTCGTTCCTGTAAAGCTTGTCGCCAGCGTAGGGATCACGTGTTTCTTTTGCCTTGGCAAACTCAAACTCACGGATCACAGTAATGTTGTGATTGAGCAGGTACATGTCCAGATCACCATCATTGTCGATGTCGAAAAAGGCC
The DNA here is from genome assembly GCF_963974565.1 of uncultured Imperialibacter sp. Lineage (NCBI taxonomy): Bacteria > Pseudomonadati > Bacteroidota > Cytophagia > Cytophagales > Flammeovirgaceae > Imperialibacter > uncultured Imperialibacter sp. The sequence continues at coordinate 85,539 of NZ_CAXBCJ010000002.1, read as the reverse complement.
GAGTGGGTGCTGTGCGATGGATCATCCAAGCCGTATTCTGCCGCCTTTTCTGTGAAGGTCAGGTCTTTGTTATTGATGAAGAGTTTATTCCTTCTGGTATCGGGCGCAGTTTTCCCTGAAAGGCATACATAGATGTCGAGCCAGCCATCTCCGTTAATATCCACCATGTTAGCTCCTGTCTTCCAGCCTGTACTCACAGCTGTTCCCGAAGACTTCGTGATATCTTTAAAGCTGAAATTGCCCTGGTTGAGGTAGAGCTGATTTTCTACCATATTACCAATAAGGTATACGTCGTCCAAGCCATCGTTATTGATGTCGCCAATGGCCACGCCGCCGCCGTTGTAGAAGTATTCGTAGGTGAGCACGTTGGCAGTAGGGCTCTCCGTCAATATGTTCTTGAATGTAATGCTTGTTTTAGTTGTGGGCATCAGCTCAAAAAGCGGTCCTTTTTGTTGACCAAAGGACAATGTGCTTATGAAAGACAGTGCTACTATTATATTAACAATCAAATAATTATTGATCGAAATAGCGCTGAATTGATTCAATATGTATCTACGGGCGTCCATCAGGGAAGAAGTAAAAATCCAACATCACAATTCGTAAGGGTTCAATTCTCAAATATGGCTGCATTTTATCACATGCAGGTCAGAGAATATCATATTTTTCCGATCCAAACCAAACACAAGTTAATGTTTATGAAAAGCATATGGTAGTGCTCACCGGGTTTTTTAAGCAAGGATACTACAATAGCGGCTCGGGCTCACATTTCGAAGTTGCCGTCAAGTGGCCAAGACTTTCATTTATTTAGCTTTATGTCCGGTTTTCAATACTTTAGCGACCGAAATAGCGATTACTATGAAATTTTCCCATCAACTGTTGCTCTTGCTTGTTGTGTGCGCTGGCGTGGCAGTTACCTCCTGCAAAAAAAAGAAGACGGAAGTTGCCTGGGTGCAGGACTTCTCTATCATTGGTTCTCAGTCGTCGCCAAGGGCCGCTGACCTTAATCTGGATGGTGTGTTGGATATTGTGATGGGTGCCGGGAAGAACGAATACCAAAAGTCAGAATTTGGCGTGATGGCGCTGGACGGAAAAACAGGTGAGTTGCTTTGGAGACAAGAAACCACTGACCAGGTGTTTGGTTCGGCGACACTCTACGATGTGAACGGTGACCAGGTGCCGGATGTGTTTATTGGTGGGAGGTCGCCCCATTTAAGGGCGCTGGACGGAAAAACAGGTGAGGTTATCTGGGCCTATAATCATGAGTTGTACCATCAGGATTCCATCCTTCAGTATGCCCGTTTCAATTTTTACAATAGTGTGCTGGTGCCTGACCAAAATGGGGACGGGCTCAAGGACTTGCTGATTGTGAATGGCGGAAATTCCAAGGTTGAGCCATTTTCCACCAGCAACCGATTTCCTGGCGTACTAATGCTGATGGATACCAAAACCGGTGAGATTTTGGCAGCGGATACGATGCCTGATGGTAAAGAGTCGTACATGTCGCCTATAGCTTTTCAGCAGCCCGGTAGCAACGACGTTATTATACTATTCGGAACAGGAGGGGAGACGATCTCAGGCAGCCTGTACGCAACTACCCTGGCAGATTTAAAAGGTCGTCAGCTGGCTAAAGCCAAAGTGCTGGGTACAGAAAATGACCACGGTTTCATTGCACCACCTTCTGTGGCTGACATTACTGGTGATGGCTTATATGACATCATAGCTATTTCTCATGCCAGCAGCATATTTGCCATTGACGGGAAAACTGAAAAGCCTATTTGGACAAAAAAGATTGAAGACTCAGAGTCGAGCAATAGCTTTGCTGTGGGCTATTTCACTGACGACGACGTGCCTGACTTTTTCACCTTTGTGAGCAGGGGTGCCTGGCCGGAGAACACCGGATCAGTGCAGGTGATGCTTGATGGCAAAACAGGAGAGATCGCCTACATGGCAGAAATGGGCTGTACTGGTTTCTCTTCGCCCGTGGTTTACGACCTAAACGATGACGGGATTGATGAGGCGATTATCAGCATCAACGAATTCGACTGTGCCGAGGGATTTGTGAACAAGAAATCGAGCGAGATACTTACAAAGCTGGTTGCGATCAATTTTACAGACAAATCAGTCATTCCCATCGATCAGCTCAATGGGTTCAAGAACATTTTCTCAACGCCTTATATCGGAGACATGGACAATGATGGCTACCTCGATATTGTTCATTGCCAGTACTTCAATCCCACCTCTGATCTGATGGTTTTTCTTGGCATGAAGGTCAAGCGAATATCGACGGGTATCGAAATGGGCAACCCTGTAAGATGGGGAGCTTATATGGGCTCCAACGGCGATGGGGTATTCGAAGGAAAGTGAGCGTTTTTCTTGCCTGAATTCATATACGATATTTGCCACGACTTCGCTTTCGACCATTTAAATCTCTAGCTTTGCAGCCGAATTAACAGAGGGCAGCAATGAAACGCATCAATGAATACAGGAAACTGTTTAATGCTGAGGCAGATACAGACCTTAAACAACTAAAAACCACTTACAGGAGCCTGGTGAAAGAGTGGCATCCCGATAAGTTTCAGCAGGATGATGAAAAGGCTACAGAAGCAAAGCAGAAGAGTTTACAAATCATCGACGCTTACCATTTTCTAGTGAGCATTGCTCCTGAAACCAAAGAAGCCAATTTGTCTGAGTACACCACTACCACAACCGAATCCGGCATCGTCGATTTCAAGCTCAAAGGATTGGTACTTGAAGTAACCTTTCTGGATGGTACCACCTATGAGTATTTTGGTGTGACAAAGCACGTGTATCAAGGCCTAATCAATTCAGACAAGCCCTACAGGTTTGGCAAGCGAAATATCTTCAACTCGTTTCTTTACAGAAAGTCAAAAAGGGACTTGGAGCCAGCGTAAATTACTCTGCTCCGAAGTTACGGTGCGGGTTGTTAAGGTGAGCTATTGGGGTGTGTCTTTTTGAAATGGTTGATGAATCATTCGAAAGGTTTTAACCCATGCCTGATCTCTAACTGCAGCGGTAATTTTTTTTCGAAAATTTCTCCCAAGGGTCACATAAGTATTGTTATAGAAAATATCCATATAATTCAATATTTGTCAGGCTGGTATTTGATCGCTAATTTATTGAGCTAAATCAATCAATCAATCAATTAACCCATTATCTACACAGTTATGAGAAAACTAATCACCGCCTTATTAACCGTTGTTTTATTCATTTGGAGTTGCGAGCCAAATGAGAATGTGCCCCAAACCGTTGAGTTCAACCCTACGCTAAAGGACAAGCTAACCAGGGTGGACCCATCATCGGTTGAAAACAGAAACGGCAGAACCGCCGGCATTGAACAATGGATTGCCAGCGTCAATGAAACGATTGCTTCTCAGGGCCTAGCCATACAAAAAATGGAATTTCTTGGGGCTGAGCAGGCTGGAAACACTGTGTTTTTTGCCAACAATGGTAATAAACAACTATCGTCTGACTTCGTGCCGAACGACCCACGCAATGGCACAGGGATTGATGTTCCTTATGTTATAGACGGCACAGAATTAGGCACATCTTCCGGGATGTCTGAATTTGAAACCTATAGTGCAACGGTGGCTGCTATGGAAACCTGGGGCAATGTTACGTGCTCGTCCGGGTTGGAGATTCCGAATTTGGGTGTCGCTTCCTTTGATATAGGCTACGTTCAGTACCTGCTTGGCTTTGGTGGAATTGCGGGGTATTTTCCAGGCACTGTGGTTCATGGAGGTATCCTTCCGGGAGCATTTTTTGATGCAGTTTCGCCTGGCGGAGCGAGTTCAATTTTAGGAGTGACATTTACCTTTGTATGGCTTGACGACCTTGACGCAGACGGAAAATCTGATGTGGCCATCAAAGAAATCTACATTAACGATGTATTCAACTGGCAGGATGCACCCGATGATGTGCTTGGCAATGGCATATATGACCTGGAAACAGTGATTCTTCATGAAGCAGGCCATGCATTGAGCCAGGCCCATTTTGGTAAGGCATTCGCCAGTGGAAATGGAAAGCTGCACTTTGCGCCTGCAGCTCTGATGAACGCCGGATATAGTGTTGCCCGACGAAATATATCGGGAACTGACAATGCCGGCCATTGCAGCAACTGGTCAAATTGGCCAAATAACTAGGATATAGCCATAAAATAAGAATAAAGGCCTCCACCCAGGGGCCTTTATTGTTTTTCACCGGTGTCGTTGGCGCTTGCGGGATAGTGGTATTTCGACTACGGGTAACTTCCTGTGGTTCTACGTTGGAGCGAGCCAGTCGTCAACCGCTAACTTGCCTCTCCAAGCTTTAGTCGCTTGTGGTAATAGAAGTAGGACAATGCCTCAACCCCAAATATCACCACCATCATCAGCATGGCAGGGTCAAAGCCGCCGACGGCAATGCCTGAATAGGTAGCGCCTATGAGGTCGAAAGTCAGTCCGGCATATGCCCATTCTTTGACCCTTGGGAATCCAGGTATAAAAAGGGCAATTACACCAAGTGCTTTGGCCACCCCGAGAAAGGGAATAATATATTCAGGATAGCCCAGCTGGCCTGAGACCATTTCAACAGCATCCGGCACAGAAATAATGTCGGGGATAGCGGAAAACATCATGAAGCCGCCAAACAGACCGGTGAATACCCAATAGAGGATGTTGATCCTTTTCATAATAGTTGGTTTAAGTGATAACACAAAGATAGCGCCTGTTAGCCCAACTGTCGCTGCGTGATAACGCCATTTTAGTGGGGCGTTTGCGGCATGGGGTGCCAGGAATTGAGCTCTTGGTATTCGCTATTTACTCTTGCTTTTGCTACCGCATTCTCTTTTGCTCTAAATTTTCCTATTTTGTTGAGCGGAATTCATGCCAACCTACTTCAACCAAACTATGAAAACCCTTTTTGTCTATTTACTTATAGCTTCGGCCCTTGGGCTGGCCGCACTTAGCTTTTTTCAAAGCAAAAGAATTAAGAACCTCCGGGAGATTCAGAAGAACTACGAGGCTTTGACAGAGAACTTCGCTGAGTTAAGCAAGAACTACAAAAGCACGCTTTTGAAATACCAGGAAATTAAAACGTCACTTGACCAGACCACAATGAGCCTTGACTCCATTAGTCAGCGGCTTGACAGTGTAAACAGGCAAAGTACGCTACTGATTGCCTCTGCACATGCCAATATCGTGGAGATCATTCAGGAGGTGGATACCCTTGAGTTGGACGATGTGGAAACGATAAGAAGTCTCAGAACGCTCCTCAATGAAAAATAATTGGATATGAGATATTTAGCCATCTTGTTTTTCACAGTTAGTTATAGCGTGGAGGGCCTGGCTCAGGTTAAGGTGTTTACGTCGCAGGACACAAAAATGACCTTGTTTCGGGGCGATACAGTGGCCATAGAGGCCGACACTGCTTCTTTGCTGAGCTCCAGTGTGATATATCAGATCAATGAGCTTACCTATAAGTATGAAGCGTTACTTCAAAGATACAATACGAACATTGGTGTAAACAAACGCTTGCTTGCGCAACTCACCACGACCAAGGAATCGCTGGAGAAGCTGCTGGACAATAACACCGAGGGCAACGTTCAAATTGGAGCGTTAAATGAAGTGGTTGCCAGGCTTACGACCCTGTCAGTCAGCCTTAACGATACCAATAAAAACCTCGAAGCAAATACAACCGACCTGGATGCGATGATTCAGGAGTTAAAAGAACAAAACAAGGAGTTGAAGCGGCAGATTAACAGGATGGGCTTAGATAAATTTAAAGACAGGTTGTTGTTTGGCACCATTGGGGCCGCCATATTAAGTGTTGTTTGGTTGGTGGCAGGCTAGATGGGGGTAAACTTACCTTTAACACCAAATTCAAGATAACTCCCCACGATGTGGCAGGCATAATTGACTAAAATCTGGTACTTTAGCACCAACACGTAGCATTGTTTTCACAAACACCCTCCTGAATGAAAAAGATCGCTTTTGTCTTCCTGTGCTGTTTAACAGGTGTCACCTTCGGCAAAGCCCAAAGTACAAACCAATATTTCCTTTTCATAGGCACCTATGCCACTGAGGCCGGCCCCAACGGCATCCATACTTATCTGTTCGATAGTGAAACTGGCACTTTGAGGAAGGTGCAGCCGGTTACCGAACTGGGCAACGCCTCCTTTCTGGCGGTTAACAACGACCAGTCCAATCTTTACGCAGTAAGCGGTTCCAAAGTCAATGCCTACGCTTTGAACCCCGGCACGGGTCAGCTATCATTCCTCAATAGCGTTCCTTCAGCGGGGTCTTGCTACGTGTCAGCCGCTCCCGATGGCAACGCTGTTTTTGTAGGCAACTACGGCGGCGGCAATACGGAAGCTGTTCGCACCAATGCCGATGGATCGTTCGACGAGGCAAGTGTGCAGCTTCTTCAACACCAGGGGAGCAGTGTGAACAAAGAAAGGCAGGAAGCACCCCATGTGCATGCGACGGTACTGTCCCTCGATGGGCGCTACCTGATGGTACCCGACCTGGGAACGGACAGGGTATACCAGTACGAGCTGAGTACCACATCAGGCGAAATACTGAAACCAGCCTCGCAGCCATGGTTGTCGGTGCCCAAAGGTGCCGGGCCGAGGCACCTTGTGTTCCATCCCAATGGCCGATATGCTTACCTGGTATTGGAACTACAGGGAGCCGTGATGGCGCTCGACTATCGGGAAGGCACGCTGAAGGAAAAGCAGACCATCAGTATGGTAGACAAAGGCTTCAAAGGCCGCCTGTCCGGGGCTGATATTCATGTGTCGCCCGATGGAAAGTTCTTGTATGCCTCGAACCGGGGAGACGCCAACGAAATAGCGATTTACTCGATTGATCAGAAGGGAAAACTCACAAGAATAGGCCGTCAACCGGTAATGGGTAAAACGCCCAGGAATTTCGCTATCGACCCGACAGGCCGGTTTCTGTTGGTAGCCAATCAGGATACGAATGAGGTGATTGTTTTCCAGCGGAACCAGACAACGGGCCTTTTGACGCCGACGGGAGAAAGCATACCGGTCGATAAACCCGTTTGTCTCAAGTTCGCTCCGGTGCAACAAGGGCCTGAAGAAAAGCTGGTGGCTGAGGCTGTGGAACGTTTCCGCCAGACCATGACTGATCCTGACAGCGACGTGCTGGCTTCCCTTGTCAGCGACGACCTGGAGTATGTGCACTCAAGCGGCACCGTCAGAGACAAGCAAGGCTTTATTGATGAATTCGTGAAGCGCTGGACCAACTTTAGTAAAGTGGACATACTGAATCAGACGATCAAAATATCCGGCGACAATGCTATTGTGAGGCACAGACTGGTGGCCGACGCCAACAACCCTGGCTATCCTTCAAAGGTCGACATTATCATTTTGATGGTATGGAGAAAGGAGGGCGGTAAGTGGAAAATGCTGGCCAGGCAGGCCGCCAAAATACCTGAATAGCCGTTTGATAGCATTGAAGGAAGTCTTATTATTGAAACCCTCCAAGGGTTATCTTTGAATCGATCTCCATTTCTGGGGATTGTCGGGTAAAAAAAAGTAAATAGTTCATGCGAGCCGGTAATAAAAAAACAAAAGGTCCAAGCCTATCCCGGCCGGGCGGGACGCATTGAACCAGTTTTGTTTTTTTATCATTAGTCGACTAAGTATTCTCCTCTATGTACCAATCTGCTTGACCCTTCGCTTTTAGCTAGCCTCCCGTCAGTAGGCCTTGACGATCTTCCAGATCCTTCCGTCGACCTTGGTTATGACATACATCGCTTTTTCGACACGGTCGTAGCCAATGCGCAAATGCTGACGCCGAATGCCTGTCAGCTCCTGCATGGTCGTTTCCGTTCCGTTTTTGGCAACCGAGAGTTGGTAAATGGTTGAATCGCTGAGCTGTGGATTGATATTGACGAAGAACAGCTTGCCGTTTACAATGTCGCCAAACACATACTTGTCTTTAAGCGCCGCTAAGTTTCCCTCGTACACATAGCCGCCGCTGATGGCATTGCCCGTTTCATGGTCGTATTGGGCAAATGGGCCTTTGTAAAGCGCCTTGTCTGTGGCGCTGAGCACGTAAACTGCTTTGAGATTCTTTATGGTATTGATGCCGTAGTTGCCTTCCCGCACCGGCCAGCCGTAGTCGCCGCCAGCCACTACTATATTCAGCTCTTCGATATTCGCCTCGCCTATGTCGGTGACGAACATCCTGTGGTCATTGGCTTCATCCCATGCCAAACGGTGGGGGTTACGGAAGCCGTAGGCATATATTTCCCTGACCACGCCATCGCCGGTATCCTGTGAGAAAGGGTTGCTTGCTGGTATCCCGTATCTACCGTTGTTGCTGTTGCTGCCAACGGGATCAATCCTCATAATGCTCCCCAGAAACGATTGAGGGTGATGGCCAAGCTCGGGGTGGTGGATGTTGTTGGAGCCACCGTCGCCATAGCCAAAGTAGAGCAGGCCATAGTCGGGGTGGGTTTTTTCCAACCCAGGAGTGAAGCCAACGTCCTGCATGCCATGGGCAAAGGTAGGGGCATGCACCCGCAGTAATTCTCTGTAGGTTCCTGAGAAAACTGTGTCCGTCGGATTGTTGGCCTTCCACTCACCAACGATCCACTGCGCCACCGACCGAAGTGTGTCGGAAATGACGTAGTCGGCTGGCTGGCCCTTATAAGCTTCGGCATGGCTAATATAGAGCAGACCGTTGTTTCGAAAATGCGGGTGAAAATCGAAGCTGCCAAGGCCGGTGGCGATACCGGGGCCACTTTGGAAGTCGGGAAGCTCGTTTCTGAGATCCATAAATACGGTCGCCTTTCTATCTTTGATGCGATAGATCACGCCGTGCTGGTCGCTGGCAAACATAGCACCATCGCCAATGGGAGAGGAGCGCAGCGTGACCACGCCGAGGTCGGAAGATTCACCCAAAGCTGGTAGCTGAACGACCTCTTCCAGTTCTATGCTGATATCTGACGGTTGAGGTGCACTTACCAGCTGCCCTGACAGTCCCGCTTCTTTGCTTTGTTGCGTCACATCCAAAGGGGGAATATCGAACAGCTCAGTCTGCTGCTTGAGGTAGGCCACAATAGCGCTGATATCGTCTTCGGGCAACCATTCAAAAGGCGGCATTACTAGCTTGTACTTTTGCTTTAACAGTGAAAATCTAATATCCTGTGAGTCAATGTATTTTGATGGGTTCTTAATGAAGTCAATAAGCTGTGGCTCTGCCACCACCGAAGTCACACCTCCAAGCGGCGGGCCTATGCCGTCATCCTGTAGTCCGTGGCACGACATGCAGTGTTTGGTAAACAAGTCCTTGCCTTTGCTCAGGGTGCCCTCATCAGGTTGTGAGTTACAGCTAATAATGGCGAGGGCGAAACCAATGGGGAGTGCCAGGGTAAGCAGCAGACGTTTAGACATAGAGTGAAGATAGCAATCGTCTTCCAAATATATTGTCAAGTGCTCAACTCGCCTTGCAAAATGTTACATAAGGCCCTGGTAAGCTGGCTGCCATTGAAACCACATTTTTTTAGACTATTTCACTGAATAGTGAATAAAACAATTGATAATGACATGATTGTTAGGTTGTTACCATCAAAATACCGATAAATAGGGATTGCATGGGTGTGAAAATTTGCTGAAATTCATTGTCTTATCAACCACCTACTGCAATGACCGGACTAGTCGTGCTCGATGTCTTCATCAGCCTGATATTCATTTTTTTGTTGTACAGCCTTTTTGCTACCACCATTGTGGAGTCTGTCACTTCTTCGTTTGGTTCCAGGGGCAAAAACCTTCTCGCAGGTATTGACAGGATGCTTTCGGATGATGGAAACACCAATAGGTTCAACTACACTTTTCTCAATCTTTTTATTGCTTTTCCTGGCAACGGCTTCACGGAAGCCTTCTACAAGCATCCGTCTATCAAATTTCTGGCACAGAAGGGCTTGGTTAGCCTGGCAACCAGCAGGCCTTCTTACATTGCACCCGAGAGGTTCAGTGCTGCCATAATCGACCTGTTGAGAAGTGGCGATTACGACGACGAAGGAGAAAACATCAGTGCCTCGCTCGGCATCATTCCCCGGTTTGATCTGAAAGAATTGCAAGACCGGATCGATCAGCTCGAAAGCGATATCAGTCAGTTTGACGCCAAAAAGGATTTGTTTGAATTCGAGGCCTTTTCTGAGGAGTTGGCCTACCTCAAAGGCGACCTCCAAAAAAAAGCCAATCGCAGTAGCGCCGAAATTCTCAAACCCTTTACCATCGATAAAGAAACTAACTACCAGCTGAAGTCGCTTTGGTACGATGCCGCCAATGACATTGACAAATTCAAGGTATTGATAGAGAAATGGTACAACGAGCAAATGGATCGCATTATCGGCTGGTATAAGCGTAAGGTGACTTTCGTGACCTTCCTGATAGGACTCGGCCTGGCAATTGCATTTAAAGTCGACACGATTCAAATTGCGTCGGACCTGTCGAAGAACGAAGACATGCGGGCGATGTTTGTGGCAGGGGCAACTGAGTTCCTGGCGCAGCATCCCGACGGTGTCGATGCGGAGGCTTTTACTAAGCAGAAGCAGTACATGGACTCCGTAAAAAGCGAAATTGCTAAATACAATGCTGTGTTGAGCAGCCAAAAAGAAGAAACCGACACATGGCCCGGATTTGGATACCTCATTACAGCCTTCGCTATTTCGTTGGGTGGCCCCTTTTGGTTCGACCTGCTGAATAAGCTGGTGAAAATCCGAAGCTCTCTACAAATGCCCGTGGCGGCGAGGGAAGAACCCAGGAAGGCAGATGCGGTGGAAGTTAAAGCAGTTGGGTAATGGAAAAGCTCAAAGGAACCGTTACTCACCTGGTGAATGTAAGGCTGGATAGGCCGACCGTCAGGGCAAAAAGAGCGCCTGCCTTGCCCGTCGGAACCGTGGTAGAGGTTTCTCATGCCATCAGAGGCGAGATGTACAAGGAAATCGACATTTGGTACGTGCTAGCCAACCAAACCTTTGTGTGGAGCGGCGCTGTCAACGCCAATTCCGAAGTGCCATTTATAGAGAAAAAACTAATTGTCACTGCCGATGATATTGGTGTGGTGGACGATATTGATATGGGTGCTAAAGTAGCGCTAAGGTATGGTAGGATCAACTCCATCGCCGTATTCGTTAACCGACCTGGAGATACCAAAGGCGATTACCTCAAAGCTTGGCACGACTTCCTGTGCAGCTATGAACGGGTGGGTGACAGCCGTAAGCTGTACGAAACCACCCATGTGGGGCTACATTTCACCATCACATCGGGCGAACCCGTATCAACCGGGGATGTAAGCAACCTGCTCAATGGCAAATATTTCCGCAAATACACCGACTTCGATACGGACTACGAGCGGGAGGCTTTTGTTGAACAGATCAAGGCTGAACTCGATGCGCAGTACGAGAAATTCAAGGCGGTGTTCAAGCGCAAACCTGATCATTTGACGTCCCATCATGATATACTGACGTTCAACAAGCCTCTTTTCCGGCATATGCAGGAGTGGTCACAGAAAAACGACGTTCCTCTCAGAACGCACAAATTCCTGCCCTCGTCGAAGAGGTTTTGGTACGACACACTGGTCATTACCGATATTGATCTGCCTTCGATTGACAAAATGAATGAATGGGAGGAAGAATTTGGCTCGAAAGTGGAAGGCCCGCAGCACACCATTGTGGATCACTATGGGCCGCTACCGCCTTTTGCAGTGATTAACTACCTGAGCCAGGTAAAAAAGAAACAAGAGAAGCTAACGGAATGGTTGTATGATTTTCTGGTCAGCAAAGACACAAAAAGAGAGATCGTTATCCACCTCATTAAAACCACTCTAAGACGACAGAGAGACCTGGTGAAGCGCTTTAAAGACCTGGAGGGTTCCTACCCTGGCATCAATATCAAGCAATTCGATGGTAGGGTAGCGGAGTACCTGTCGCTGGAAAAGGGCAGTCCATGGAAGTCGGATCCTTGTCTGGAGCTAAGTCCTGTGGTTGTGAGATCTGTTTCGACAGCATAGACAAGCTGCTGATAGCTGGAAGTACTGATAATTTGGTATTGCAGGCAGGCCAGAAGCAGGAATATTAATCATTTAACCTAACAGCCATGGCAGAACGATTTATAGGTACTGTAAAAACAATTTGGAGCGCAAATCACAGGGACATGAAGCTGCTGGAGCCTTTCGGGTATGTTGACCCGGCAGGAAAGGAGTGGAGCGTGCCTGCGGGCAGCTTTTTGAATGGAGCGACCATCCCGGTTGCTTTTTGGAGCATCATTGGGTCGCCTTATGTAGGGGCCTTTCGTCGGGCATCGGTTGTGCATGACTATTTTGTAGGCGAGGGTGCGAACCCCGATGTTAGTTCCACCGATAGAAAGAAGGCCGACAAAATGTTTTTTCAAGCCTGCAAGTTTGACGGTTGTACTAATCGGGAGGCGTCTGTTTTATACATGGGGGTAAGGGTTGGTGCATGGTATGCAGGTCAGTTTCCTTCCAAAAAGAGGGCAATTTTTAAACCCAGAGTTACTAACATGATGAAGAGCTCCACCGACATTTTGCTAAAAAATAAGTTTGACCGGTTGTTTTTTAACCTTGAAGATAAGCTGGATACAATTGGTGTAGATGAACTGGAAAGTAAAGTGGACGCCCTCATGTAGACGGCCTTTTCGGTTCAGCAGAAAAGCCGGTGAGCAGTAGATATAGTTTTTTTAATAAGTTATATTCATACTAACCATCCTTTATTTTTTATGAATTTCAATAGACAAGAACCAGCCTTCATGCGCTGGACAATGGTTCTGCTCATTGGTATTCTCTGCCAGCAAAGTGCATGGGGACAGGAGAGGAAGATTGATCGGGAGAAGCTTGGTAAGATATTCAAGAGTAATTCCACACAATTAAGGGAAGCAACGTTTCAGCAGGAGCAGGCCATTCCTGAGATCAATATTGTTGAAAATGATGAGATTACCCTGCGGCAAAACCAACTGAAAGCTGTTCGCTTTGGTGACAAAGTGGAAGTAGCTGGGGCGGAAGCCAGGGAGGTGCTCCAGCAGCAGGAAACACGCCCGGTTTTCACGACCGGTGATACAACGATATCGCCGGAGCAGCTAATACCAGAAGTGTTTGTGTTGCCTGGGCAAACAGAAAGCCAGGACATCAGATACTACATCTTTTTTACCTCAGCGCTTCCGCTCCAGTATGATTTTTCGGAAAACGCCTTCCTGGGCAATATTAACTTCATTTTGCTGCCTGAGTCGGGCAGTGGTCACCTATCCACGATTGATCCCGTGTTTATTGAGCCAGCATCTCTTGAAATTGGAGGCATCACTCCAGGCTGGATAGAGATTGACCACCTCAACCTGCCGTCGTCCAGTATAAAACTCATCGCCACCGACCATTTAAAGGACTCGGCTGAGTTGAGGCTCCGTACCCGATTAAACCCCGAAGGCTATATTACCAAAGTGGGAGTGAAGTCGCCACTTACTATCAAAGCAAGGAAAAAGTTCGCCCAAGGATATGGTATACAAGAGGTGCCGGTTGAGGTAATACTGAAAGGCATAGGCAGTGGCAGCGCAGAGATCAGGTTCTTGTTTGAAGAAGGAGCAGGCACATTGTCAGAAGAAAGCTTTGTCCTAAATAACAACGAAACAAAGACTGTCTACATTCGATCCCAGGGTGATGGGCCAGTGAAGCTGGCTGCCTTTTCCACAGGCTTCAGCTCCAACCCAGAACGCTTTCAGTACGACTTTCCTTACACCTTTCTCCTTTTCACACTCATAGGTGGGCTCATTGGAGCCAGCGTTAAATACCTCAAAAGCGACAGCAAATTTTCCTGGAAATCGTTCAGTGGCGGTGTGCTGGTAGGTTTGCTGGCCGTTGGGCTTTGGTATGTGCTGGGCATCAGTATCCTAAGCATCTCCCTCGACGACGTGTACAACGAAGGCTCAGTGCTCCTGATAAGTGCCGTTGGTGCCTGGGGCGTGGGGTTGAAGTGGGGGTGACTTCGTTTACCGACGCTAATCCCTTGTTCACCGACTTCTCTCCGGTCGTGGCCGTTTTGCTGTAGCCAGGGTCATTTTTCTGCCGTTACTTTCAGAAAAACTTAATCAAATGGATACACGAAACACTTCTCCGGAAAACGCCCAAAGGGCTTCACCTAAATCTAATCGCCCGCTTGCGGGAGTCATTCTGATAGTCATAGGCTCGGTGCTATTGGCCAGGCAAATGCATCTCGATGTGCCCCGCTGGATCTTCTCATGGGAAATGATCCTGATCGGCGTAGGATTGTTCATTGGTGCACGCAGGTCGTTTCAGCCTGGTGGATGGATAGTGCCTATTGTCATTGGAACCATCTTTCTTGTTCAGGATGAACTACTGGGTTATGAATATCGCCATGTTTTCTGGCCTGTCATCATTATAGGCGCTGGTCTCTATATGATCCTGAGACCAAAACAAAACCGGTGGGAGAGAGGACTTACTACGGAAAACTCTTCCGATGACTTTATCGACTCATCTGTGCTTTTCGGAGGTGTGAAAAAAAAAATAATCACTAAGAACTTTCAGGGAGGAAGAATTGACAACATTTTTGGTGGCACCGACCTGGACCTGATGCAAGCCGATTTCCAGGGTACCATCGTGATGGATTTCAGTGTCGCTTTCGGTGGCGTTAAGCTGATAGTACCGCCTCATTGGAATATCAGGAACGAGGCCACGGCCATTTTGGGAGGCATCGACGACAAGCGACCAATAGTGCAGGCCGATGACAACAGCAAAGTCCTGATATTGAAGGGCACAGTGATGTTCGGTGGACTGGATATTAAGAGCTACTAGTGATGGAATGGTACTTGTCAAAAATCGTCTTTGAGATTTGCGCAGGAGATCGGCCGCAGTTTGATGAAACGCTGCGGCTGATACAAGCCAATAGTGATGAAGAGGCTTTTCAGAAAGCACGAATGCTTGGCCGTAGTGAAGAAGATACTTTTGCCAACGTGCGTAATCAAACAGTGAAGTGGAAGTTCATCGACGTTTGCGATGTGATTCCGGTCGACGAATTAAAAGATGGAGTTGAATTATTTTCGCAAATTCACGAACCGGAAGAAAGCACCGCCTATGTTCATTATGTACATCAAAAGGCGGCATTGCTCCAGCTGATGCATAACCCTGTGTTGTAACATGACCAAACCACTCGTTTCCCACACCACCATCGCCCTGAGCTACCTGGCCTGGTGGATGCTTTGGATGGCCGTTCAAACCTACGCTATGCTGCATGCTGGCTTTGACTGGGAAACGGCACTGACGGATGCTTCCATCACTCAATTGATCTATGCTGTGGCAGGTTACACCATGAACACCTCCATGCAGGCTTATCAACCGGGCAGAAGGACGGCAATATTTGTGCTTATGCGAGCAATTGTGTTAAGCGTTATTTGCCTTTTCGCTCAACAATTCATCCTTGAACAGGTCAATGCCAAAACCCCTGGCTATGAAGCGTTTCTTGGGAATACGCTGGCGGTTCGGGGTACGGTTGGCTTACTCATGATGATGCTGGTGGCGATACTTACCTGGTTTTGGGTGTATGTTACTGAAAGGACAGAAACAGAACAACGGAAAGAGGATGCCATGAAGCTTTCCCGTGAGGCAGAACTCAGCCAGCTTCGCCAGCAATTGCAGCCCCACTTTCTGTTCAACAGCCTCAATTCTATCAGCGCACTGGTAGTCACACGCCCCGAGGAAGCCCGCAGCATGATTCAGCAACTGTCAGACTTTCTGCGTGGAACGGTAAAAAAAGAAGACGGTAAGCTGGTGAAGCTGGAAGAAGAGATGAAGCATTTACAGCTTTACCTCGATATCGAGAAAGTGAGGTTTGGTCATAGGCTACGAGTAGAAATTTTAAAAAATGATGATTGCATGGCCCACAAACTCCCTTCGCTGCTGTTGCAGCCTATAGTGGAGAACGCCATTAAATTCGGGCTGTATGACACGGTAGGAGAAATCACCGTTTCCGTGAAGGCCGCCATGGAGGGCACCATGCTGCAAATTGAAATAAAGAACCCTTTCGATCCTGAAACGTCAGTCACTGCCAGAGGAACTGGCTTTGGATTGTCGTCGGTAAAACGCAGACTGTACCTGCTTTATCATAGAAACGATTTGCTTCTCACCTCACAGCAGGGAGGAGAATTTACCACCACTATCAGAATTCCTCCATCGATATGATCAAAGTGATACTAATAGATGACGAGCCGCTGGCCCGCACCATGGTAAAAGAATACCTCAGCGCTTATGCCGACATTGCCATTGTTCACGAATGCAACGACGGGTTTGAAGGCGTAAAAGCGATTGCGCAACATAAGCCTGACCTTATTTTTCTCGACATTCAGATGCCAAAAATCAATGGCTTTGAAATGCTTGAGCTGGTAGAGAACCCTCCAGCGGTCATTTTCACCACTGCCTTCGACGAGTATGCCATTCAGGCTTTTGAACAACATGCCCTGGATTACCTGCTCAAGCCCTTCAGCAAAGAGCGCCTCGACAAGGCTATTCAAAAATGGAGAGGCCATCAGGGAGGTGCACAGCAGGGCACCAAAGAACTGCTCGAAAATACCTCGTTGCCCGAAGAGCGGCTGCGCATTGTGGTTAAGAAAGGCAGTAACATTGTGATTCTTCCCATTCAGACCGTGCATTATCTGGAAGCGTACGACGACTATGTGAAAATCCACACGAAAGAGGGTTTTTACCTGAAAAAGAAGACCATGGGTCATTTCGAAAAAGTGCTTGATCCTAAGCAGTTTGTGCGCATTCATCGCTCTTACCTGATGAACCTCCAGGAGCTCACCCGCATTGAGCCTGCAGAAAAAGACAGCCATCTGGCGCTTTTAAGAAGTGGTACCCGCATTCCGCTGAGCCAGAGTGGTTACGCCAAGTTGAAGGAGGTGCTGGGGATTTGAGGTGTGGAGGGCGATAGGGCAATTCAAAAACCAGATCTACCTGCGACTGCAAAAGAAATTAATGTGATTGTGTATATTCGGTAGGTCAATTTGCTTGAATTGCTGTTAGTCAAAACGATCAAAGCCTGATAAAGACTCAACCAGTACACAAACCAGAAACATTTACCATGCCTAAACACAGCGTAAAACTCAATTTGCCTTCCACTGAGATTGGAAGTTCCGACGTAATCATTGATGTGACTCAGGACGGTGGCAAGCTAGGTACCTTAAAAATATCAAAAGGAGGACTTGACTGGACACCAAGGTATGCGAAAATCATTTCTCTCAACTGGACACAATTTGACAAACTCCTTCAGGACAATACAAAGAAATAACGAAAGAAAGCCACCGCTGAATAGAAATGCCAGTGTTGCAATTCTTTGTGCCAAAGCCTAACTTCATTCGGGGCTGCGCCTGTGCACCCCGATCATTAAACACTACCTACCATGCATTTTAAATCATTTCTCCCGCTGGCCATTGGCTGCTGGTTGTTTACCTATACTGTAGCAGCACAGTCAAATAGCGAAAATGGCAATGGCAACTTTGTCGTTGGTCCCGACTATACAATTGACCCGGCACTCACCGACCTCGGCAACCCCAAAGGAAAGTACTTCGAGTTTTCCATGCGTTTGGCCGATAGCAAGATTTTTCCAGGTACAGACGCAACGCTTGACCCAAAGAAGCCAGTAAGAGAAACTCGGCAGATCTTTGTGTATGTGCCCGCTGCCTATAAAAATGGCACGAAAGCACCGATACTTGTTACCCTGGATGGCCCAAGTCGATTAGACCTGGTGCGCAACGCTCTGGACAACCTCACCATTTCAACAGATGCGACTCGCAAATTGCCCGCCTTCATTACCATCGCCGTGCAGAACGGGGGAGATGATGCCAAAGGCAGCGAGAGGGGCCTTGAGTACGATACTATGTCAGATCGCTTTGCCCGCTTTATCAACGATGAGGTGCTGCCAGCTGTGCTCAGCAACCAGGCCATCAAAGCGGCCTATCCCAACATCGCCTTTACTGCTGACCCCTGGGGAAAAGCCGTGATGGGTTGCAGCTCTGGCGGTGCTGCTGCACTGACCATGGGCTGGTTCAGGCCAGACCTTTTCAGGCGACTGATCACTTATTCTGGCACCTTCGTCGATCAGCAGGACGATGATGCAGCCGAAGAGGCCACCTATCCGCTAGGGGCCTGGGAGTACCATTCTGGCATGAAGCTCATCGAAACTACGGACAAGAAACCGCTCCGCATTTTTACCCATGTCTCGGAATTCGACCTGCGCTATGACGACGCCGAGGAGACCTACCACAACTGGGTAATGGCCAATAACCGCACTGCCGACGCCCTCAAAATCAGAGGCTACGACTACCGCTATGTTTTCAGCAAAGCCACCAAGCACTGCGACACCAAAGTGTATGAGTTGACCCTGGCTAATACGCTGGTTTGGATGTGGAAGGGGTACGAAGGGGGTAAGTAAGTAAGTGGGAAATAGTAAGCAGTGATCGGTGTGGGTGCTGGCGTCGGTACGGCGACTGGGTATGAGGGATGGGCTGTCAGACGCCCGGGTTATGAGTGGGAAGGTAAAGCGTAGTTAGTAGGAAAGTAGTGAGGGCCTTATTGTTCTTTTGAATTTTATATGTCACGCAAAGGCGCAGGTTGGCTGAAGCAAACCGCAAAGTTCTCGATATGGCATACTTAGGGCCTTAGTGCCTTTGTGGCCAAAAGAAAGAGTTTATTCGAAAGGTCACCAAAGTACTCATACAAAGGCGCAAGTTTGCCAGAGCAAACCGCAAAGGTTGTAGATGTGCCGTACCTACGGCACTCGCAGTAAGCCCGATTTTAGTGAGCCGGTGTTACCGGCATATCGTCCCTACGGGACTGGGCGCACAAGGCTTTTCTCGTTCTGCTAGTCAGCTAATCAACTCTTCTCTGTGGTAGCGCAGAGATGGTGAGATAGTCACGCAAAGGCGCAGGTTGGCTGAAGCAAACCGCAAAGTTCTCGATATGGCATACTTAGGGCCTTAGTGCCTTTGTGGCCAAAAGAAAGAGTTTATTCGAAAGGTCACCAAAGTACTCATACAAAGGCGCAAGTTTGCCAGAGCAAACCGCAAAGTTTTAATACGCTATGCTTCGAGCCTTAGTGCCTTTGTGGCCAAAAGGAAAAGAAAGACACACAGGGCAATATTTCGAATCCCTCTAAATACTCAATCAAGTTTACTTCGCCAAACGCATCTTATACGGTACCGCCGTCAATACCTGCATAGTTTTTGCTGTTTATTCAGTGGCATTAAAACTTTAAACCATACAACCATGAACAATTCCAAAGTTGACAACTACACAAAATTTGTACTGACAGTAATAGCCCTCTGTTTAACTGTGATGACGCTTGAGCAGGTAGACCTTTTTCCAAAGGCATATGCGGGAGAATCGACCAGTCCAGCAATGATATCAGGTACAAATTATGGTCTCGTCCCTCTCAATGAAGACGGAAGCATCACGATGAAAATAAGTGCAAGTGATGAATTGGATGTAAATATTGTGGGAATAGATACCAGCGACGAGCTGGATGTAAATATTGACGAGCTAGGAGGTAGCTATGTGTCGAGCGGCGGGCCAATACCGGTAAAAATCAAATGAGCAACTTACTCCAGCAAGCTCATCCTCTGGCTACAACGTACCAATCATATCCACTTCTTCCTGCTCCACCTCTTTGAGGGTAGCCTTGTGCTTGATGATGTTTCTCCCCAGGTGGAAAATGCTCAGTGACGACAAAGCGCAGCAGGCCATTACGCCCGCCATGGGCAGGGGAGTGGGGTCGTTGAAAACACTCACCAGCACCGAAGCACCTGCCCCAATGGCCATTTGAATGGCCCCCATCAGCGCCGATGCATTGCCTGCATTGGTGTGGAAAGGCGCCATGGAGAGGGCTGAGGAATTGGGGAAGATAAAGCCCTGGCAGCATAAAAAGATAAAAACAAGGGTGGTAACACTGTAGAAGTCCGCCAGGCCAAGCAAACTCAGAGCCACCAATCCCACTCCAGCGGCGGCCTGAAAAGACAGTCCCACGCCAATGATCTGTTCACTGGAGTATTTCTTTAGCATGAGGTTGTTCAGCTGCGTGGAGCCTATTAACCCCATGGCAATAACAGCGAACACCCAGCTAAACTGACCTTCCGTTAGCTGAAATACCTCCATATACACATGAGGCGAGCCGCTAACGTAGGCATACAAGCCAGCTGCGGCTACTGCGCCCGTAAGGGCGAATGTAGTGAACTGGGTATGTCGGAATACGCTGGCAAAGTTTCGCAGGATAGGCCTGGGCATCAGCGAAAAGGAAGGATCGGGCTTTTTGCTCTCCGGCAGCAACCAGTAGATACCCACCAGAACGCCGATGGCCACAACAACAAGCGCAACAAAGACATAACGCCAGCCAAACACTGAAGTAATGAGGCCACCGGCTGTTGGTGCAATAATAGGGGAGACCGCCACCACCAGCATCAGCGACGAAAATATCTTGGCATTCTCTTTCACTTCAAACAAGTCACGCACCATAGCACGGGCAGCCACCATTCCCACACAGCCGCCCAATGCCTGAAAAAACCTGCCGACAATCAATACCTCTACCGAACCAGCCATCGCACAACCAACGGAAGCCACCAGATACAGGCTCAGTCCGAAGTAGAGGGGGTTTTTGCGGCCAAACCTCTCCAGCAGAGGGCCGTATAGTAATTGCCCGGCCGAAATACCTACGAAGAAGCTGGACAGCGATAGCATCACCTGATCCACGCTGGTGTTCAGGCCTTTGGCAATACCCGAAAAAGCTGGCAGGTACATGTCCACCGAAAAGGGGCCAATGGCGGTAAGAAGCCCCAGAATGAATATCAACGAAAGTTTACTTTTGGGACGGTGGTTGGTCATGCAGCAGTTGGGTCGAACCTTGGGGCTTCACGAGGCTCTTTGATGCCAAAGGTAGGCATGGAAATCCATTCCTGGTAAGGTTTATCCAACAACAGTTTATATGTCTGAACAATCTACTATGGGCAGGACTTATTGATCAACTTCATCAAGATTGTTTGGGTGCCACGGGGCTATTCTTTTTTTTGCGCAAACATCCAGGCCATCAAACCAGGAGTTTCCCTTACCTGCTTCCAGATGTCGTGGCCACGGTCGGGATACTCAGTGTAGCGAGGGGAACCACCAGCATTCTTCACCGCCTGAATGATGTGCTGAGAGCCGGATACAGGCACATTGACATCAGTTCGGCCATGGAATGCCCAAACAGGGACGTCAACAATTTCTTTCGCAAAGTCAGGATCACCCTCACCAGATACTGGGATGGCGGCAGCAAACATTTCGGGCCGTGTACTGATAAAGTGCCAGGTGCCATAGCCGCCAAGCGAACTCCCCATAACGTAGCGCCTCTTTTCGTCGATGTCAAATTCCTTTTCCAGCGCTGCCATGGCTTCAAATACCAGCGAGTCGATAGCCTTATAGGCAGGTATACCTCCCCAGCTATGCATGGGAGGGCATTGGGGGACGAAAAGAAATGCCTGGTACTTTTCCCTGTTGGTATAGTCAGAAAGCATTTGCGCTGCCAATGATCCATCGAACTGTCTGGTGTTGTCCGTTCCCCATCCAGCGCCACCATGCAAGCAAACGACCATCGGATATTTCTTCCCCGGCTCGTAATCGAGAGGTTTCAGAAACCTGTACTGCAACGTTTCGCCTTTGCTGCTGGTGTAGGAGCGAAATTCGTAAGGATTTGCCATTTTTCTGGCAGCCGGGGTGGCGTGAGTGTTATAGTAGCCTTGCCTGACTATCATGAACCCAAAAAGCAAGATGAAAAACACCCCCATAAAACTGAAGAAAGCATATATGTCTGCGATTGATTTCCTGCTCTCTGTGCTTACCTGTTCTTCTTTCAGCAGGCTGCGCTCGCCCATAAATTGCCTGATGAACAATGCCCAAACCAGCCCTCCGGCAATTGTTGTCCATTCCGCCAGCTTTTGGACAAAGATACCAGTGGAAGATTTGTTGCCCGAAAGTAATATCCAGGTGAGGGAAATGAGTAAGATCACGTTCACTATGCCCAACCCGAGGCCGACGGTCTTGAGCAAGGGCTTCTTTCGGGCATCAGAAGTCAAAAGACCTGCTGCGTGAACAAGACCAGCAAAAAGCAGCAGATAAAGAACTGGGTTATAAAAATCCTGTAATTGCCTGGCTCGTAATATGGCTGTTAAGACAATCACTTGTAGTAACACCATGATGCTGGATGCAATAGTGCCGAAGAAAGCCAGCCGGTACTGATTTTGGTGATAGTATTTCAAGAGGAACAGGGAGGGAAGCAGGTAAATCGCACACGTAACAAGCAGCCAGCTACCAAACGACGGCAGCCAGAACATTTGGTAGCCCACCCACATTTGAACAACTGTTTGGAGTGTGTTAGCGACAATGTATAGGCCAATAAGAAAGCTTCCAAAAAAATAGAAATCTCGGTTGATGGGAAAAGCTTTCATGGTGGTAAGTGTTTAATGGCCAGTGAATTCAATGAAATATACGAAAGATAACGGTAATGTTTCGTTCAAATTATGTTCACTCAACAGGAGCATCCTGCCTCCAATGGGCATTCAAACATCTCCACATCAGGGTTAGGTGGTGGCAAAATTTTACGTTTCATTGTTACCTTCTCCATTAATCGCAGTTATACCATCAATGTCGTTTAGTTAAGAGCATTTTGCCCTTAATACCTAAAGGGGCCTACTAATGGTCATTGTATCGCCCTTTAGGGCCAGGGATAAAAATGGAATTGGGCGACGGAACCTCTTAACTAAACGACATTGGTTATATCACCATGAAATCACTGAATTCATGCGCATCACTATTAAGATTGCTTTTAGGATTTAAATATTTTAATTACATTTAGTATTAAAATAAAAATCATGGGCAAGTATTCAATAGGGGAGTTCGAGGAAATTGTGTTGTTGACCGTGGCGGTGCTTTACGGCAACGCCTACGGTATCACCATCAAAGAAGAAATAGAAACAAGGCTCAGGCGGTCGGTGAGTGTGGGTGCCATGCGCATTGCCCTTAAGCGGCTTGAGAAGAAAGGCTTTCTGACATCCGAGTTTGGCGAGGCCACTGCCGTAAGGGGCGGGAAGAGAAAACGTTTTTTCAAAGTAACCCCCTTTGGGAAGAAGGCGCTTGAAGAGGCCATGGCGGCTCGTCAGCAACTTTGGGAGGCCATTCCGGCAGTCGCCTTCGACTTTAAGTTTATATGAGCAACAAACCTATAGAAAAGTCCATTCCATCGCCGCCCAAGTGGCTACTGACGTTTCTTCGCTGGTTCTGCGATCCGGATCTACTGGAAGACGTGGAAGGCGACCTGACTGAATTATTCGAGCGGCGGGCGGAAAGCAGTTCAACCCGGGCACGGTGGCTATTTGCGTTGGATGTATTAAAGCTCCTCCGGCCAGGTATCGTCAAAAACTTTGCATTTGTCACAACTCAAAATAACAACGCTATGCTATTCAATCACATTAAAATGGCGATTCGCCATGCGCTGAGGTACAAAGGGTACACTGTGCTCAATCTTTTCGGACTCATTGTGGGGCTTACGTCGAGTATCCTTATTCTACTATGGGTCAACGATGAGGTAGAAAAGGACCAGTTTCATGTAAACGCCGACCGCATCTATCAGGTATGGCGCAATATGTACCAGGCCAACGGTGAGGTTATCACCACCGGAAGCATTCCCGGCCCTTTGGGAGAGGCGCTGGCCAACAATTACCCAGAAGTGGATGAAGTAACCTACTACAGCTGGGAGCTGGAGCTTTTGTTTCGCCTCGACGAAAACGTGTCTTATGAAAAGGGGAGGTATGTTTCACCCGAATTCTTTAGCATTTTTAGTTTTCCTTTTGCCGCAGGCGATCCGGCGAGCGCTTTGAAAGATCCGCATTCGGTTGTAATCTCCGAAAAACTCGCTAAAAAGTATTTTGGAGAAAGCTGGAAAACAGATGCATTAAGTAAGGTGATTAAAATAGATGAAAGTCAGGAGTTTACAGTGTCTGGCATTTTTGAAGACATCGATAGTCAGTCTTCAATGACTTTTGATTTTGTGCTCCCTGCCCACGAGTATATCGCCCGTAACGAGTGGATCAAGAGCTGGTTCAATGGCGGTTTTAGTATCTACTTTACAGTGAAGCCTGGCGCCGATCTGGCCGCCGTGCAGCAAAGGATAGAGCAGGAGATCAACAAAAATACAGACAATGCAGCTGATGAGCGGCTCATGGTGCTGAAGGCCACCGACACCTACCTGCATTCCAATTTCAAAAACGGCGTGCCCTCCGGTGGACGGGTTCAATATGTGAGAATACTTACGATCATCGCTATTTTTCTACTAGTGATTTCCTGCATCAACTTCATGAACCTTGCTACAGCCAGGGCCAGCCGGAGAACGAAAGAAATTGGCGTTAGAAAGGTGCTTGGCGCCCAAAGGCGCACGCTGGGGCAGCAGTTTATGGTAGAATCATTCATGATCACCATTGTAGCAGCATTGCTTTCCATAGGATGTGTGCTGCTCATCATCCCTTACTTCAACGGCCTTACGGACAAACAGCTCTACCTTGATTTTACAGACGCAAGGTTTTGGATGGGGATATTCGCTTTGATTGCTGTTACCGGCTTGCTTTCCGGGAGTTACCCTGCTTTGCTATTGCCCTCCTTCAAAGTGACTAACTCGCTGAAAGGAGCAGTCCGGCAGTCTGCCTCAAGCATCTATTTCAGAAACGGCCTTGTCGTTTTCCAGTTTGCTTTGTCCATTATTCTGATCATTGGAAGCCTGGTGGTCGCCCGGCAGATGAATTTTGTGCTCAACAAAAACCTGGGCCTCGACAAAGAAAACATGGCATACTTGTACATGCCGCAGGACCTGGCCAACCGAAGGGACGTATACAGAACCGAGTTGCTCAATATACCCGAGGTAAAGGAAGTGTCTTTTGCCAGCGGCAATCCACTGCAATACGGCCGCTCGACAGGCAGCTCGCAATGGGACGGCAAAGATCCCAATGCAGAAATAGAAGTCAATGTATTGATGGTGGATTTGGGTTTTTTCTCTTCTATGGGAATGGAGATAGTTGACGGTCGTGATTTCTCGAAGGACTTCGCCTCAGACACTACCAATTATATTATCAACGAAGTAATGGCCGACATTATGGGTTTCGACGAGCCACTGGGTCAAAACCTGTCTATTTGGGGCAGCAAAGGTAAAGTGATCGGCATCGTGAAAAACTTTCACATGCAAAGCCTGTATGAGCCGATTGCGCCTGTTATTGTTACCTACAATCCTGCGTACACCTCGGTAGCGCTCATCAGACTTCAAAACGACATACCCAAGGCCATAGCAGGTATTGAAAAGGTAACGACGGCACTTAGTCCTGCTTTTCCCTTTCAGTATGAGTTCATGGACACCAGCTATGCCGCATCCTACCGCACTGAAATGTCGCTCAGCGCTCTGGTGAACATTTTTGCCATAGTATCGATCTTTATTTCCTGCCTGGGGCTGTTTGGGCTGTCGTCCTTTTCAGCCGACCTGCGTTCCAAGGAAATTGGCATCAGAAAGGTGCATGGTGCCAGCGTGACGGGTTTGATCATGCTACTGTCCAAAGACTACACCCGTTTGATGATTGTGGCCTTTGTGCTGGCAGCACCGGTGGCCTGGTATTATATGCAGGAGTGGCTCAACAGTTTTGCCTTTAGAACTGACCTAACGTTGACCGCTTTTCTGCTGGCTGGGCTCACTGCATTTGTAGTAGGTGCGCTTACCGTGAGCGTGAAGTCCTATCAGGCAGCGAGCGTGAATCCGACGAGAACGCTGAAGGATGAATGAATCGTACTGCATAAGGCTCGGCAAATCGGCTCGCTACTCTATTGCAACGGAATACTGCATGATTTGCGACAATTAGCTGTCCTAATCCGAATATTGTCTTTAGGCACGATTTACCTTAACTTCAATAAGATGGAAAGGAACTTAACAAAATTCATACTCTTCTGCGCTAGCTTGTTGGCAAGCTGCCAGCAGAGCTATGAAATCCAGGACATTGAAGGCCTCTGGCAACTGGAAACCTATGAGCAAGATGCTTTGGCAAAATCGTTTAGTCCTGTCTTTTTGGAAATCAATAACAACGGAAGTTTTGCCGTTTCAAGGGTAAAAGGAGACCTGACTGGTGTGTTCAAGCTCCAATCAGACAAGCTGGCGATGTACAGTACGGACGTGGAGTGGTTCAACTCCACCTGGTCGGTATTTCGGTACGAAGACCTCCTTAAGCTGAAGGGGAAAGATGACAGAGCCCGAAATGTGACTTTGTCTTTTACCCGAATCAGCGAGGTACCTGGCTTCGAAGAATTCGAGCAAACCATTGTAGGGGAGTGGGAGCTTTACAAAATAAGGAACGGGAACAAGGTGGAACGACTGCAGCAAACAGTCTTCAGCATAGACGAGAGCGGAAATTATTCAATTGTTGCTGCAGGTAATACACAGGAAAGCGGCGTGGCAGTCATCAACACAAGGCACCGGAAAATCATTTTTGAAAATGACCAGACGGAGTGGAAAGCGTGGTTGTATGGCAGAGAGCTACGGCTTACTAATGAAAAGACGGGAGTTGAGTATAGCTTGAGAAGGAGGGAGCTGAGTTTGAATTAGTTGTTCAATGCCCCATCATCTACCCAGCAGGCAATCATGTCTATTTCGGCGGCTGTGAGGGTTCCGTTTCTCGGCATGTCTCCCGATTGCGTGCGTGACTTGATGTCGGATGGGTTGAGCTTAATATTATCAAAATTATTGTAGTCGATATTTCCCGAGCCGTCGTGGCAACCACTAATGGCGCAATTGGCCTCAATAATTGGTTTGATGGAGGCTGCAAAGCTTATGCCGGAATAGATTTGAACGTCCAGAGTATTGGTGCACCCTCCGGAATCTACTACCCCCACAATATACTTCCCCGGACCAACGCCACCAAAGATTCCACTGGCCTGAAAGGCACCTCCATCGAGCTGGTAGCGGTAGTCTCCAAAACCGCCGGACGCTTCAACTTCGACTACACCCGCTGAAGCGCCACAAGAAGTATCCGTCGAACCAACTAAAGTCAGTGTTAGCCCGGATCCGGTACAGTCTTTATCGACCAAATCAGCTTCCTGATCACAGGAGGTCACGGTGAGTAGCAAAAGCAACAAAACAAATTTAGTTAAGTGATTGGCATCCATTCCTGCAAAACAGGAATACCATGAAATTGTTTCGCTAGCGGGCGGTCAGGTAAAAAAAAGATTTGTAGAGCTAGTTAAATAGTGCTCCGTCATCTACCCAGCAGGCTATTTGCTCAATTTCGTCATTTGTTAAACTGCCAACCTTAGGCATCACTCGTGCCTGAGTGAGCCCCTTGATGTCAGCCGCTGATTTTTTAATATTGGCAAACACCTTAAAGCTGATGCTACCCGAACCATCATGACAAGTGTTGATGATACAGCTATTCTCGATGATAGGCTGTATCGATTCTTTGAAAGAAATTCCAGATGAGATATGCACCGTCACTGCTCTGCTACAGTACAATGAGTCCATCACGGAGACTGAGTAAATACCAGGTCTCAAGCTATGAAACACACCAGTTTTCTGTGCTGGTCCGTCATTTAAGAAAAATGTTTTATCGCCCAAACCACCAGATGAAAATACTTCGATCTGCCCATTTGGAATGCCGCAATCTGTGGACGTTACATTAATAATGGATATGGCCAACCCTGACCTTTCACAATCTGAAGTGGCAGGATCCAGAGGATCCAGGCAAGCGCCTGTGGCAACAAGCAAAAGCATGATAAAGAACTGACCGAATTGCTTTCTCATTATTCAATCAAGTTAAATGAATTTCTATTGACCCCCAAAAGAAAAAAGTCCCCGACTATCATCGGGGACTTTCTACTATCTATTTGATTTATGGTTTATTAACTATCAGTTAGCATCCCACCAAACCTTGGTAGTATACTGATCTGGCAGCGTAGCTCCAGCCTGAATATTAGCCTGGTTAACGGCTGTTTCGTGCGTTGGTAGCTTCAGCCTTACGGGAATCGTACCATCAGTTACATTGTTAGGATAATTAACTGGAGTAAGCACTGGAAAACCAGTTCTTCTCCAATCAGACCATGCTTCCCACCAGTTGAAAAACTTGCTGATCCACATTTGGTTACCAATCATTTCAAGACCGGCTGCACCAGCTGTGTAAGGACGAGCTGCTAAATATGCGTCAACCTGTGCATCGGTAACAGTCATTGCCTCAATGGCCGCCTCGTCGCCCTGAGCGTAAGGAACATACATCTGCATGGCAGCACGCACACCAGCATTGTAGTGCGCTGCGGCACCCGTTACTCCACCAATTCCACGCTCTGCAGCTTCAGCAAGTAAAAACTCAACTTCCGCATAGTTCATGAGCATATATGGATCATCGTCATCCAAGAGAATAAGGTTGATTCTCGAGAACAGAACGCCGGCATTAGCACCAGTCTGGCCAACGTACAGATCAAGTGTTCCCTGATCAAGGCCGTTTGGCATACCTTCCTGAATAAGCGGGTCAGTATCACCATCAACACCATTGCTAAGGATAGACAGCCTTGGGTCGTCATCAGCAGTGCTGCCAGTGTTAGCACCTTTTAGCATATCAACCAGCGTCTTACTGAGGGTAGATGGCTGTCCACCGTCACCAGCAGCAAATGCTCTCGAAATACCGTTCTGGTTAGTCCACTCACTTGGGCCTAAGTCCATAGGTACCCATGTGTTGTCGTCGTTGCTCGTGAAAACACCGCCGGAAACAGCCTTACCTACATAGGTTGCAGCAGTTGTGGCGTCGACATTGGAGATACGCATGGCCAGACGAAGCATCAGCGAATAACCCCACTTCTTCCATTTGGTAATGTCGCCATCATAATAAAGGTCAGCAGCAGCAAAACCTTCGTCAGGATTGGACGCACTTAGCGCAGCTGTCGCCTCATCTAATTCCTTCAATAAGTCCAAATAGATGGTTTGCTGATCGTCGTACTCAGGAAGGAAAGTACCCTGTATCCCTTGCAATGCGTCGGAATAGGGGATATTACCATAGTAGTCGGTTAGTCTGTGAAAGTTGAATACACGGAGGATTCTGGCTGCCTCCCTCATATTCTTTCTCTGACCAGCCTCAAAGCCATCAGGGCCAGTTTGTCTCAGGATCTCAGCAATATTCTTCAACTGATCACCATAGATAAATTCCCAGGGAGCGTTAAACGACTCAACGTTATCAGTGTACTTATCTCCGGGGGCAATACCACCACCGGCATTTGCCAACTGCTGAATAGCATAGGCACAAAAGCCGATATTGGTTCTCCAGTCAATATACCGGTTATCACCTGCTGAACCGCCTGCCGCAGAACCAAGCTGAGCAGCAGTAAACAGGTAATTCATATTTACTTCGTTAAGTGCCTGCGGATTAATATTCAGGTCATGAAGATTATCCGTATCGCAACTTACTGCGAAGAAAAAAATCGCAATGGAAGCAACAACGATCTTATTTATTTTATTTCTAACGTATTTCATTTCTAAGCTATTTAATGTTTAGAATCCTACTCTTAAGTTGAAACCGTAACTACGTGTAGTAGGCATGGCAAAATACTCGAGTCCCTGCGCACCAGCATTTGCTGAATAGGCAGACTCTGGGTCAACATTGTCAATATTCTTATAAAGAATAGCAAGGTTTCTCGCAACAAAAGAAAGCGATACGTTTTGGAACGGTGTATTATCCAACATCGTCCTAGGAAGGCTGTAACCTAAAGTCAGCTGTCTCAACTTCATAAATGAAGCGTCGTATAAGAACATTGAGCTGATCGCAGTACTTTCACCACCTACGTTACCCCAGTAGGTACGAGCCTCCTGTGGAGTAAGGTCTCTGTCAACTGGAGTGAATGTGCCATCTCCATTGGCTGTAACACCTTTAATATGAAGAGGCTTCTCGCCTTCACGTCCGATCAGCGACTGCTGATGAAGTCCCCACTGAGTCAAACGGTTGTTAGTTCCAGAGAAGATGTCACCACCCAGTTTGATGTCAATCAAAGCGCTGAGGTTGATCCCTTTCCATGAAACCGAGTTGTTAATTCCACCCGTCCAATTAGCAAGACCATTTCCTATCGGAACGTAGTTAGTAGATGCCAGAGGGCTTCCATTAGCATTAAATATAGGCTCTCCATTTGGGCTCATCTGCTGAACACGGCCAGTGATGGTACCGAAAGGTTCTCCAACAATGTGCTTGATGAATACGTTTCTTGTGCGGGGTTCTTCCAGTGTGAATTCAGTCACGCCATCAACAAGGTTAACCACCTTATTTTTGTTTCTTGCAAGGTTCACAGAAATGTCCCATGTAACTTCTCCTCTCACGGGAGTTCCAGTCAGTAAAAGCTCAATACCCTTGTTCTGAAGCTCGCCAACGTTCACATTGGTAGAACCAAAACCAGAAGCACGGGAGATCGTCACGCCCAAAATATCGTCAGTTGTTGTTTGATGATAGTAGGCAAAGTCAACGCCAAATCTGTTGTCAAAGAACTTGGTATCAAAACCAACTTCAATTTCAGTAGAAAGAGCTGGCTGGAGCGCAGGGTTTGGAATATTTCCGTTGTTTCCACCGGCTGAAGAGAAGGTTCCCATGGTGTGACCCAGGTGAGAATTGCCATTCAGAGAGTAGGTGAGGTTCGCAGCGTATGGGTTGATGTTAACGATACCCACTTGCGCCCACGATGCCCTTGCTTTACCAAAGCTCAACCAGCTAGGCAGGCCTGTGAATGCGTCAGAAAATACAAAGCTAGCGCCGACAGAAGGATACAGAATGCTGTTGTAGTCAGGGTTCAATACTGAGAACCAGTCGTTTCTGAAAGTTCCCGTCAAGAACAGATAACCATTATAGCCAATTTCTGCCGAACCAAATACTGAGTTAATCCCTGATTCTGAGAATCCATATCCATAGTTACGAGTGGCAGCGTTGTTGATGGCTGGGAAGAAATCCACGTTAAAGCCATTACCATTGGCAGCGATTCTCTCACTTGACCTGCGCATCACGTTACCTCCAACAAATGCATTAACGCTAAACTGGCTGAAAGTCTTGCTTCCACCTAAAGTCCACTGTGCATTAGTTTCACGTACTCTGTCCTCGCCTTCAGAAAGTGATCCACCCAACTGGTAGCCTGTTCCCTGCGGAGTCAATGACTTGTCTCTTCTGGTGTACCAGTCCATTTGATACTGACCTGTAACATACAACCAGTCAGTGATGTCATACTTTGCAGTACCAGCACCTATCAAACGATCCCTGGTGTCATCATTGATAAATTGCTCTGACGCCCAGTAAGGGTTCTGTCCCCAGTTGTTGGCAGCTGGAAGCAATTCTTCTCCAACTCTTCTTGGAGAACCTCCCTGACCGTAAATCAGCAAAAGATCATCTGATGTTCCTGCTGGTATCGCTCCTGGCTTATTTGGATCTCCCTTGTAGTCAAGCACGTTCATGTTGCCTGGCATTCTCCAAAGCGACTGTACCGCATTTCCGGGTGAGTCAGAAAGAACAGGACGGTTATGAGCCGTTTCATGCGTATACATCATCTTAGAGGTGATCGTCAACTTTTCTCCAAACTTGGAACTTGTAGAAAGCGTTAGGTTTGTTCTGTCATAACCTGAGTTAGGAATGATGCTATTGCTTCTCAAGTCAGCAGCTGAAAGTCTGAAGGTTTGCTGGTCGCCACCACCGCTAATAGATACACTATTAGTGAAAGCATTGCCTGTTTCATAGAAACGCTTCCAGTTGTCGCCCTGGTGAGAGTAGGGACGTGAAACGCCATCAAACTGGATGGTGTTACTTGCGTCATATCGGGTGCCCCATGAGTCACTACCCCAGTTAAATGCCTGCTGAGCGGTACCAGGTTTTGTTGCAACACCGTTCACATACGAACCCTGACCATATTTGGTCTGAAGGTCGCTGAGGTTAATAACTGTTTCTGCCACGTAGTTTGAGTTGAACTCAATACCAAGACCTTTTCTTTTGGTACCTTTTTTGGTCACCACGTTGATAACGCCATTACCAGCACGTGAACCGTAAAGGGCAGCAGCAGCAGCACCTTTAAGTACAGTGATGGACTCGATGTCATCGGGGTTGATACTGGTAAGACCATCTCCTTCGTCACGACCACCCCAAAGACCAGCCTGACCGAAGCCAGAGTTGTCCATAGGCACACCGTCGATTACATACAAAGGCTGGTTTTGTCCGCCCAGTGTTTTGTTACCACGAATAACGATACGTGAAGAACCGGCAGGACCACCAGAAATTTTGCTAACGTTTACACCAGCAATTCTTCCTGAAAGGGCGTTACCAAGGTTGTTTTCACGTGCTTGAGTGAAGTTGTCACCTGACACAGTGGTCACAGATGACTGAAGTGCTTTCACACTTCTTTCTACCCCAAGGGCAGTCACAACAACTTCGCTAAGCTGGGTCACGTCTTCTGCCAGGGTAATATCCAGCACTGAGCGGCTTCCAACTGTTACTTCCTGTGCTGAGTATCCAATGAAGGAATACACAAGAACAGTGTTGTTGTCGGGAACAGCGATCTTGTACTCGCCGTCCGCATTGGTAGTGGTACCGGTAGCAGTCCCTTTGATAATTACGTTGACACCGGGAAAACCTGTGCCATTAGGGTCAACTACTTTACCACTTACTGTTCTTTGCTGAGCGAATGCTGTTGAGCACGCCAGAAAGAAGAGCAGCGATAAGCTAATAAGTAGGTAATTGTTTTTCATAACATGAATGAATTGGTTTAAAATGATTTAACCAGTGTTTATAGTATACACCGGGTGTGCAGGTGGTCATGAACTGAGTCCTCCACATTTGGGGTTTAAGAATTTTGCTTTACGGGTTAATTTCATAGGCATAATTATTTAAGCTTTACGAGGTTATAGTACAAGATAGTATAAATATTAGATTTTTCGAAGGGCCATGGTGTCCAATATTAGGTTTGATACTTCAAACGGTAATACACACATAACGTAGCACTTTTTTGCATTATGACAATTGACACAAGTTGAGAAGAATAAAACAATTGAGGAGGTATAAATCCTTCAAATATAGATGACAAATGTTTCCAAAACCTATTCATGGGCATCTTAGCGACTGACTACGAATACCTCAACCTTCCTTATTATATTTGCTGATAATTGTACAATTGTGATATCGAAAACAGTCAGTATTTTGAGCAGCCGACTCAGGCGACGGCTGCTATTACCTTTTACTGCCTGCCTGTAGTTTGATCGGAGATTAGACTTTTTTAAGATATTCAACTAAATTACCAAAGCTGAATAGTAGCCCGAATGTTTTTCTGAGCCAGGCGCACCCATTACACTGTTACATATTTTATGAGACCATTTTACCTGCTTTCGCTTTTCTTGTGGATTTCATTTTTTTTACCGCTAGCGGCGCATGGGCAAGGCAAAAATGAATCTTTTTCGAGCCTTTCAGTAGAGCAGGGACTTTCGTCGGTCACTATTTCTGCCATCCATAAAGACAGCAAAGGCTATTTGTGGGTAGGCACTGAGGACGGCCTCAACCGTTACAATGGCTATGAATTTAAAATTTACAGGAACGATCCATCCGACGAGCACACACTTCTAACAAATAGAATCCTTTCAATTTTTGAGGATAGTAGCGGCACCCTTTGGGTAAGTACAGCCAAGGGCACATTGCACCGATACAATAGAGAATTAGATACTTTTATCCGGGTTCCTGAATTTAATAACCTGGTGATCAATGACATCAGAGAAGACAGCGAAAGACGGGTATGGTTCGTGGGCACCACAATAAAGTCGCTTAATTTGTCAGACAATAGCTGGACTGACCATACCGGCAATTTTAAGGGCCGCCTGTCTATTATCGGCATTGAGCAAATTCACAAGAGCGACTTTTGGTTGGCGGCGGACACGGCGCTTTACAAATGGAACCGAAAGACAGGCAACCTGAAGGTATATGCTCATGACCCCAAAGATTCCAACTCGCTGGGCTACAATTATTTATACTCTATTGCCAAAGATGATATCGGGAATTTATGGATTGCTACCAGGGGAGG
Organism: uncultured Imperialibacter sp.; assembly: GCF_963974565.1. NCBI lineage: Bacteria > Pseudomonadati > Bacteroidota > Cytophagia > Cytophagales > Flammeovirgaceae > Imperialibacter > uncultured Imperialibacter sp. The sequence continues at coordinate 51,385 of NZ_CAXBCJ010000002.1, read as the reverse complement.
TGGGCTGGACAAGTTCGATGTCAAATCCAGCAAATTCACTCACTACAGAACTTCCGAAAACAGAGAAAATGGTCCTTTGGTAAATGTGGTGAGAACTGTTTGCCCCGATGGTAACTACATTTGGGCGGGTACCGAAAATGGCGGTCTAAGCCGGCTCGACATTCGCACAAACAAGTTTGAACACCATGTGGCTGACAAAGACCATCCAAAGTCAATCAGCGACAACTCCATTAAGGCGCTGTATAAAGATAATGAAGGGAGGCTATGGATCGGTACTTTTTCATTTGGCCTGAGCGTGATTGACCCGTATCAAAACAAGTTTACATCGCTAAAGGCGGCCTATCAGAATACGGTTGTCAACGCATTGTATAAAGACTCAAAAGGACGCTTCTGGATAGGTACCGAAGGCGGTATTATGAAGGTGTACAAAGGCAATACTTCTTACTACCTGAATGATCCTATTGAATCGGGCCAGAATGGAATTCCCGTGCTGACGATTTACGAAGACCGTAACCACAATATTTGGGTTGGGACATGGGCGGAAGGTGTTTTTGTTTTCAATGAAGCCACACAAAGTTTTGACCGGTACGCTACGGTAGGAGGTTCAAGGAAAGATTTAAGTAATCAGAATGTATATGCATTGCATCAGGACAGGCAGAAGGCCAATATTCTGATGGGGACGTACTATGGCCTTAACGTGCTTTCGTCGAAGGGTAAAAAATCATTCACGCATATTGTGGATTCAACCTGGGCAGAAGACGCTTCCATTAATAACCTGAGAATAATTTTTGAGGATAAACATTCCAATATCTGGGTCGGGACGAACAGCGGCTTAAAGCTGTATAACTCGGAGAAAATGAAAATGGAGCCCGTATTTACAGAGAGTGAAAACTACAGTGAAAATATACTCTCGGTTATTTTTTGTCTGTTCGAGGACAGTAAGGGGCGCCTGTGGACAGGCACAGAATCGGGGCTCTATCACCTGAAAAGCAAAGATACCTTTGAGCGATACACTATTGACAACGGGCTCACCAATCACAACATAAAAGGTATATTGGAGGATAACCAGGGCCACTTGTGGATAAGCACCAGCAATGGAATGAGCGTGTTTGATCCTGAAAATGAAACGTTTAAAAACTACGACGACTCCGACGGGCTGCTGGTCAATGGGTTTAAGGGAAATTCATCTTTCAAAGACGCCGACGGGCTGCTGTATTTCGGAGGCAGCAATGGAATCATCACTTTCAATCCGTCAGAAATTCTGGACAATCCGCATCCGCCTTTGGTGGTGCTGGAAGACTTTAAAGTATTCAATAAGTCGGTCAGGGTAAACAGCGAAGATTCCATCCTTACCAGACACATTAGTGAAACCAAGGAGCTGAGTTTGAAAAGTGACTTCAATATTTTCAGTATCGAATACGCAGCACTCAATATGTCGGCCAGTGATAAGAACCAGTATGCCTACCGGTTGATTGGCTTTGACGATAAATGGAATTTTGTGGGCGAAACCAGATCCACCACTTATACCAACCTTGATCCGGGAACTTATGTTTTTGAAGTAAAGGCGAGCAATAACGATAGCGTTTGGAACGACAACCCAACCCGGTTAGCCATTACGGTGCTTCCCGCCTGGTGGGAAACATCCTGGGCTTACCTGGGGTATATAGCGATTGTGATATCCCTGCTTTACCTGTTTCGCAGAATTACGCTGATCAGGGCTCACTTTATCAATGACTTGCGGCTGGAGAGGCTGAAGCTCGAAAGTGTGGAGCGGCTAAACAAAACCAAGCTGCAATTCTTTACAAACATTTCTCATGAGTTCAGAACGCCTTTAACACTGATTATAGGCCCCATACAGAACCTGATCGACTCCGAGGGAATTGAGAAAGGGGTCAAGGGAAAGCTTCAATCGGTTAACCACAATGTGCTGAGGCTCCATAAGCTGGTCAATCAGCTGCTCGACTTCCGCAAAGTGGAGTCGGGGAATATGAAAGTGACGGCCATGGAAAGTAACCTGGTCAGCTTCATTAAGGAGATCAAATATTCTTTCGATACACTGGCTGAGGAAATGAACGCCGATTTTACGTTGCAAAGCAGTCACGAGGAAATCATGGTTTGGTTTGACCCGGATCAGATGGAAAAAGTGATTTTCAATCTTCTTTCGAACGCATTTAAAAAAATACCTAAAAAGGGTGTGGTGAGTATCAAACTGGAGCAAACACCCGACAAAGTCTATATTTCTGTTTTCGACAATGGCACGGGAATAAAAAGGGAACACTTAAAGACTATCTTTGAACCATTTTTCAGTTACGAGGAAGGAAGGCACTCCACAGGCACAGGTATCGGACTTTCCCTGAGCAAGAGCCTCATTGAATTGCACCATGGATCTATTGATGTGGAGAGCATTGAAGGGCAGTTTGCACGGTTTACACTGACACTTCCGCTAGGCAATGTTCACTTCAAACCTACAGAGGTAGTTGAAGGAAAAGTAGATATGTCGGTAACCTCGTCCCGTAGTGTTCATTCGCACAGCCTGCCTGCGGTTACCTCAGCAGACCCCATCCTGCATCCAGAAGGCACACCGACAGTTTTGATTGTAGAAGACAACAAGGAAGTGTCAGGCTATATCCAGTCTATTCTGTCGAAAGATTATCAGGTAGTAACAGCCTTCAACGGCAAAGAAGGACTTGAGAAGGCCTTGGAGACTAACCCTGACCTTGTTATATCGGATTTGATGATGCCTGTAATGGATGGCATTGCTCTATGCAATACTCTTCGGCAAACAGAAGCCACCTGTCATATTCCAATTATCTTGTTAACAGCGAGAACTTCTGAGATATATAAGGTTGAGGGGCTGGAAACAGGTGCCGACGATTATATCACAAAGCCGTTCAACAGCAAAGTGTTGGCACTCAAGGTGCGGAATCTGCTGGAAGGAAGAAAGAAGCTGATAGAAATGTTCGCTGACAGCAGGGCATTGACGCTGGAGCCTAAAAGTATTACCGTAACCTCAAGAGACGAAACATTTATCAACCAGGCACTTAAGAGCGTTGAGTCGAACATATCTAATACCAACTACTCTGTTGACGACCTGTGCAAAGACGTGGGGATGAGCAAAGCCACATTGTTCAGAAAACTAAAGGCTTTGACTGGTCAGTCGGCCAATGAAGTTATACGTACAATCAGGCTCAAGAGGGCCGCACAAGTATTGGCCGAGGGCGACTTCTCGATCTCGGAGGTAGCTTATATGGTTGGTTTCAATGACCCCAAATACTTCAGAAATTGCTTTAAGAAACTTTTTGGGCAGAGCCCATCGGAGTACGCCGACCATATGAAGGCCGGCCATTCAAACGATATATCGACCTGAACTTCGGTCGGCTTCGCTTAGTTTTTCCCGTAGGTACTCAGGCCTTCTTTGTCTCCAATTGACGATAATATGCGCTGCAGACCAGAAAGGTTTCGCTGTAAAACAATCGCCACATCCTCCTCTTCGATGTGCCCCAGGATACCAATCTGACCTTTGAAACCAACCTTCGTCAGGTAAGCCATCATCTCACTTTCCCGGTCACCCGAACCTATGGGCAATATCTTGGGGCCTTCTTCCCTCATGCCATTCAGGTTTACCGCCCACAAATAGGGGAGAGCCACATCAATAATATCGGTATAGTCGTCAAGTTGCTCGTGGGCGTGGTGGAAGTTGTAGATGATGCCTACGTCCTTGAATCCACTGGCCTTAATTACTTTCACCTGATTGGCTGGCTCTCCAAGCCAGTCGCCATGGTTGTAAAGCGCTACCGTACATCCAACCTCGGCAGCTTTTGCATGAAGATAGTCCAGCATCTCCTTTGATTTTCGAACTTTCGCTTCCTCATCGAGCCCTTCCAAAAAATTGGCGTGAAAGCCAACCCAAAGCTGTGTTTTCAATTTGGTTTCCTTTATGTAGCTAAGCAGCTGTAAGTTGGCGCCGCTAAGCTTTTGGGGGCTATCTGTATTGGCGTCTATCCAAATCCACACCGCATTTATTTTGATGTTGTTCTTTTTTGCCAGCTTCCATTCTTCAACCGAAGTAGCCAAATGTTCTGCTCTCCAGTCGTAAGCATATGATTTGAAGCCGAGTTCCTTCAGCATGGCTATTCTGTCGGCCGGGCTGCGGTGCTTCGCATCGTAGGGCACAATGCACCAGGCAAAAAGGTTGCTTTTGCTGTAAATGCTTTGAGCCCCTGCATGACTAACTATTAGACAGGCAAAGGCAAATATGATAAAAGGTATTTTGATGGCTTTCATGCTTGTGTTGATTGGCTATCTCCAAAGATAGGTGCTGCTGCGACATAAACCTTTTAATAAAGCAAAAGCCCCGTCCAAAATCGTTTGAACGGGGCCGTTGAACCTCGGAGGAAACAGCTATAGCTTATTTCAGCGTGTTAGTGAATCCTTCCAGTTTTTGACTCACCTGAGTGTCGACCATAAAAGAAAGTCTCACTTTGTCCCAGGCCATCGTTACTTTGGCCACCTTGTTGTCTTCAGCGGAAATCGAATAAGCCAATCTCTCCATCGAATCGGCAGCCATTACTGGTGCAGCTTTCACGGCAACCACGTCATCTTTGGCTACTGCCTCTTCGTCAATTTTACCATCTTTCATGTAGGCAAATACTGAATTGCCTTTGCTGTTCAAGTGGATAGTCCACTCGCCGCTCTGCTGTGGAGTGATGAAAAGTGAATATTTTCCTGCTCCTACATTTTTCCCACCGATACTTACACCAGTGCTGAATTCAATCATCGTTGGGCCGTTGGCACCTGCTCTCCAGGTTACACCGTACTTTTCCAGGTCACCAAAAACTTTTCTACCTTTTACTGCTGGCGATGAATAGTCAACGCTAATTTTTGTAAAGCCAACATTCTGCGAAACATAACCTGCCGGGCTAGGCGCAGGAGCTTGAAGCTGAGCCATTGCACGCTGACTCGCTGTAGCGAAAAGGATAACAGCCAATACACCAAAAAATAATTTAACGTTTTTCATTACTTATAAGGGTTTTAGTTAATAACAGATTAATTGAACGAATATACTAGAGTTCTTTGAGCGCTATCATTGCCGTGTTGACAGCATTGTCGGAAGTCCACGCAATAATAAGGTTTTTTCCGTCAGAAGTCAGCTGTGGAAACCCTGTCTTCCTCTCGGTTGAAATCTCTGTGATGTCCCATTCTTCAAGCCGCTGACCATCTATTGTGAAAACGGCTACTTTCAAAACGCCGGTTTCTTCAACTATCTCTATCCAGCTTACTGCCACGTAGTCTTTGTTGATAAGTTTGATATCTGCTCTTCCGGCTGTTGAGTTGTGACTCACCTTGATCGGAATGGAAGGATGCTCTCCCGCATCACCCGACAGCGAAAGCTGCACCCTGGGGTTCTCATCGGCCGCTGTAAACCAAACAACTGCCACCTGCTCATCAATAGCATCCGACTGAGGGCCATTTACCGGGCAGGCCATGATGTCCCAGCCATCCTCACCAAGCACACTGGGCTCTGTCCAACCTTCTTCTGTCCATCGTACCTCGGCTATATCTCTCACCTCGTCATCGGAGCGATCCCGGTAGAAGGTAATCAGGCCGTGGTCACTTAAAACAGAACTTGTCTGGCAGCAGTCGCATACCCGTTGGTCAAGCAGCTCTTCTCCCTCAACATGCCCGTCAACCGCTACATAACCCCCCATAAGGGTCATTTCGTTACTGAGGTCGTGTCCGCCATGTTCGCTGGCAGGTGGATACTTGCGTCCGTCGAGCCAGGAAGCAAACATGCGGCCGCTAGGGAAGGGGACAAGCGAAACGAAGCCATGCTCCCTCGGAAGGGTGTCGCTGTGTAAAGTAACCGGTGCGCTCCATGAAGAACCAAAGTCCTGAGACCGACTGATTTTTACGTGGTAGTTCGTGCCTCCTGTCCAGCTCTTCTCCAGCCAGTGTGCTGCCATTTTGCCATCGCCCCAGGAAATAACAGACGGGAAGTCGGCCCAGTTGACAAACCAGTTGGTGTCTTCAGCCACTTTCACCGGCGCACTCCACTGTTGGTCAGCAAGTGTGGTGAAATGCAAGGCCGCAGAAGAATCGTTATCCACCACATAAGAGAGGATAACCTTGCCAGATGCATCCGTTGACAGAAAAGGCAGCGAAGCTCCACTCAGGTGAGTGGCCTCAAGTTTTTGCACAGGCATCCGCTCTTCGCTGGGCGCTGGTGCGCAGCCTTTTAAAATCAAACCACCAACAATGATGGCTCCAAATAACTCTTTCTTCATAGCTTATTTGTCTCGTTAATTAGCTTAATGCTTTCAGGGCTGTCCCATTCCCGGGCACCGGTTTCTTTGAATACCAGTTTTCCCTGCTCATCGAAAATGAAAGTAGTAGGCAAGGCAAATATTTCCAAAATACCCAAGTTGGCTTCCGTGGCAACGATATTAAAAGAATAGCTATTCTTCTCTCTAAATTTCGATATCCTGTCGAGCTTTTCGTCCGAGGCTGCCAGCATCACTACGTTTTTCGCTGCAAGCAATTCGGTTGCTCTTTCAATCGAAGGCATTTCGGCCAGACAAGGCTTGCACCACGTAGCCCAAAAATTGACGAAAACCCGCTTGCCCGCCAAAGTGGCAACATCCAACTCGCTGCCATCGAGGTTTCGAAGCTTCAGTGTAGCAAGAGAAATGTCTTTCTCAGCCAGCTTTTGTCCAGAGGACGTTGCTGTGCCAGACTTGTTTCCGTCGCTACAGGCAGCCAACATAAAAACCGCACAGACCAATACTATATGAATAATTCTCATCGCTTACTTTTCTGCAGGAGTTTCTTCAACCGCAACGAGGTCCATTTTGCAAACGGGACACTTGCCAGGTTTGTCGCTTGCGCTGCCTTCGCATTTCATAGGGCAAATATAGGAAGCGGCTGCCACAGTAGTGTCGGAGGCAGCCGCTTCGTGCTGATGGCCGTCATCATGTGTCGCTGCTTCTTCAGTGGTTTTTGGGTTGCTGTTACATGCACTCAATGCCAATGCTGCAGCAAAAAGGGAAGTCAATACAATGTTTCTCATAATAGGGATAAAATTAGTTAATAATTATTTTACAGGGGTAATTGTTCTTTCTACAGACCCGCAGGAGAGCATAGCATCTCCATAGTAGGGGTTTCTTATTTCTTTCTCCAGGCTGAGCCAGTCAGCACCTTTGTTGCTGTCGGCCATAGGGCAATGCTGCTGATAGAAGGTCGTGTTCGCTATGCCAAATTGCTCCACTGCCTGAATGAGGGCAGAAGACAGGGGCACGAAGGCTGCTCTCTGAGTGGCCAGCTCGCCGGTGTTGGCAATCACAGCCAAGTTTTCTTCCAACAACTCCAGTGTGCTCATCCAGGCCATATGAACCTGGTGGTCGCTCAAGAGCTTCATGTCAATTTTCGATAACTTTTCTTTTGCTGCTCCCGCCAGTTTTTGGGCCTTTTCGGGGTCGTCGTTGACCAACTCATTCTTCAAACTGATGTAAGCCATGGCGAAATCTGTCAGCTGGTTTCTGAATGCGGCAGGCACGCCCGAAGCGGATTGACTCTCGGCTGTTTTTTGACCCGTTAGCATGACCATGTGGTCATGATCAAAGGCCGCCTTCTTACCATCAGACTGACGATTCATCATGCTGGGCTTTCCTGCCAGCTGTGCGGCTGCGTCGATGCTGAATGTGCCATGGACTGCAATCTCCTCGCCGTTTTCGAGCCCTTCCTTCACTACGTAACTATCGCCAAGGGCAGGCCCAAGCACCACCTCTCTGATGACAAAGCTAACTGACTGGTTGCTGGCTAGTTTTACATATACCACCGACCGCTGACCTGTCCACATCACAGCCGTTTTGGGAACGACTATATTTTCAGCCTTGCCGGGAAGGTTGGCTTCCAGCTTACCCGACACAAACATTTCCGGCTTCAGCTTCGATGCGCTGTTCTTCACTTCCACTCTTGCTTTTGCCACCCTCGTTTGGGCATCAATGATGGGGTCGATAAAAGAGATGGCGCCGCTGAAGGTTTCGCCTGGCAAAGACGCAACGGTAAAAGGTATCTTGTCGCCTTTTTTGACCCAGGTCATATCCGATTCATAGACATCAAAAAGTACCCAAACGCTTGATAAATCGACTATTTCGTAGATCACCTGGCCCTGTGCGACGTGGTCATGCCGGTTCACTAGTTTGTTAATTACATAGCCAGAGTTATCGGCAAGCAACGGAAATGATTCTTTGACGACGCCGCTTTCAAGTATTTCATCGATCTGGCTATTGGTCAGCTTCCAATTTCTAAGCTTTTCTTTGGCTGCCTCCAGCAACTGCGGCTGGGTGGCCTTCATTTTCGATGCCTCCAAAAGCTCTTTTTGCGCATTCACGAGGTCAGGGGAGTACAAAAAGGCGATGGTTTGCCCTTTCCGTACATATTCTCCCGTAAAATTAATGAGCAACTTTTCGATGCGGCCAGGAATATGAGATGATTGCGAAAAAATCAGGCGCTCGTCGGCTTGTACTTTGCCAATGAGCTTCACCGATTTGACTGGCGCCATTGAACCAACCACGGCTGTGCTCACATTGGCAAGCTGCATAGCCACAGGCGACATGCTGATGGCCATTGGATCAATGCCTTCGTCCATGCCACTTTCAAGTGGGATGAGGTCCATTCCGCAAATGGGGCATTGCCCAGGTTCATTTTGACGGATCTGGGGATGCATCGAGCATGTCCATATTGTCTCTTCTGCTGAACCATGCTGATGGTCTTCATTTGCTGATATTTTTGGAGAACCCCCAAAAATCAGCCATCCAATCAATAACCCCATTACCAGGGTAACCAGACCGGTTATTATTGTTTTTTTATCTATTGTCATTTCAATAAACTTTAGCTGTCACATAATACAATTTGGCGAGTGCAGCCTGGTAAGCTGCGGCTGCCTCGACTTTCATTTTCCGATACTGCAGCAATTGTTGCTGCGTGGCCAGCACCTCTTCAAAATCAGCTTCCGAATTGCTGTAGGCTGTGAAGAGGAGCTGCATCATACGGTCAGTTTGAACGGCTTGCGCCTCGTAAAGGCCTATCAACTCCCTTTGTTGAGCAAGCTCAAACCTGGTGACCTCGTAGTCGGTAGCAAGGGCATTGACAGTGGCCTGCTTCTGAAAGGCATAGCTTTCCTGCGTCAGTTGTGCCTCTTTCACAGCCGCCCGGTATTTCTTTCTGAAAACCGGCAGGCTGACAGACACCATGGGCATGATAGCATCCTTGCCATTGTCGGCCGGTGGTGCAGCGCCTGCCGCTAAATCCGTCCTTTCCCCAACGATGATGTAATCGACGCCGACGCCCAGTTTCGGAAGCCCCTGCTTGCGGGCTGCATGTTCAGCCGCCTGGCTCCCTTCAATCTTCAACTCCAGTTCGGCTATCCGAGGGTGGGTGGTGGGCAATGAATCGCCGGCATTTAGAGCATCGTCCACTGCCAGCGAATCGATAACAACTATGTCTTCACCTATATCCCGATTCAAAAGGTTGTTGAAGGTAGTTTTCAGCGACGCCTCTTCCTTGTCAAGAATAGTTAACCTGGTGTTGGCGCTCTGGAGCATGATGTCCACCCGGAGCACATCCACCATCGTGCCGCTGCCACTACTGAATTTTGCTGTCGCTATGGCCTTGTATGATTCCAGAAGCCGGATGTTCTCTGCTTCGATGGTTTTGAAGGCGTTGAGCTCGTAAAGCGGATAGTAAGCAGCCGCCACCTGATAATACAGCCTGTTTCTCTCGTCCAAAAATGCCTGGTACTTCGACTCAGCCATCAAGGCAGCCACATGGCCCTGGGCCTTCAGTGTTCCAAACCAGGGGAACATCTGGGAGAGACTAAAGCGGGCTTTTTGCGGCCCCACCCGGGTTTCGATCATTTGGCCAAAAGCACTGACAGTGAGATTCGGATCCTGCAGGCCACTTGCCTGCGATACCTGCTCGAGGGCTGCTTCAAATGCCTTGTGAGTTGCCTTCAGACCAGGATTGTTCTCTGCTGCCATTTGCTGGTACTCTTCAAGCGTTTGTGCTTGTGTTGCCCCGGCGGTCAAAATCAAGATGATATAGATGATACTTTTCATTTTGCCTCCCTGATTTGTTTTTTGATCACTGTTTCCCTCCAAAATGCCTGCAATACCGGCACCACGAACATGGTCATGATTTGAATCGTCATGCCGCCGAATGTCGGGATGGCCATGGGCACCATGATGTCTGAGCCCTTACCGGTAGACGACAGGACAGGCAGCAGCGCAATAATGGCAACAGCTGCCGTCATCATGGCTGGCCGGACTCGCTTTTTGCCCGCTTCCAGCACCGCTTCACGAACTCCCTGAATGGTCGTTGGTTGCTTTTCCTCAAATACCTGATGGATATAGGTTCCCATGATCACACCGTCGTCGGTGGCAATGCCAAACAGGGCAATGAAGCCCACCCAAACGGCCACACTCAGGTTGATCGTGTGCATTTGGAACAGATCTCTCAGATTGACATCAGCCACGGAGAAGTTCAGGAACCAGTCCTGGCCATAGAGCCAAAGCATAATGAAGCCGCCTGCGAACGCCACAAACACCCCGGAAAAATGGATCGACGAAGCAATGACCGTTTTGAACTGGAAGTAGAGCAGCAGGAAAATCACCAGCAAGCTAATGGGAATCACGATAGACAGCCGCTTTACAGCCCTCACCTGGTTTTCGTAGCTCCCTGAAAATTTGTAGCTGACACCGGCAGGTATTTTGAGAAGTCCGGCGTCGATCCTTTCCTGAATGGTGGCCTGTGCCTGATTAACCACTTCCACCTCTGCAAAACCATCCCTTTTGTCAAACAGCACATAGCCGACCAGAAACGTTTCTTCGCTCTTGATCATTTGCGGGCCCCTTACATACTCCATCTCCACAAGTTGGCTCAATGGAATCTGAGCGCCGGAAGGAGTGGGGATTAGTATCCGCCCCAATGTTTCGGGGTCGTCCCGAAGCTCTCTTGGATAGCGAACCCGCACCGGGAATCTTTCCCTTCCTTCCAGCGTCGTTGTGATTTTCATGCCGCCGATAGCCGTTTCGATGCTTTGCTGCACGTCTTCCACTGTCAGGCCATAGCGGCCAATCGCCTCCCTGTTGATATTCAGATGGAGGTAGGGCTTGCCTACAATCCTGTCAGCAAAAACAGCCTCTGCTTTTACTGAGGGCACTTCTTTTAAAATACCTTCCAGCTGCATGCCGAACGCCTCGATGGTTGGGAGGTCGGGGCCATAAACTTTGATGCCCATGGGCGCTCGCATGCCTGTTTGCAGCATGATCAGGCGTGTTTCAATCGGCTGAAGCTTGGGGGCGGATGTGACACCCGGTATTTTGGTCACCTGCACAATTTCGTCCCATATATCGTCGGGTGACTGGATATGAGGGCGCCAGTTTCTAAAGTATTGACCGTCATTGTCGGGAATGAGTTGGCTGTATCTTGTTCGCAGCCGCAGAGCCTCTTCGTTGGATACCGCCTCTCCGGAGGTCAACACAAAATTGCCGTCGTTGTCAGTTTTGAACCTTGACCTATGGCCGTCTTCATCCACTACATACTCTGGCTTGTAGTTGATGATGTTTTCGTACATAGAGATTGGCGCCGGATCAAGTGCTGACTCCGTTCTGCCCATTTTCCCAACCACCATATCTACCTCGGGAATTTGGCTCACCATCATGTCGAGCTGGCCAAGCACTCTTCGGTTTTGCTCCACGCCGGCATGAGGCATGGAGGTGGGCATGAGCAGGTAACTACCCTCGTTGAGTGAAGGCATAAATTCTGAACCTATACCCGGGAATTTTTCAGCCAGCACCTTCCATGGCCGGGAGGCTCTCACCTTTTCGCCAGCTACACTGAAAACGGTGTCGAACCCGAGCCAAATCACGACGCCAAGCAAAATGGTAAACGCCGGGAGCAGCATGAACTTGCCCTTATTCACCAGGCACCATTTCAAGATCGGTTCATAAAAATGCACCACCGAAAGTAGTGCAAGCAAAATTGACCCTATCAACACAATGACAAAGAGGTAATTCAGCACGAGGGAGTTTCCCACACCCAGCGGCATCCATTCTTCAGCGAGAAAATAGGTAGCGATGAGCACGGCTAGTGCCAGATTGAGGTAGCTGGTATATCGCCTGATCTGTTGAGGCCATTTGCTTTCCAATATGTTATTGATGCCGGCGACGGTCAGTGCCAATGGCAACCACATCTGAAAATAGACGGCCAGCATAATGCCGGCGGCCACGAAGCTCCAATTCCATACCCGTCTTACTTTCTTCTTGTCGTAGTTGATGCCGAATATGAAATAGGCGAGGGTAGGGAGCACCACAAGGCCAAGTACAAACGAGGCAAGCAGCGCATAGGTCTTTGTAAAGGCAAGTGGCTTGAAAAGTTTTCCTTCAGCTGATTCCATGGCAAACACGGGAACAAAACTCACCACCGTGGTGGCAAGGGCAGTGGTGATGGCCGACGCTACTTCCACCGTGGCTTCATAAATCACCTTCAGCAGTGCTGTCCCGCTGGCGCCATGGTTTTCTGGCATTTCCAGGTGGCGAATGATGTTTTCCACGAAAACAATCCCAACGTCGACCATCACTCCAATAGCAATGGCAATGCCCGACAAGGCCACCACATTGGCGTCAACGCCTGAGTACCGCATCACGATGAATGTGGCCAGCACGCCCACGGGCAGCAAACTGGCAATAATAATCGAGGCCCGGAGATTGAGCAGGAGAATGAGCACCACGATCACACTGATGAGTACCTCGTGCGACAGGGCCGTTTCAAGTGTCCCGATTGTTTCGTGAATAAGCTGTGTGCGGTCGTAAAATGGCACGATGGTCAGCTGACTTTCGACGCCATTGGCCAGCGTCTTTTTGGGAAGGCCCGACGCTATCTCTGCTATTTTTACCTTTAGGTTATTGATTACTTCCAGCGGATTCGAGCCGTACCTGGCCACTACTACACCACCTACCACTTCAGCGCCTCCTTTGTCGAGCACACCACGTCGGGCAGCCGGACCAAGGCTCACCCGGCCAATGTCGCTGATGCGGATGGGCACATTGTCCTGCACGGCCACCACAGCCTTCTCAATGTCTTCTACCGACTTGATATAGCCGAGCCCTCTTACCAGGTACTCTGCCTGGTTCATTTCAATGGTTTTGGCGCCTACATCCCTGTTCGACTGCCGCACAGCCTGCATCACTGCCATTAAGGGAATGTTGTAGGCTTTCAGCGCATCGGGATTGACGTCAATTTGATACTCTTGCACAAAGCCGCCTATGGAAGCGACTTCTGATACACCTTCGGCAGCGTTGAGCCCATACTTTACATAGAAATCCTGCACGGTACGGATCTCATGCAGGTCCCAGCCTCCCGTGGGATTGCCCTCTTTGTCTCTGCCTTCGAGCGTATACCAAAATACCTGGCCAAGGGCTGTAGCATCGGGCCCCAGCATGGGTTGCACGCCGTCGGGCAACAATCCGGATGGCAGTGAGCTTAGCTTCTCAAGGATTCTGGACCTGGACCAGTAAAACTCGATGTCTTCATTAAAAATGATGTTGACCATCGAAAATCCGAAAACCGAGGAACTTCGGATCGATTTAACGCCCGGTATACCCAGCAGGTAGGTCGTTAGAGGGTATGAAATCTGGTCGTCAATGTCCTGCGGCGACCTGCCCGCCCAGTCAGTGAACACAATTTGTTGGTTTTCTCCAATGTCGGGGATGGCATCCACCGGCACAGGATCTCTGGGGAGAGCGTCTACCTTCCAATTGAATGGCGACGTAACAATGCCCCAACCCACCAGCACTATCAATATAAGGATAGTAACCAGCCTGTTATGTAGAAAAAAACGAATGATTTGATTGAGCATAAAGTAAATTCATTGGTCTGATGCAAATGGAAATTGAAGCATGGGAACATGCTTCGTGCAAAAGACCAATGGCTAAATCAAAAGGGCACCGAAGGAAATATAGGCGGGATACAAAGGCAAAGGTGGCCCTGTATCTGCAGCAAATGATAGTGAATGAGTTGAATATGCTTCGTCGTAGGACAGAAAGTCGGGAAGCTCAATAGCGTAGAGCACAAAAAGGGAGGGAGTTCCAAGCGCCAGTTTTTCAACCTTAACGAAATTTCCATCCAGGCTCTGGTACTCCGTTGTATTTTCACAGCAATCGTTGGGCTCGTCGGCAGCATCCATGCAGCAGTGCTTGGTGGAGTGCCCCAGCTCAACGTTCTTAAGAAAAGGGCCACAATAATGCTTTGACACGACTACCCCTGCAATGGAGAGGAGCCATGTGAAAACAAGCGCTATTTGTAGGGTTCTTTTCAAACTGGGTCAAAAATCGACAAAACAAATAACGAAAGCAAACCCGCCTGGGTTTTATCAGTTGTGTCACTGAGTGCTGCTTTTTCGAAAAGGCAGTAAAAAATATGTTTAATTTTATACTTTATGATTGATCGATTATTTGATTTACAATCAATTAGTTACAATGAAATAATGCTATGCTTCTGTCTACAGCCTTTGTGTAAACCTTCACTTGATACTTTTTCCGAACCACACATATAACAGAGCTGTATATAGCCCACGGCTTCTTTTGATGTACAAACATTGATTAATCAACACAATTGCCCTTAAAAGCACTATATTAGCCTCTCACGAAGGACTGCACCTATCAAAAGCAAGCTGGAAGATGATCAAGAAAACATGCCTGTTACTTTTTGCTGTATTGGTAGCCTCCGGCTATCTACAAGCCCAGACAGATAGCCTGCAACAGCTTTTTCAAGCGGCCAAAGAGCCAGGTGTGAAAGTTTCCCTGCTGATTACCATGGGGCAGCAAAGTGCTGAGACCGATTCTTCGGCTGCCTTAAACTACCTGAACAGAGCGCTTGAACTTGCGAAAGACCACAACCTGACAAAGGAACGTGGAGACGCCAACTTGGCACTCGGAAAGTTTCATTATGAGCATTTCAGCTACGATTCAGCAAAAAAATATGTTGATGCTTCCCTCGCAGCCTATCGTGAATCGCAAGACAAGGAAGGGATTGCCAGGGCTAATTTGCAACTCTCAGAACTTTACGAAGAACAAGATCGAAGCGCAGAAGCCATTAAAGTCCTTTTTGAAAACCTTTCCTACTACGAAAGTATAAACGACTCCCTGGAAGCTGGCAAAGTGCTCAACAGAATTGCCAACTCACAGAATTATCTTGGCTATCATGACGACGCCATCCTTCATTACACCCGTGCCATGGATATTTTCGAAAGCATCGGGTATCAAAGAGGTGTGGCCGTAGTGCTGTCAAACATGGCTATCATTTACGGGGAAGAAGGAGATACAAGAAAATCCATTAAGAACTACCTGAAAACCATTGCCATCTATGAGGGGCTTGACAATGAGCCGAACCTGCCAAGTGCTTATAACAACATAGGAAATGACTACACTGACCTGAAAATGCCGGACAGCGCTTTGTATTATTTTAACAAGTCGCTGGCGCTATCTAAAACCAGGGGAGACCTTCGATCGATGGCCTTTAGCTATTTCCATATGAATAGTTTGTATAACAGCATCGACATGCCGGAAAAGGGAGCCTATTATGGCAACAAGTCCCTCGAACTAGCCGAAAAGATAAACAATCACCAGCTGAGGATTAACCTGAGCCACAGCCTGTCAGAAAGCTATGAAAAGCTGGGTGATTATAAGCAGGCGCTGCGTTATCATAAGCAATATCAACAACTGGAAGACTCCGTTTACAATATTGAAAACAGCCAGGTCATTCATGATATGCAGGCCAAATACGAAACCGAGAAAAAGGAAAAGGAGCTGGTTCTCAAACAGGCCGATATCGACAGACAGCAGGTATTGCTCACACAGGAAGCCAGGCTTCGCTCTGTTCTCATAGGAGGGATGGTAATTGTGCTTTTACTGGCTGGCCTGATCTATCGGGGTGAACGTGCCAAAACAAAAGCCTACAATCAGCTGAGCATTCAGAACCAGGAAATAGAAACTAAAAATAAGCTCATTGAATCGGCCTTGGCAGAAAAAGAGTCCTTGCTTAAAGAAATCCATCATAGGGTAAAGAACAACCTTCAGGTGATCAGCAGCATTCTGAACATGCAAAGCCGGTCGACAGCAAGTCCCGAAATGCTCACGGCTATTCAGGAAGGACAAAGCAGGGTGAAAGCTATGGCCCTGATTCATCAGAAACTCTACCAGACTGAAAAACTATCGGAGATTGACTTTAAGGAATATGCCGAAGAACTCACGGATCACCTGTCCTCTATTTTTGAGTCCTCCACCGGAGAGAGTATTGTAAAAACTGTTACCTCACCTGACATTAAGCTGGACATCGACATGGCCATTCCGCTGGGACTGATTCTTAACGAGCTGATTTCCAACGCATATAAGTATGCCTTTGAAGGAAAAACTGGAGGAGCCATCAGTGTAGAACTGAAAAGACTGGGAGAGGATCAACTACAGCTCGAAGTGGCTGATAACGGCAAAGGTCTTCCGGCTGATTTCAACCTGGAGAAGGCAAAATCTCTCGGGCTGAAATTGGTGAACATACTTACAAGGCAACTCAACGGCCAACTTACCGTGCAGTCTATAGGTGGAGCCCGTTTCTCAATTGTCATTCAAAACATGAAAGTGAGCGTATGATGGGTTCGTCAGTCAATGTGATGCGACGTATTTGGAGATTCTTTATTGCCTTTTTGCTCCTCACCTCTGTGAGTGCTATCGCCCAAAACGACAGGTTTGACGACCTGAGACAACAGTTCAAAACAGCACCCACGGATTCACTCAGGTTAGTTTTTCTTGATGAGCTGTCGTACAGTTTCGTAAGGGAAAATTTCGATTCTTCTGTCTACTATGCCGGTTTGCAAAAGGCACTGGCACAAGCCGCCCATGATAGCGTCATGCTTGCCTACGCTTATAAAAACTACGGACGGGCTTTCGAAGAACAAGGAGAGATGGACTCAGCCATACGCTATATTGAGAAAGCGCTAAGTGTAGAAAAAGCCAGCCATAACGAAAGCGGAATGGCAGGTTCCTACCATAATCTAGGACTGGTGTACGACCGGCTGGGCAACATGAACGTGGCCATGGAGTACTACCTTAACGCTCTCGAAATAAAGGAGAAGTTGGGAAATCCTCTAGCCCTTTCTTCCACTGTAAATGCCATTGGGTTTGTTTATAAAGCTCAGGATCAGCATCAAAAATCGCTAGAGCAGTTCCAAAAAGCGCTCGATCTCCTCATTGAGGGAGAAGGTTCTGATAACAGAATCAGAGGTGCCTACAACAATATTGGCCTGGCCTACATGAATTTAAAGAAGTATGATTCGGCACGGAGCTATTACCGCCGGTCAGTGGCTGGAATCAAAGAAGACGACAACCTCCGGGGCTTCGGTGCTTTCTACAATAATATGGGAGTCACCTACGACGAGAATCTACAGTTTGATTCTGCGCTGTACTACTACACGCAATCTCTTCGTGTGAAGAGTCGGTCGGGCGATAAATATGGAATGTCGAGCACGAATCACAACCTGGCTGTTAACTACCGGCGGGGCGGGTTTCCTGAAAAGGCCATTGCGCACGAGAGGGCCTCTATAGCATTGGCTAAGCAGTACAAATTCCTGGAATTACGCATGAAATCCACTGATGGCCTTCGTGAATCATTTGCTGCCACTAATCAAATTGACTCAGCCTATTTTTATACACTGGTTTGGAAGGAGCTTTCGGATTCTCTTCAGCGCATTGAAAGAGGAGAAACTGTGATGCAACTTGAAGCCAAATATGAAAGTGAAAAAAAAGACAAGGAGCTGGCCCTGAATCAGGTGACGCTCGCCCAGCAGCAGTCAAGCCTCAGATCGGAGGCCCGGCTTAGGTACCTGTTGCTTGGCGGCCTTGCACTGCTAACTGTCTTCCTGGTTTATGCTTATCGCTCCGAAAGAGTCAAGTCTAAATCCAACAATTTGCTTCAACTGAAAAACCAGGAGATTGAGGAAAAAAGCCTGGAGCTGGCCCGGTCGCTGGGCGAGAAGGAGGCACTGCTTAAAGAGATACACCACAGGGTGAAAAATAACCTCCAGGTTATCAGCAGCATCCTCAACATGCAGAGCAGGTCCACCGCCAACCCTGAGATGATTTCCGCCATTCAGGAAGGGCAGAGCCGTGTAAAAGCCATGGCCCTGATCCATCAAAAACTTTACCAGACAGAGAAGCTTTCCGAGATTGATTTCCGGGAATACGCAGAAGAATTAGTGGAACATCTCTCCACTGTTTTTAGTCCAAACGGACAAAACGGAATTGTGAATAAAGTAGCTGGATCAAATATTAAACTAGATATTGATCTGGCCATACCATTGGGGCTTATACTCAATGAGTTAATTTCAAATGCATATAAGTACGCTTTTGAAGGAAAGCCGGAAGGAGAAATAAGCGTAGAGCTGACAAGAACTGCGGATGGTCAGCTGCAACTTGCTGTGGACGATAACGGCAACGGTTTGCCCCAGGACTTCAGCATCGACAACGTGAAATCGCTGGGGCTGAAGCTGGTCAATATTCTCACCCGTCAGCTGAACGGACAGTTGTCTTTTCATTCGGTGAAAGGGGCTCATTTCTCTATTGTGCTTCATGAGGACAGGCTTACCACTTAATAAAATTCGCAAGTGAATAGACGCTGGCTTTAGGATTGACTGGCTGCTTGTTTAGGTTTACAGTAAAATGCTTTGCTATTAAAGTGCCAATCGTTACCATTGCAACCCAAAGTGAGAACTGCTACTCCGCAATGCGTATGGAGCAATATTGCAGCATAGAAAAAACAACATTAAGCAGGGCGAAACATAGATTTTCGACCTGAGGCATTCCCAAAAGATTTTCATTTTTAAAAAAGCATTTAACCTTTAGTCTTTTTGGTCTATATTAGATTCTAGCCGTGTAGAGGGATTCGCCAAGCCGATGAGTAAAATAAAAATTCTGATTGTTGAAGATGAGTTGATCATAGCCGAAGACATGCGTGAGCTGCTTGAGGGAATGGGTTATGAGGTGCCTTTTGTGGCAATGAACCTCAAAGAGGGGCTGGAGGCTTTGGACAAATATCAGCCCGATTTGGTCATGCTGGATATTATGATGGGAGGGAGGCCTTCCGGCATTGAGCTGGCTCGCCATATAAGAAGCAACTGCGACCTTCCCTTTATCTACTGCACGTCACACGCCGACAAGGCCACTGTGGAAGAAGCCAAGGCAACCAAGCCCAATGGCTATCTGGTGAAACCGTTTAATGCAGACGAGCTCTACTCATCAATAGAAATTGCCCTCGTCAATTTTGCAATACCTGTTAATTCAAACGCTGCACCGGAAGCTTCCCGTCAAACAGAAATGTTGGTAAAGGACGGCATGTTCGTTAAGAATGGACAAATGTTTGTAAAGGTGAAATTTGACCAGATGCTTTGGCTGGAGCCAGATGGGAACTACACCAATATTGTTACAGGGGCATCAAAGTACGTCGTTCGGTCAAGCCTGAAGGATATTCTGGATCACCTGCCGAAAGATGCATTTTTCAGGGCGCACCGCTCTTATGTGATTAACCTGGAGCATGTGCAAGCCATCGACCTGCATCAGGTAAAAATCGCTGAACACCTGATTCCACTGGGAAAAGTATATCGTGATGAGTTAATACGGAGACTCAATCTGATGCAGTAAGGCAGTCAATTAGACCGTTGAAACGCCTTCTCCGGCGCATTAACCACCCCGGCAAAGCCATATCTTTTTCTCAAAATCGTCCAAAAAAGAAAAACCCAAAATTTTCGTCCCCCGTTATCGGGTGTTCATCGATTATTTTGTGTCTTTTGTCCCAAATAGTTGCCAAAATAAATATATGTTGATACTTTAGTTATGGTTCTACACAAACCATAATGCTCAAAGGTTAGGCTGGTAGGGAGGGAAAATACAGTCATAGAAGCTATCGACATGGATTTCCTTCCCTTTTTTTTTAACCAAACGCCAACAACTGACTCATCTCTCACTTTGGTCAGTAGCCCCACATACTCCTGATAAATAAATACCAAATACAATACTTATTTTTATGAATAAGTCATTGATAGGCGGAAACACTCAGCCAATTCCAATTTTGTTTTGCTTTCTGACGGGTTTATCTGCTTTGTATTAATAACAAATCCTTAAAGACTTTTTGACGGTTTTATTGCTAATTTAAAAGTCAGAAAAGAAACAGCAGCCCTGGCCTAACGTATAAACGCCTCTTAATCAGTGGTGTGTCTTTTCCCCCGACAGTCTACGCATAAAAGTTGTTCATGAACAGAAGGAAGCTATTCAAAATTTTGGGTGCAGGAGTAGGCTCATTGCCACTAATGGCTTATGGCAGAAACTACCGGAAGTTATCTCCTGAGCGCCCGAATGATTCGTTTGAACAGTGGGAGGGGAAGTTCAGCGAAGCTATCGTGAGCGACGAGGCTTTCTGGCAACGCTTCGCTGCAGACTTTTACGACATATCGCCCGGCTTCATCAACCTGGAAAATGGGTACTTTGGCGTCCAGCCTATTCCTGTCAATGCTGCCTATCATCAGTTTGTAGACAAAGTCAACCGTGAGTCGTCCCGCTACATGCGAATGGACTACTGGAACGACTGGCAAATGGTGATGGACAGCCTCGCCGGTTTCACTGGCGCTTCTAAAGACGAGTTGCTGGTCACCCGCAACGCCACGGAAGCTTTGAACATTCTGATCAACGGGTTTCCGCTCAAGGCGGGGGATGAAGTAATACTTCAACACCACGACTACCACAGCATGATTGAGGCCTTTCAAATGCTGGAGAAGCGGAAGGGTATAAAGCTCAAATTTATCGATGTGCCACTGTTGCCAAAAAGCGAAGATGAAGTAGTAAAATTGTACGAATCGGCGATTTCACCCGTAACAACCCTTATTTTGGTGACACATTTGACCCACCTGACAGGACAGGTGCTGCCAGTGAAAAAGATCTGCGAAATGGCCCACAACAAAGGCGTAGAGGTGATGGTAGATGCAGCACACAGCTTTGCTCACCTGGACTACAAACTGGCCGACCTGGGCGCCGATATGGTTGGCGTCAACCTTCACAAGTGGTATGCGAATCCGCTTGGCGCTGGCTTGCTGTATGTGAAGAAGGAAAAAATTAACAAGCTGTCGCCCATGTTTGGCGACTTCACACAACCGGTTGACAGCATCAATAAACTGGGACACTTTGGTACGCTGGCGAGCCCGGCGCTGCTAACTATTCCGGTGGCGGGCAAATTCAATAACCTGGTGACGATCAAAGTCAAGCAAGCCAGGCTGCACTACCTGAAAGCTTACTGGACGTCGAAAGCTGCTGCCATGAAAAGGGTAGAGGTGCACACGCCGCTGGCTCCTGACCAGAGTGGTGCCATTGCTGCCTTCAGCGTTGCTGGCATAAGTGCTGATGATACCGTCAAAAGGCTTTTGGATGAATATGGCGTATTTACCGTGAAGCGTCAACTAAAAGACCGGGAGGTGGTGAGAGTGACACCCAATCTTTATAACAGCGTAGCCGACCTGAACAGGCTGCTGAAAGGCATCGAAGGACTTAGTCGGGGATAGTGTAATGTGTGCATTCACAAAACATACAACAACTAACAATTTAGTTTTTAGGGATTGAGAACCTTATCGTTGTGCCTCGGCTTTGTTTGGAGATAATTTCGAACGTGCCGTGATGCAGCTTGATAAATTCTTTGACCAGCATGAGCCCCATACCTGTGCCTTTTTCTTTGTTGGTGCCCGGGGTACTGGCCACGTAACCTCTATTAAGAATGGCGTCCACAGTCTCATAATTCATCCCAACACCTGAATCGGATATTTCTACCACAGCTGCGTCGTCTTTACTTTCTGCGTGGATATTGATCACACCGCCTTCTGGAGTGAACTTGATGGCGTTGTTCAACAGGTTCCTGATCACCATCTCTATCATTTCACGGCCGGCCTTCACCTGAAGGTGCCCATCGGAATCGTTGGTGATGGTTATGTTTTTCGCTTTGCTCGACTCACTGAAGACTTTTGTTAAGTCGGTGAGGCTCTCAGTCAGGTCAAAATCGTCTTTTTCCAGCGATATGCCCTTCATCTGGCTTTTTGACCATACAAGCAAATTATTGAGTAGCTCATTGGTTTGCTCAAAGTTGGTCTCCAGTTTTTGCAGCAGCATGTCTGCTTCTGCCGGAGTAAAAATCTTATTATGGAAGCCTATAATGGCATTCTGCAGGTTATTCAGCGGTCCACGCAAGTCGTGGGAGAGGACAGAGAAAATTTTGTCTTTCGCCTGGTTCACGGCCATAAGCTCTTCGTGCTGCGACTCAATAATGCTCATTTGCATGCTAAGGGCCTTGGTTCGCTCCGATACCTGATTCTCCAATTCCTGATTTTGCTTTCGGATCAGCTCAGCACGTGCATCCCTGGTTTCAATGAGCTGCGCCGACACCAGGAGTGACTTTCGGAAATAGTAGACGTACAGCATCATTGTGGGAACCAACACCAGGAGCAGACCAATCTGCGCCATATAGAGGTTCATCGATGCTGACTGATAGCGCTCATCTGCCTCAGCTTTGATCTGGCTCTCAAAGTCATCAATCTTTTGACTGAACTGTTCATATTCAAGCCACAAATTCTGTCCCATGTCAGGGTGAAGCATGGCTATAAATATCGAATCGTTGCCACGGTCAAGCTCCATTTTCATTTGCTCAACGTACGCAATGTAGGCCTCCATCGAGTCCCTGAACTGGTAGTACACCTCCATATCAAACTGCTGGTTGAGAAGGGCAGTTTCAACATCAGCGAACAACGAATCACTTTGGCTAAGAGCCGTGGTCATGGGATCCACAAACCGTTCCTCACGAATAAGGCCGTAGCCACGGAGGCCCAGGTCAATGCCCTGGATGGTGCCCCAGAGAATTTCCGAAACATTGCTGCGGATTTGCTCGGCCTCGGTTTCGATCACATGGTTTTCGTGAATGACTTGCTGGTTGTAGTACGTGTAGAATATACTTAACGAAAGCAGAGCTGTGACAAGCGCAACAGGCAACCAGATGAGGTATGGTTTCTTATCTGCAGTCATAAGTAAAGTAGGTAGGTATAAATTTCAATAGCTGTCTCATACAAAGATAACGATCAAGTGTTTGATAAAAAATACGTCTCAGCGCCATATAGTAACCGGCAGGACAGCGTGTTATAGATGAACGAGATGCCTGATTCGATGAACAGCCGATTTGAAGTGAGGAAAGCGTAGCGTAGTATTTGACAATACTACTTAACATAATATAAATTATATAACTAATATAGTGATTTGCGCCCAGGCGCACAGCGGCTGGTTTACATAAGATCAGTTATCATCACTTTAGTGTGATAACGTTAGATCTTATGTAAAAGCAAATCACGGATCGCAAAACCAATCATCTTATGGAATGCTGTGATCACTACTCAACCGACGCTACTGGCTTACGCTGGCCGACTCAAAGCAACAGCTCCGTACAGGAACAGTTGCCTGCAAACCAGTCTGGTGAGAATTAAATGTACGTCCACAAGTCAAAGCAATTTTTGAATACTGAAATCTCAGTGCTTACAAATTGCCGCTAAACCACTTGCTTGCCCGCCAGGCGGCCCTGTTTCTTCCTTAGATGAAGAAAGTAATTGCAGCGGCGAACCGCCAAAGAAATCAAGCCTGCCCGGCCGGGACAAAATAATGCTTCCCCGCTGTGCCCTACGCATGGCCCGCTATTTTGCCGGGCCGACCCGCCTACGGGGAAGTATTCTACTTAACATAATATCAAACTTCAATAAGTGAAAGGGCGGAATTGGGTGTTATAATTAAGAATGAAAACCGTAGTATAAGTCTAATATGTATGCTAAAAAGGCAATTAATTAATAGAACGTACTTCCAAGGGACTAAGCAGTAGACTAATAGTTTCGTCCCCATATCTCCACAGAGCCTTTATTGTTAGAAGGAAATGCATATCCAAGATGTTTGCTAACATATGCCTTCTCAGGTTGATCAATAAAAAAGCTGGCAGAATTAGGACATTTTAATCCCCAATTACCAGAAGTCATGGTCTGTCCGGGTAATATGATGGCCACATGACCTGATCCAGAGTTATTCTTAAGTACCGCAATTACTGCTTTTCCTACATTCGCATAGCCCTGTGCCTCATTTAGTACTGCTTGAGCATCAGCATTCCCAAGTTTCGTCCACCTGTCTGAATTATTGGAAACATAGTCAGCAATTTGGTTTGCGAGAAGATAGCTATTACCAATAGTGAAATCATCTATTTCATAAACCTTTTTCAAAGCCATTGCTACGAACTGATTGCAAGGATAATTGGAAGGCAAAGGACCTCCACACTGTTGAAATTCATACAACGCAGTTTCAACTTCCTTTTGCCAATTAGAAGCCTGTCCAAATAAAGAAAGGCTTGAGAAGACAAAAATTAAGGTAACCAATGTTTTTCTGCTCATAATGCAATTTTTACCTATCCTCAGGCAAAAGAACAACAACTGGGTTGCTGTTGTCAATAGGTCTGGATCTTACGCCTCGTAGTATCAGCAAGGGTTCTCGATCAAGTCCTCTTCTACCCACTTCACCATCTTCACCAGGGGTACCATTAATGCCATTTTTTCCATCGACCCCTGGTCTGCCAGCTAGTCCGGAGCTTCCACCATGTTTAAAAATAGATCCGTCACCACCTATACCTGCGCCTCCGCCTTTACCTTTTTTTCCTCCTTTGCCGCCAAAACCTCCTTCCCCACCTTTACCCCCCTCTCCACCACTGGGGTTAAGCTTGTACCAATATTCTCCATTTGGGTGTCGTCTTTGAACATCTAAGGTCACATCACCTCCTGAGCCGCCATTACCACCAACACCACCATGACCGCCATCACCTCCTTTTCCACCGTTACCTCCTTTTCCACCGTCACCTCCACGAGATGCATTCCTATCATATGCTGCTCCTCCGCCTTTTCCACCGTTACCACCGTTACCACCATTGCCACCAACTCCGCCATTCTGACCTCTAGATCCATTAAGTCCATCCTCCCCTAGTGCTATCATTTCAATCTTTGAGTCTTTCTTCACCTTTGTTCTAATTGTAAAATGAAGATTTCCCGAATCTCTCCCACCAGCTCCGGCTATACCAGGCGAACCGTTACTGCCATTCATTCCTTTACCCCCATCATGTCCATTCCCTCCTCCTTCTGATCCGTAAGATTTTGGAACCAGTTTTGTCTTAAATAAACCCAAATCCACTTGTTTAAAAGTTGCCCCAGCATCACGTCCATTGCCACCACTTCCACCATTTCCACCATTTTGACCTGCCTTTGCGGATATCCCCTCATAAAAGAGATATTGCACTTTTTCCGGAACCGGTCCCATAAGTCCAGATCTGATCACAATTTCTCCTTCAAACTTGTCTGTCGAAAGAAAGAAATTCTTGCTCTGAGCAAGGATAATTGATGCATTTGAAATGATTTTGTCAGTCTCAATATTGATTGAATCTCGCCTATTTCCATCTTCATCTACACTAAAAAATTCAATACTTCCATTTAATGTTAGTGTAGCAGTATGCAACGTACCTGGCTTCAGATATAAGCTCTTCCCTTTGTTTAATTTATGTTGAACAGTCGATCCATCGGGTAATTCATATGTGATGATACTGTCTTGGACTAAAATAGATTCATATTGTCTATTCGTATCAAAGAATAAAACCTCATGTTCCCATTCTTGACTCCAAGTTGGGTTGGAACTGAATAGTGCCAAAATCAGCAAACTGGACTTAGTATACAATTTCATACTAATAGCTTCTTATGATTGGTGAAATTCCTGAGGCATTCAATCTTCCTAAGTAGGTGAGATTTTCTAGCCCATCCGTTGTAAAGGTTTTAATATAATACTCAGACTTGCTGAGCTCCTCAAGCATAGCTTTTGTTTTGCCCAAATTGGCTTGATTGTCGATTACTTTACCTTGACTATCCATTTCGTGATCCACATAAAGTCGATCTACTTGAGCTAAAAATCGTTTTCCTGAAACATCCTCATATGGTTCATCTAATTCATACTGTACTCGATTACCAGCAACAAAATCAGGTATTAGCTCAAGGTTTCCATCTGAACCCAACTTATAGAACTCTATGCGATTAAAATATTCTGGGAATAAATTCCAGCCATCTGCTCGAACGGTCACCGTGTAAAGAATTCGATCCCTCGTTCCATTGGATACTTTATTCAAATCTATATACGTAGGAGTGAAAATGAATTCTTCATCACGAGTAATATTCTCAGGCCAAATAACTTCCGTAGCTACTGGAATTTGATTATTGCAATTATTGTTATTTACACAATCACTCATTAAAGCTTTATAAATCTGTACATTTCGTTTGTAGGTGCCCAGTAAATTTTTATAATATGCTTTGTATTCAAAACGCTTGTCTACAATAGTTTCAAGCTTTTCTATTACTCGATTGGATTTAACTAGAGAGGAATAAAGTGATCCTAAATACTGTTTGTTATATCCATAACTTCTATCAAAATTTAGCCCATAGCGATAATATGAGCTTAGCGTATATTTGGTTGGTGCAGAGTTATCTTTAGTCCCTGTCTTTGCAAATTCAGCTAACGCTTTAAAGATTTCATCGACATTGCTTTTATTGATGTTCTCTATAAATGGAGACAAGGCCGGTAATCCTCCGGCCCCTATTGCCTGAAACGCTACGGTTACATTGGAAACCTTATTTGCCGTGTTAATTAACTCTTGAAGGTTTTTTGATGCCGTTGCGCTTGCTTCAAACCCTTTATAAGACCCACTTGCTGAAATTTTGTAGTCAGTGGTCAGCTTACGTTTCGTGCTATGATCAAGATTATTGATATTTATTATTGCATATGCACGAACAGAATTATCTGTAAATGCTACAAAATGAGTTCCGCATTCTCTGATAAACTTTTCATACTCACCATTATCTATCATGGCTTTGTATCGTGGCTTTAACTTTGGGTCTGCAAAACCAAACTTTCCAAAATAGGAGTCAAGTTTAATAACAATTGAGATTGTCCTTTCGTCTGTTTTATAGTAGTTGTTAAAGCTCTGTTGGAAAGAACCAGATGCACTGGCAGATAAGTATTTAGCTGTTGCAGTAACACTAGTATTAATATCAAGGGTTTCATCAATAGACGAAAAATCGTCCACAAAGTGGATACTAGTAGTTGTTGACAATGGTCCTCCTATATTAAGCCAAGTTAATACATCATCAATAGCAAGGTTTTTATTGTTAAAATTTGTGAAGTCAATACTTGACTTATTGTGAAGTTCACTCCTAAAGGGATCACTATACTCAAAATCGTCAATTGCTATATTCGTTTGTGCATGCACAAAAAATGAACATAAAATTATTGAGATAACGATGAATAACTTTTCCATTAATACTAGTTAATAATTACGAAATCTTCTTTCTTGATCATCGTATAGAACCCTAGCTCTGGCCTAGGTTCAGTTTTCAATAGATGAAGTGTTTTGTTTAATCCCGCTCTTCCATTAGGGCCTCTTTGACCATCTGGTCCACTATAACCCACCGATCCGTCAGCTCCATCTCGTCCATTATACCCATCTCGTCCATCAGATCCATCCAATATCACATCATCAGCACCCAAAAACTCACCTTTTTGCCCTTTGCCACCCTTACCGCCTTTGCCACCTTTGCCACCAACCCCGCCAGCTCCTCCATAACCTGGATCTCCTCCTAGACCGCCTTTCGTATCATAGGATATTGTCTCGTAGGTAAGTTGCCATCCGGTTGGTATATTTCCTGATATATAGATACTAGCATCACCTCCATTACCACCTGGGCCGCCATTACCACCTGCTCCGCCATTACCACCATTGCCGCCATGTCCACCATTGCCACCATTGCCGCCATTCTTTCCAGATCGAAAAGGAATATCACTGTACCCTCCTTTGCCACCAACACCTCCCTTTCCACCGTCACCACCTGCTCCTCCTGTACCACCGTTCCCTCCTGAACCACCTTTCCCTCCAATTGCATGGATAAGAAAGGATGTTTCTGGGTCAAAAGTCATTATTTCGAGAGTTATGTTGGCTGCATTTGTGCCCTTTTCCCCATTAGTTCCGGGGTCTCCATTGACCCCATCAGCACCATTACTAGCATGGCCACCATCCCCACCGGAAGTTGCCGATTGATCCACCTTGGCATCACTACCGTTTCCCCCATTTGATCCATTACTACCTGAACTGGCCTTTGGAGGTATAATAGAAGGTGTTGTACCGGCTTTACCTTGAACTCCTCTAGAACTTTTCACAATAGCTTCACCACTAATGAATTTTGCTGGTACAAGCAGTAAATCCGACTTAGTGTATAGAACTGAGCCTGAAGTAAATATAATTGTGTCAAATTTAATTTCTATTTCTTGAGAAATATCGGAGTTGATATCCTCGTCTTTGTGGGCTACCTCTACTTCACCTCTTATTACAAGTTTAGCCCCCTCAAAACCAATTAGGGGCTTGTCCAATGTAAGAGTTTCCCTAACTCCATTGTCATTTCCTAAGTAAACAATATTACTACTGTCTTCTATGGACATAACTTGGCTAATTGAATCGAAAGGTGCAATTAACGTGATAAGACTAGCTAGATAAACATACGAAATCTTCTTATTCATTAGATCATTATTAAGGTTGTGTTGCTGAAACTACTCGCAAAATATATAGAAAAGGTGCTTCATGAAATACCCAAATTTAGGTATTTTTCGTAATTAGTGCTCCTAATAAGGAGAAAGGCCTACCCAGAAGAAAAAACTATTAACCCCGCCCGAAACCAAAGCTATGTTAACATAACGCTCAGGATATTATATAACAAAAGCCCACAGAGCCGACGCCAGTTATATAATGATTTCCGCCAGTTGGCTTATGCTAAGTAGTGTGATCATCAGTCTTCGAATTGACACAGCTGCAGGTGGCTCCGACAACGATGCATTCTTGTGTTATATAATTTGACGTTATAGTAACCGGGCCGACGTTCGGTAGCCCCGCATCCAACGCTTGGGCTTACGCTGGCCGTGCCCTTTGCCCAGGCTATTTAGTTTTTCTTCCCCACGCTCTTTTGCCCGCCGAAATGGCCGGGCCACGCAGGCTGTGGCAACTGTCGACGCTAAGCAACAGCTCCGTACAGGAACACAATTTCCTGCAAAGAACCTTCGTGAGATTTGCGTGTACGATATAAACCCAACGAGTTTTTCAAATATTGGATTGTCAGGCGCCTGGGTTTGATTTCAAATGTGCCTGGCGAATGCTATGCATTTCTCAGCGCCTATAAGTGCAGCCAAACCACTTGCTGACCGACACTTTATTAGAAAGCATTATCAGACTATATTTATATATGAGCTCCGGGCGAATTAACATTTATCAGATGTATATGAATAACAATTACCAACTTGGTTTTTATGTTAGACGTGATTCATGGAAATCTGATAGAAAGGCAAAAGTTACCTGGATTGAGTTTGTGATTGAAGGTAAACCAATCAAAGGTAATCCTCCATATTTTGGTGGTTTTTTAGAATCCCCCAGGTCACCCTAGAGCCGGTAAAATTATGGGCCCTAGACTTGTTAAGCTTGAAGCAGATTGGCTTGATGGAGGCCAAATGAAAACCGATTCTGGAGGAAATTACTGTTGGATAAGAATTCAAAATTAACGTTTTACCGACTATTATTTATCTCGATATAAATGTTAAACCGGCTATATTAGATAGGTCGATAAGTTAGATTAAATACCTTAAACCTTTACAATGCCTGCTGTATTAAAACAATAAGAAATATTTAAAAATAATTGCTTAGGATTGATAAATGGGAATTAATGAAAAGATTCATGATAGTGTTGGTTGGTATGTCTACAATAGTAATAATCATATCACTCATTTCTTGTCGTAAAGAAATTAACCGAAAAGACCAAATGGAGATACCTCCAACTAATTTAAAGAAATCCTACAATCAATTATTTTTCCCACAAAAAGAATCAAAATTTAATTACGATAGTTTGATGACTAGTCTTAATAAAGAAAATTTATTATGTCATAGCTGCCTCGAATCATTGTTAAAAAAAGTATATCTCAGAGATCAAGAATTTAGAGATAGCCTTATGGCAATTGATAGAAAAGGAGATGAATGGAAATCAACGTCTTTTTGGAAGAAGATAATGCTAAATGACGAAATAAATAAAGAAATTGTTAAATACATCCTAATAAATAAAGGATATCCAGATACCCGGAAAATGGACTCCAAAGCACATAATGCGATTTGGTATACTTTGTTTCATAATTCTGATAGAGAGTTTTTAACAAAAAGCTTGGATTATCTAAAATTTGCCCATAATGATTCAGTTATTTCATCTCAAGACTATGCATTGTTAGTAGATCAAATATATGTCAGATGTGGCAAAAAGCAGATTTATGGAACCTATAATAGTTTCCGTAAGAGTGGAAATGGAATTATTTTTCCCGAGATAAGTCAAAGCATTGATTCAATTAATTATCACCGTGAATTAATTGGGCTAGTTAAAATTAAGTGATATTGTAAGAGTTGCTTAACCGCACACATTTCCCATTCCCTCAACCCTTCCCTCCTGCCCATCCCGATAGCCGTAGGAAGGCAAAAGATTGCTACCATACGTTTCAAAATTCTTATGAGCGCATCTAAAAAGAAGGAAGGCCTGCGCCGACGAAAAAACTATTAACCCTACCCCTGAACTATTATCTTGCGAAAGTTGTCAAAACAAGGTCATTTCTTATGAGGCGAAAAATCCCAGAATCAACGCTACCAAAACTCAATCGCTCGCAAATGATTACTTCCGAAGGCTTGCAAAAACTAAGGGAAGAACATGATCACTTGTGGCGGGTTGAACGTCCGGACGTTACCGCTAAGGTAGCATGGGCCGCAAGTTTGGGAGATCGTTCAGAAAATGCTGATTACCATTACAACAAAAAACGTCTTCGGGAAATTGATAACCGACTTCGTTATTTGCGCAAGTGTATTGATGACTTTAAAGTGATTGACTACCACCCCAACCAGGAAGGAAAAGTGAATTTTGGCGCCTGGGTAGAAATTAAAAATGAACAGAAAGGTCTTCAAAACCGTCTTCGGATTGTGGGTTACGAAGAGTTAATCGGTAACAAAGCGTATATCTCTATGGACTCCCCAATGGCCAAAGCACTGCTTGGTAAAACTGTGGGAGATGAAGCCATCGTTAAAACCAAAATGGGTGATTTTGTATGGAAAATTCTTAAAATAGAGTATCAGAAGTAGTATAACCAAAATAGATGCTGGAGCTGCTTTGTCACGCTTGGGCTTAGCCTACTTCGAATTGATATAGGTGATAAATTCATCAACTTTTTGATCAAAAATTGTGACATTTGCATCCGAAAAGAATTCCTTTCTTCCTTGGTATAAGTTTAGTAGCGCAGGCTTGCTATTTATACGAATGCCTTTATTGGTATTTAATATCCAGGCGATTTCTTTTGCATCAGAACCAGGGAGTAGTACCGGGACAAGCATAACCTCTTCCATGATGATCCAAGCAGCGCCTTCTTCATTAACACACGTTTCACTTGCTCTATAGTTCAATGACAAAAACTGAATAAATAGTGCCATTTTATTTTTCAAAAAATCATGGAGTTTATTTGGAATGTTAATTCCCCCGTGAATACCTCCTTCTTCCCTACTCGTAAACATAATATCCTTATGTGAAACTCCCAGTCCATTGATTAGGACTAAATCTTTAAATTTTTCAACAATATCAGAGTCTTTGGAAGAATGGCTTAAAAAAATACCTTTTTTAAGCCTTGAAGGCTTACTATTCTCACCACTTCTTTCTGAAATTTCAATTTTCGTCTGAGGTTTAAAAACACTTCCAACGCCTCCGGGAAAATCATCATATGAAAAAACTATGAGTGTCTCATCCTTTTCATAGAGGTTGCGTTTTGGAGCTGAGGTAATCAGATATTCCGTAATACCCGGATATTTCCTTTTTAGTTTGGAGCTCCTAAATGAATAAAATCCTTGCTTATTTTCATTGTGGAATATATGAACAAGAAATAAAAATGCTTGTTCTCCAGTATATTTGTCTATAACCTGGTCGAATTCTTCAACACTGTATACTTGATGAGAGGCTTGAAAAAGTTTAACCCCTATTTTGTCAACTTCCTTATCATAGTTGGATTTTTCATCCCACACAATAAGGACTATTTTTTCTAAATATTCATAATTAACATCTGTCATTTCAACTGGCATTTAAATCGGAACTCTTGAAAAAAATTGATATCAGTTTCCTTAACACTATATGACGTAGGTATCGGGTAGTTATTTAACCTTTTAAGAAGTTCTACCCCCTTACCACTGCCCGTCAACTCGTTATTATCACCCTCATGCTTGTTAGCATAAGTCGGCGACTTTTTAGTATTTATTATGCTAAAAACTATTGAATCTTGTTCAAGGTTACAATCCACATGGATTGGCTTGCCATGTTGAGCATACCTTAGATTTGAACTAACTTCTGTCATGGCCTTTTTAAAGTAGAATTTCGGAAATTCTATAGAGCTTATTTTCTCCATTTCCATAAAGTTTATTTTGAATTTAACTTCAAACCTATTAAGCGAAGCCTGAAATATTTCGATAAAGTTAGATGTGTTGATATTCTTAAATGCGATCGGATAGTCTGATTTTTTTTCGATATATTTATCAAATACATGATTAACTATCTTTCTCAAATGCCTTGGACTGAATGGGATTGAATCATGCACCATACCTTCAATTACTCCAGCAAGTTGTCGCAGTGAAAGGTTATCGTAGCTCACTTTATCTTGCATCAAGTCTTCCAAAGTAAATTCACTAATTCCCTCAAACTCTAGCGGAGCGTTACCAGGGTATATAAAAAAATCCAAATATGTCGAGCTAAATTGTAAGAGCTCACTTATAAATTTCGATATTAAAGACCAAGCATTTCTGATTTTAGAAAGCTCTTCTTGATAGGACTCACCTAACCCCATTTTTTTTTCTACTATTATCAATTGAGTAGAGAGTAGTTGTTTGTTATTCCTGATGTACTCGTTATGCATTTCATCATCATACACTTTTCCATAGTTACTTTTGATTAAACACACATGAGAATAGAAGTCTTGTGCACTGAACGGAAGAGAAGCAATAAAATATGAAAATTGTTTAATATGATTAATGCCCTTTTTTACACTTTGATCTTCAAGAAGATTTTGAATTAGTAGACGAACAATCCCAGAATATTTCTTGCCGGATATTTGATCTTTTTTTATCGGCATGAATAGTAATAGTCGATAAAATATATAGTTGAGATCCGAAGTGGACTTACCCCATATTTCAATTAAGTCTTTAAAATTTTTAGGGTTGAGAATTTCGAACAACACCTTGCCCTTGAAGACTGTGAAAAAGAGATGTATGAGGTCTTTGTTTGTCCATGCATAATACAATTCACCCACAGGTAATTTAGGGGCGGTGACTTTTCTAGGATTTCCAAATAGTATAGTGAGTATGAATTCCTCAATTTTTTCAATAATGTCTGGAACCACTCTCTTTACATTCGTGAAAAAATATGGCTCATGAAGGAAAACAATACAGATATCTTCGATCTGCTTATACCTATTCTCCCTTATTTTGTCACTTTCATATTGAATAATAAATTCATCAAACTGGTCAAAATATTCCTTGTAAAATCTGTAGTCCGATATTTTTCCAACTAATTGTTTTGCCAAAACCAAATCTTTAGTGACAGAAGAATTGTCTTTGTTTTTCACCAAATAGTTGCTCCCAACTGAATCAATCGACCTCAGTTCAAGTTCCTTCAATATATTTTGCGTGAGTTTTCTTATTTCATAAGGGGTGTTGCCAAGTTCGCCTAGTGCCAACAGAATCTGACGTTCTTTGCTTATTGGACTTTCCTCAATATAGTATGTAGGAATATTCCAATGGACGCCAAAAAATATGTCAATGATTAGGCCACCTTTAAGCCTATCTAATCGTGAGAAAAGTTCTCTTTTTGAGTCATTCGTCCTACCAATTATGGTTAGTATTACAAGTCGTTTTGCTTTAAGGAAGGCGATTTCATCTATCATCTGAATTATAGACTCTCCAGTACAAGTCCCATCATCCAGCACTAATACATTACTTCCGTTTATTGCAAGATTCATTGATTCACTGGGATGCGGAAATCGCCAACCATTTGTCGTAGGGAACCGCTCTAGTTCAAGAATTTGAACATTATGATTCTTTAAAACTCGATCTCTTAGGTAATCAAAATCCATATTTCTAATGCCAGATCCTCTTGGATAAACCAGTACATTCAGCTTCCCTGCATCAAAATTCTGACTGGATAGACGTTGAAATAGGATATCTATCAGTGGGTTTGATAGTTGATGATCCTTTAACATTGCATCCATGTCAAAGAAATATGGATGAATCAGCCCATTAAATTTAAAGTAGCCTACTTTAATATTTTTTGGATCAATATGATTTAGGAAAGTATTTTCATCTATTAGGACGGATTCAGTAATGTTGCTTTGAGAGATGCTTGTAAGAATTGGTGAGTTCGTGACAGGGTGAATCCGAACGACCTTTACTTTTCTAGAAATGAGTAAATCTCTAATGTGACTTCTTCGGTACTTTTTTATTGGCCTTTCGCTTAGGGAGATCAACTTGTCTTTAAGATGCTGGTAGTTGAATTTATCATTTTCAAACTCCTCATCGGTTGCATCTACAACCACAACAATCGATGATAGTCGTGCTCCGATATTTTGTAGCTCACTCTCAATGGTTTGCGTCAAATATCCAGTTGAAATTACATCGCAAATTAGGATTACTTGATCGTTTGAAACTACATGTTTTTGAAAACCGTCTTCGTTTGAAAAGTCATAATTATTATTCAATTCGAGCACATTCTCTGATGAGATTAAACCGAGACTGAGTAGCTTGTTGATTATTTTTTTACTACTTGACGTGAGCGATATAAATTTGTAGCCACCTACATCACCTAATTCTCTTATGATTTCTTGATAGAGAGCTAGGGAAATTTCGCTACATGTTTCATCATTGGACAGAATATCAAACAGTTTGACATATTGATACTGGTAGTAGTTACCACTGCATAGGAAGATAGAGTTTGGTATTTCAATTACAGTGTTTGAAATGATATCATTAATCTTGGAGAGATAAGACTTACGTCTATTTTTCTTGACAATTTTTAATATTGATTCCTTCCGTATAATAGAATGCAAATTTCCATACTGGTCAAAGTAATTTGCATTTCCTATTACATTTTGCGAGTCTTTAAAATCCGACTGCCTCAAATCATGGATTTCAAAGAGAAGTTCATTCAGTTTGAGTATATCGCCTTCGTGAAATACTCCCAGCCAAAAAATAGTAATATCATCTTCATTCTGATCATAGTAAATAAATGGTGTAGGATGAACGACAAACTGTTTTTTTGTAATAAATAGTTTACTTAGCTCGTCGTTTAATTGAACTAGATATTCTATTGGAGGCGGGTTAATGACAATAACATTATTGAGATTATTTATTCTATAATCAGAAACCAGGAATGAGATTATTTTCCTACTAATCCTCTCGTCAATATCGAAATCCTCAAAGTCAAAGAAAATCAGCCCTTCATTTGAAGCAGTCACTTGATTTATGATTAATTCTAATAAATTGGTATAGAGGGTTGACTTCTCTTTATTTTTCTCCCTTAGTCTTTTGTTAATTGAATAAAGATTAATGACTCTACTTTTCTCGTAATTGAAAGTTAATTCCTTTGGAATGCTAATTGGCTTAATTGAAGAGTAGTCAAATAGATTCTGTTTTTTACTTTCTGGAAAATAAATACTGATCAAAGTTCCAGGAAAATAATGTGACTCATTTCCAAAAGTACGGTAGGCATCCTGGAAGTTTTGTGTTTCAGAGAAGTCGTAGATCAGTCGCCCATAACCGCTTCGTGCTACGAGTAATCCATTGAACCTATTTACTATTGAGAGAACGTCAAATAAGCCCCTCGTGAAACTGAAATCATCGCTGTTTGAAAGATATCTATGTGCAATTGGATGCCTAGATGAATCATACTCAAAAGCATAGCGCAGAATTTCATTATCATGTACCGGTCCAGCGCTGACTCTCCTTTTAACATAGTCTGATTTTAAACTTTCAGTGATTCCTTCACCAAAATCCAAAAAGGAGATTTCAAGTGTTGATTGATTTTTAAATAGTTTCTCCTTATTCTGAAAGAACGCTTTTGTGTCAGGTAATGACTCAGAATTAAAATTGTTCTCTAGCCTTTTCCTTATCGTGCTTTCACTATTGTATTTTGGATTTATTCGTTTCTTTAAAGAAATGCTCAGAAATGCTTGATGATTGTCGGTTTCAAATATTGATTTCGAAAAGTGGTCAAGGAAGTTTTCATAAAGTTCCTTAGTTATTATTGTTGAAAGAGTCTGTGTTTCAAATGGCAGATAACAATTATTTGCTCGCAGTATTTCTTTTGTTGCCTCATTTAGATCGTACACATTGTCATGCAGTACTTTTTGAATTCTTTTATCATCATAGCCAATTATATTTGGTAGTGATATGAATGGGGTAACTCCGTGCCGTTCATATATTTCAACTTCTTCTTTTGATGATACAGGAAAATTTTCTTTGATCCTTTGGATTGTGCTGTCTGATATGTCAAAATATAAAGCGAGTTTGTCGTCGGTAGTTACTCGATGAATCTTCCACTCCTCCCAAATGCCGAGAATAGCTTTTGCCCTTCGCTCCGTAAGGTTTATAAATCCTTTTTCTAAAAACTTAACTTTAAATTGAAACTCAACTTCAACCAAATATCTAAATAGTGCTGTGAGTGTTAGAAGTTCTTCGTTGGCCACATACCCTACATTTGTAAAGTCAAAAATATATGGCCTATTAGACTTTTTGGCCTCAAGCCTTTTAAAGTCTTGATAGAAAGTATGAATAATGTCATCTAAATGGATTTCAGCTACCTTATCTCCAAACTTCATTTCAATAATTCGTTAGATGGCAATCAATTTAGGATATAAATCGCACACATTTGCCAACCTGCCTCTCCTCTCTCCTTCCCAAAATGGCAAAAGAGTGCTACCATTCGTGTGAAAAATTGAGATTTGTGAACCTAAAAAGAAGCCTACCCTAAAGAAAAAAAACTATTAGCCCCCTACCCTGAACCGAAGCTATTTTAACATAACGCAGGCTATTATATAACATTCACGAGCGTTAAGAAGGCTGGAAATGACAGGCTGTCGGCTTGGGACTTCAATTCTTGTCTAAGAGATACATCCTAATACTGTCAATTACCGCTTTCTTATCACTTCTAATCTTTGCTATATGAGAATCGAAAGTGCTCCAGTCATAATCATCTGCAAAGCTCTCGTTACTCTTAACAATTTCCTGTATTGCTGCGCAGCGTGCCAATATATCATCAAGTTCTTTCGCTAGAGAGACTCCTTCATGGAAGTCCCTGAAATACTGCATATAGAATAAAAGATATTGGAACTCATCTTCAAGTTCTCTAACTCTTAACCTAGGGTTCTTACCCTTGTAATCATTTTTATAGGTCTCAGTAGAGATCACCTGAGATTGAAAGATAAATTCATCACATGCTTCTGAGAATTTCAGTAGGGAATTTAAAGTTGTTGAATAATCAACATTCAGCTTGTGAATTCTTAAGATGCGTTGCTCTTCTAAATAACCCAACGAGAAGTAACCAATAATAGCAAGTATAGCCCATGAAAGTATACTCTTCAATAAATCCATCCACCATTTTTTGGGATCACTCCAATCTTGCATAATTCAACTTTTAGAAAGGATAGCCAACTACAAGGTTCATTTTGAGTCTCTTTCCAAAATTATCATTGGCTGAATTGTTGATGCCAAAAGTATCTTCTACTTCCAAGGAAAGGCTACCAACTATTTGCCTACTGTCTTTCTCCTTCACAAGTGCAATTCCTATTCCTGAATTATTTTGAAATTCCTTATTGCCTCTTGGCTGATATGTAAATCTGTTAAATAGGAAAATTCCAATTGGATCAATTTTGTGAGGCAAGTACAGATAATCAGAGTTTAGGCTTAAATTAGGAATATTGCCTTCATAATCATTTTCAGGACCAAAAACGGTTTTTTCATCAGAATGGAATGTATTCTGTCCAGAGCTTCTTGACGTGAAAACAGTTTCTTTGTCTAGTGAGGTTAAATTGTTACCGGATGAGATTTCAACGACGGTACCAAGCATTGCGGTGTTCATCTTCCAAATCTCACGTGTCTCGACTTTTGGCTTAAGTACTAAAGTGGAATCACATGCACACCCCTTAATAAGCTTGTAGACCCAGGTACTATCCATCTCTCCTGTTTCAATCTTAACGATAGATTTCACTTTCGATTTATAACCAGCGATACTATTATAACCTAAACCGAAGCCAAACCCGTAATGGTCAGTTTCGACAATTTCATCTATGTCATTTAGCAAATTAAATCGGCTTGCATTCGCTGAAATTTTCAGGTACAAATCATCAACAACGGGTATCGTTCCCTCATCATTTATTTTTATCCAACGAAAATTTCGAAATAATGAGACTTCTCCTTGAGGCATGAACTCTTTTTCTGATAAGATTGGTGAACTACCATCAGATGTTTCCATACTACCCTCAACCCCCCATATCTTGACATCTGAATTAACAAAAAAAGCATCTTCCTCAGAAATGAATTTAAGTCTAGAATAACTGATCTTAGAGTCTGTGAAATTGAAAGTTACTCCATTTTCTTGTTGGTTGAAAATTGAAGTCTTTCCCTCCGAATCTTGCAAAACACTATTTTGCGCACTAGCAATCAAATGCAAGAGTGAAAGGACAACAAGTAATATTTTAACTCGGATCAACATTTACATTCCTTCTTGAGATTAGACTTTCACCAACTGTTCCAGGGGCTTCGAAAAGCAGCTTTTCATTGTCTTTTCTTGTGATTTTCAGCTTGTATTCAACACCCTTTGCCGCCACAACTTTAATAACACCTACTAGTCGTCCAGAGATAATAACCGAAGCTTCTCCAGTTAACTTTGAATTCGATGACCCTACCATTTTAACTCTATGTTTTTCAGGGGTTATAAAGTGACAGAATACACCGAGAAAACTCTGTTCTGTTGTTGCTTCAACTTTTAGATGTAGGACTGGCATAGGTTCCAATAAACTTTAATGTAATTTATCTTTAAAGCCACCTTCTTTCAATACCTATTTTTTGGTAATTTTCAATTGGCGGAAAGATTTCCATTCGCATCAAAAATGAGATGAGTAAATCTAAAAAGAATAAAGGGCTATCCTGAAACGGGCAATTAATGGTACTTAAATAGCTAGGCCTACCCCTTGCCCAAGCCACCAACAGTTTTCCTTCCCACACTCTTTTGCCTGCCAAAGTAGAGTGCTCCTGTATGATTTTCACCACCCTCACCTGATTTTCAATCTCGTTTTATTCGCTACATTTCGTTATGAAACGACCCTTCGTCATTTTGCTTCATGTGGGCTTTTGGGCCTGCTACTTCCTGCTGGTGTTTATTGCACTGGGCTTGTATTATCGGAGCCATCATGATGTGGGCCGTCTCCTGAATGCGCTGTACAGCGTACTGCTTTTTGCTGCCGTGCCTTCCGCCCTGTGCTTTTACTCCTACTACTATTTTCTGTTTCCCAGGTACCTCCAGAAGAAGAAAATCCTTCGAGCCATCTTTATCGGATTACTGATGGCCATCCTGGCTGGTGTAGTGGGCTATATTTTAATACGCTTTTTTATTGAGACGGGCCGCATTTATGATATGGATGAAGGAGGACGGCACGGCAGGTCTACAGCGTTTCAAACCATCGTGGTCATGTCAGTCATCGGCCT
This sequence comes from uncultured Imperialibacter sp., assembly GCF_963974565.1. Taxonomy (NCBI): domain Bacteria; kingdom Pseudomonadati; phylum Bacteroidota; class Cytophagia; order Cytophagales; family Flammeovirgaceae; genus Imperialibacter; species uncultured Imperialibacter sp. The sequence goes on along the minus strand of NZ_CAXBCJ010000002.1, from coordinate 11,353 downwards.
GGTAAGCGGAGGCGTGGCCCTGGTGATGAAAGGGTTTGTTACCTGGTTCAATGAGATTAAACTGAAGGAGGCTTTGCGAGAGAAAAACCACGAGATGGAGCTGCAACTGATTAAAAATCAGTTTGATCCCCATCTTTTCTTTAATACGATCAACAATATCGACTCCCTGATTTTGAAAGACGCCGTGCTGGCCTCCGACTATTTGAACAAGCTGTCCGACATTATCCGTTTTGTGCTTTACGAAACCAGGGCCGATAAAATCCCGCTTTCGAAGGAAATCGAATACATGGAAAAGTACATTGCCCTGCAAAAAATAAGGACAGCCAATGAAACCTACGTCCACTTTTCGATAACAGGCACGGTTGGCGACAAGTTGATTGCTCCCATGGTGTTTATTCCCTTTGTCGAAAACGCTTTTAAGCATACCACCAACAAAAAAGTGGAGAATGCCATTACCATCCACATCGCCGTTAACGACACCAACGTACGGCTGACCTGCAGCAATAAATACGACCCAAAAATGGCTCCCCAGGCACACGGCGGCCTTGGCAATGAGCTGATAAAGAAAAGGCTAAGCCTTATTTACCCTGGCAAGCATGAGTTGGTAGTGGATAACGACAATGAGCTATATTGTGTAAACCTGGCCATTCAACATGGATAAATATACCTGTGTGATCATTGAAGACGAGCCCCTTGCGTTGGAGAAAACGAAGGGCTTTGTAGAAAAAATACCTTTTCTGCAATTGAGTGCCACATTTGACAATGCCCTCACCGGCCTCGCCTATCTCAACAGCCACAAAGTGGATGTACTTTTTCTGGATATCAATATGGACGAGCTGTCGGGAATAGAGCTCCTGGAGAGCACAAAAATCAACAGTCAGGTGATCATTACCACGGCCTACCAGGAGTATGCCCTGAAAGGTTACGAGCTGAAAATAACGGACTACTTGCTAAAGCCGTTTACGTTCAACCGGTTTATACAGGCAGTGAACAAAGCGCAGGAGAACCTCTCCTACCGCCATTCGGAACCGGCCCCGGAATTCATATTCGTGAAAACAGAGAACCGGCTGGAAAAAATCATGCTCAATGAAATAGTTTATATAGAAGGGATGCGTGACTACCGAAGGATCCACACGCCAACGAAGAAGATCATGACCCTGCAGAATTTCAGCGAATTCGAAAAACTGATTCCGCCGGGCGTAATATGCCGGGTGCACAAGTCGTACATGGTGTCGTTGAGCAAAATTGTATCCGTAGAGCGTGGACGCATCAGGATAGCCGACCAGCTGATACCGATTTCGGATACCTACAAGGACGTGTTTTACCACCTTATTCAAAGCAGGGCGTAATTTCCTCATTTATTTCGCAGACTAAAAGCGGCACTATGCAGACATCTTTGCGGCTGTTGCATAATAAAATTTCAGGGCCCGGGCCGCTCATTTTCCTTTGTTAAAAATTAACCAAGGAACAATGAAAAAAACAATCAAGAAGGCCATCGTACTAGGTATGGTTGCCTTGTCCGGAAACTCAATGGCTCAAACTATTGACAGTTCGTCGGTTCATATCACTGACAAAAAAGCGCCTATCACGTACATGCATCCATTGCTTAACCTGGCAGCCACCAGCTTGAACCACGAAAAAGGTAATAAGGCTATTGGAGGCAACGAAAAGCCTGTCATGTCTCTCCAGGCGGGCCTGGCCTTTCAGGGAGGCATCTCTTCCCATTTTTCAATGGTGTCGGAGGTGTACTATATATTGAAGGGCGGTGAACTTGGAGCGTACAACCCCCTGACCACTGAGAATGGAACGCTGCGGCTGCATGCGGTAGAAGCGCCTGTGCTGGCCAGGGTTCATTTTGGCAAGTTTCATGTAAATGCGGGTCCTTCAGTAGCCTACAACCTCGGCGGCAAGGTGAAAGCCGACGGTAGGTCGAGCAAAGTGTCATTTGATAACAGCGACGGTCTCATACGTTTTGAAGCTGGCGTGCAGGTGGGCGGCGGATACACCTTCCGCATCAAGAAAAAGCTGTATGTGCTGGACATTCGGTATGCTCACGGACTCACCAACATTGCTCACAACGATCAACTGTACAACCGCAACCTGAACATCAGTGTGTACAATAAACAGCCCTGGAAGAAGAACCCCCTTGCGAAGTAATGGGCAGCGGGAGTATCTGTGTGGTCATAAAAAATGGAAAAAGTAATGAAAGCCTACAATTCCAACAGAAAAGCCTCGCTGACGGCGGGCATACTGTACCTGCTCACTTTCGTGTCCGTCCCTACCCTGGCGCTTTACGGGTCGATTCACGATGCAAACTACGTTGTCAGCTCATTTCCGGATACGCCCGTTCTCATCGGGGGTATTCTGGAAATCGTAGTGGGGCTCACCGGCATTGGCACGGCATTGGCACTTTATCCGGTATTGAAAAAGCAAAATGAGGGTCTGGCGCTGAGCCTTGTCGGCTTCAGGGTGCTGGAGGCGGCTACCATCTTTGTCGGGGTGATGTTCCTGCTAACGGTGGTGGCACTGCATCAGTCCGGGGCTGGTGCAGGGGCATTGGATATCAGCCGCACCCTTGTGACAATGTACGACCGCATGTTTCTGATAGGCCAGAGCTTCATGCCTGCCATCAACGATGTTGTGCTTGGGATCTTGCTCTACAAGTCTCGTCTAGTTCCCAGAGGGCTGTCTCTGATTGGCATCATTGGCGGGCCTGTGCTGCTGGCGGGCACGTTTTCGGTGATGTTTGGCCTCATCGGGCAACGGGATCCCCTGGCCGGGCTAAGCGCTGTGCTGGTAGCAGGCTTTGAATTGTCGCTGGGGATTTACCTGATCAGGAAAGGGTTCAAGCCGTCGGCTATAGCGAACCTTGGGCCACAGCCATTAAAACCCCTGAGGTGATCAGCAGAAGGTTCGATAACCCGGGCAATGCAAAAATAATGTCGCATTGAGCTTTCAAAAAAATGTGTGTTTCGACAAGCTCAACCTGACACATTTTTTTTGCAAGCTCAATAACACGTCATCGGTAGCCCCTCAGCCTGAAATAGATTTAGGGCTTTTGAAATAGCTCCTTTATTTTACCCAGGGTGCACTTAAAAATAGACTAACATATAATTAAATTTTGACGAATGAAAGCTGTCGTTTATGACAAATATGGTTCACCCGATGTGCTTGAACTAAAAGAGGTGGACAAACCAACCCCTAAGGAAAATGAAGCGCTGGTAAAGGTTTACGCCACCACAGTAACAGCCGGCGATTGGCGGTTACGAAAGGCCGACCCCTTCCTGGCCCGGCTTTTTAATGGGCTATTTAAACCCAGGCGGGTGAAAATACTGGGCTTTGAGGTAGCCGGGGTAATTGAAGCGGTGGGCAGCAAAGTGAGTACCTTCAAAAAGGGAGACGCTGTTTTTGCCTCTTGTGGTCTGAGGTTTGGCGGTTATGCCGAGTACACCTGCCTTCCCGCCAACCATTTGATGGCCATGAAGCCGTCGAACATGACGTTTGAAGAAGCTGCCACCGTTCCCGTTGGCGGCTTGACGGCCCTGAGATTTTTGAGGCAGGGCGGCATCAAACCCGGCGACAAAGTATTGATATATGGTGCCTCGGGCAGCGTGGGCACGTTTGGTGTGCAGCTTGCCAGGGCTTTTGGAGCAACGGTGACGGGGGTGTGCAGCACGGCGAACATCCCGCTGGTTGCTCAGCTGGGGGCTGAGTCCATTCTGGATTATACAAAAGACGAACACACAACGACGGCTGAACGCTTCGACATCGTTTTTGATGCGGTGGGAAAAGGTACTAAATCGCAACTCCGGCATTTGCTGAAACCAGCCGGAAAGTACGTTTCGGTAGCCGGCAATGCGAAGGCGAAGGATGATGACCTCACGGCACTGAAAAACCTCATTGAGGCAGGAAAGCTGATCACAGTCATTGATAAACGATACAGCCTGGAACAAATCAGGGAGGCGCACACCTACGTGGAGTCATTTCGAAAAAAGGGAAATGTGGTGATCAATGTGATTGCTAACGAAGGGCGTGCGGGCTAGAAAAAAGCTCTTTTGACTAAAAAATAGCAGGCAACAGGTTCGTTGTGGAACTGTTGCCTGTAAACTACTCTGGTGAGAATTAAATGTGCGCCCGGTTGTCGGTTACTGTTTACCTATGTACTCTACGTTGTTATCGGGGTCTGAGATTCTCAATGACCTGAGCATCCACCCAATAAGGTTTTCCTACCCAATTAGTACTTCCATCTTCTCTAACCTCCCACTCTCCCCTCGAAAAAAATAGATATTTCCCATCGTGTGTTACCGATGGGGAGCTTTCCTGGAGTTCTGTGTTTATCTTACTACCCATGTTCATTGCAGGTTGCCAGGAACCATCTTTTGCTCGAAAACTGATATAGATATCCGACCCACCATACCCGTCTTCTCTTTCAACGTCCCACATTAAATAGGATTCATCCGGAGCAATGTAAGGATGTGCAATATCTATTCCTGTATTAATTTCAGTACCCATTTTGACCGGTGTTTCTTGTTTGCCGTTTATGAAACCAGAATAATAGATAGAGCCGTTTACCGCACTATCATCCTTTTTATAAACAGCAAAATAATAGGTTCCCCGGGATGAAATCGACATACCATGTGCCTGATCTTTTAAGAATTCACCCAGACTTTTGAGTTCAGACCACCCTGTTGCAGTTCGTTCCCTATACTCCTTTCCAAGGTACATTGTATTGCCATCCTCAGAGAATCCTGGCCATTTTATATCAGTCTCTGTTTCGTTCCCCCATTTCCCATTTTCATATCGAATAACAAAAAATGTGCGTTTTTCATATTTTCCATTTTTCCTGGAGAAATAGTATTCCTTCATGTCTGGAGAATGGTTACCACCTTCAAAAAGTCCTTCTGGAGAAACAATGTCAGGAGCAAAAAGTACAGGAATTAGGCCCGGTGGCTTTTCTCCAAAATAGCGATCTTCCAGGGGCGGTTGGCTGGCATCGTTTTCAATTTTTTCCTGAGCAAGAGCTGTATTGATTGAAATGGAAAATGCCAACATTAGTAATTTCATTGCTTTCATGGTTACTTCCTTTTTTTTGATGAGTTGTTATTGGGGTCTGAGAGTCTCAATGATTTGTGCGTCAATCCAGTAGATATCCGTATTTCGGCCGCTTACCTTTCTATTGAACAAAAGGTATTTGCCGTCAGGGGTAACGGTTGCATAGGCATCCCATTGAGCGGAGTTGACCTTGTCACCCATATTGATAGCAGGACCCCACGAATCATCTTTTTGCCGGAAACTGATGTAAAGGTCAGAGTCTCCATATCCCCCCTCCCGCTCGCTATCCCAAATGAGGTAGCTCTCGTCCGGGGCAATAAATGGATGAGCCGTCTTTTTGCCTGAGTTGACCACCGGCCCCATTCTCGCAGGCTCCTGGCGCTTGCCTTCTTTGATGGTCGAAATGCGAATCGCATCATTGCTTTTATAGTCATCAAAAACATAGGTGCCCTTTGCGGATGCCGACAGGCGCATAATCCCCCAGTCTTCCCGGTCAAACATGGGCCCAAGGCTTTTGCGCTCCGACCAACCGTCGCCAACACGATCTTTGTACCCTTTGGCCATGTGCATGCGATTGCCATCAGGCGAGAAAACGATTTCACCTTTCCGCTTGAATTCAGTGTATTTCTTCCAGACATTGTTTTCCTGCCGGAAGCCAATAACGGTTGGGTGGAAATTGTCGGGGTTGTAGCTTGTGTATTCACCGAGGTCTCTCGTGAAGTAAAACTCTTTCATACCCGGGGCAAAGACGCCCTCTAGCTCCCATCCTTTTTTTGAGATGATACCCGGAGCAAATGGTTCTGCCACCATGCCAGGAGGCTTTTGCCCCATATAGGGGCCCTCCATGAGTGGGAAATCAGGGTTGCCTTCCATTTTTTCTTGAGCAAGCCCGGTACTGAGAGAGATCACATTCGCCAATAGGAGCATTTTCGTGATCCGCATTCCCCTCCTATTGTTGATATGTTTGAAATAGTTGAGTAAAATGGTCATAAGTTGAGATTGAGTTTTTGAAGGATATACATCAAAATTCTTGTGAGAGTTGTTGATGTACACCGTTTAATTTGCCAACTGCTCTATGCATGAATGAACTGCTCAAAGAAGCCATTTAATAGTGGTTTCTTTACGTCAGTAAAACCTTATCAAATGAATTTGAGATCGTTACCCTGTTTTCTCTTAGCATTGATACATGTGACATCTTGCTCCCAAAGTCCCGTGTTCAAAAGGTACGAGACGGTATTCAAAATAGGCGATCAACAAGGGTGGGCTGCAAAAAGCTGGAATGATGAAGACTGGAAAAGTGGAAGGTTTGTAGTGGATGGCGGTCGGGTTTTCTGGTCCCGAACTAAAATTGACATTTTGAAGGCTCCGGAATCATTGCATCCATACGGTCTTCAGCTACATGCATATGGTGAGTATGAGGTTTTTTGGGATGGCGTTTTGATTGGGAAAAATGGAAACCCCGGTCAAGAAGAACTGCTTGGGCCTGAAGGTAAAATGTGGGCTACTTTTAGCATTCCTACTCACCTGACGGAAGCGGGAGAACATTTATTGGCCTTGCGATCGAGTCTCCATTCTTTCCCAAATCACACAAGAATAGAAGAGTTGGACATCGCTTATTATGATGATTTATTAACCGACAGGCTCATCGAATCTTCCTATATGCATCTGTTTGCAGGAGCCTTTCTCATCGCCGCATTCTATTTTCTTTTTCTGTTTCTAAGTGACAAAAAAGAGTATGCAATGCTAATTTTTAGTATAAGCTGCTTTCTCTTTTTTCTCCTGATATTGGCGGAGTTCATTAAAGCCTATGTGCCCATCCATTACAGTCTGCATGTCGTACGTTTACAGGTCATAGGCATTCTGATGCTCGGTATTTCTTTTTTGATTCCGTTCTATTTTTCCATGCAGTTTCCTTTCCCCAAACGAAAATTGCTGCTGATCATCTATGCCGGAATTCTATTGTTCATTTTCCTGACAAAATATGATTACTTCGAATTGACAGCCAATAATATGGCTTTAAGTATGTGGCTTTTTTCTTTTGGGATAGCGGTGTTTGGGGCTTACAGAAAAATGAAAGGTGCTCGTCTCGTGCTGTTGGCGCTACTATTATCCGTGCTTATAAGTTTTGTCGCTTCCTTTAACAAAAGCCTGTTCGCAGGTTTCAGTCTTATTCTTCTCAGCATGTTCTATTTGCTTTCTCTCCGAATCAAAGAACAACGATTGGCTTATGAAACTTCTCTCGTTCAATCGACTCGCCTACGTCTGGAATTACTTAAAAAGAATATTCAACCTCATTTTCTAATGAATACCCTGACCTCATTAATAGATTGGGTGGAAGAATCTCCCAAAAAAGGAGTTTTGTTTATAGAAGCTTTAGCCAAAGAATTTGACCTTTTTAATCAGATAGAAGATCAAACACTGATCCCTATTGCTCAAGAAATAGCCCTTTGCCGTGCGCATATTGAGGTTATGACGTACAGGAAAGAGGTCAACTATTTCTGGGAGGAAGAAGGCATAGACCTTGAGCAAAAAATCCCACCTGCCATTCTTCACACGCTATTGGAAAATGGCATTACGCACAGCTTGCCTCTGGAAGATAATAGCGTCAAATTTAAGTTGGTATTTGAGTCGAATAGTGAGTGCAGGTGTTTTACCTTTTTTACGTTTGCTGCTGGTGCGAGGCAAGCATCGGGAGATAGAGATGAAGGCACAGGGCTGAAATACATCAAGGCTCGATTGACAGAAAGTTATCATTCGAATTGGGATTTTACCTCTGAGCCAACAAATCATGGTTGGAAGAACGTCCTAAAAATATACTCATAAAGGGATGAATGTTTTAATCGTTGAAGATGAGTCAAGAATTGCCAAAAGAATTGAAAGGATGACCCGTGACATTCTTGGCAATGACTTACACTTTCTCACCCATATTAACACACTCCATGAGGCATTGAAATTTATTGAAAATAGCTCATTGGATTTCGTTCTCCTGGATTTGAATCTTAATGGCGAAAGTGGTTTTGACCTCCTGACGACGGCGGTTTCGGAGTCGTTTCATACCATCGTAATTTCAGCCTACCAAGACCAGGCAATTACGGCTTTTGAATATGGAGTGTTAGATTTTGTACCTAAGCCCTTTAACAGAGGTCGGTTGGAGCAAGCCTTCAACCGTGCCATCACCAAAGAAAAAACAGCAGCGAATAAGATTAGATTTTTAGCCGTAAAAAAAAGGCAAAGGATACAGCTGATACCCATTGAAGACTTACTTTTTATTAAAGGTGCAGGAGCCTACGCCGAACTATTTCTGACAGACGGAACAAAAGAACTGCATGATAAATCGCTCGAAAAGCTGGAGCAATTGTTATCGCCTACTTTTGAACGTATCCACAAATCATACTTGCTGAAGATGTCTGAGGTAAGGGAAATTATTGTGAAGCCTGGCAGCAAATATATGGCCGAGCTTAAAAATGGGGCACTTATCCCTATTGGAAGAACTAAATACAGAGACATAAAGGCGAAGTGGCTTTAAACACCTTGTTGATACGGAAAGAAAACCCCCTAACCAATTCTCCGGCATCTAGTGACATATACCATGGATTGGGGATATTGGAATCTCTTTCAATTTGTTGACAAGAAACCAAGAACAGTGGTATATATTTCTATACATTCAATCGCTGCATGTCAGTGGATCACAACTGGAAATATTTTGTAGTTTCCTGAACAAGATCTCAATACTTCAACACCCAAACGCCTTCTCCAAACGCACTGGCCGATGAGGTAGCGGCTACGGCTTCGTCCCACGTGGGATAATCGCCCACAGACACACGGTGGAATAGCTTGTTGGTGCCGGAAGGGTTAATTATTTTCAAGCTGTTTCCTTCTTTGGCCAGTTTGTTGGCATAGTCCATGGCCAGGTCGCCATCCACACTGCTTGAAACGACCACGTAGAAGCGTCCCGTTGGTGAAGCAACAGTTTCAATCGTTCCGGGTGTTTGTTTGGCGGCTAATTCATCCAGTTTGGCCCTCACCAGTGCCAACTGATCCTTAGCATATTGCTGATCAGGCAAAAGGGAGGCCGCTTCAGCATAAAGGGAATGCGCCGTCTCCCAATTCTCTTCTGCAAATGCCACATCGGCATTTTTTATCAACTCTTCGTATTTAACTTTCTTCTGAGCCTCCAGCTCCTGTCTTTTTTTCTCGGCCTCTTCTTTGGCTATTTGTTCCAAACGAGCCTTTTCTTTTGCCTCTTGTTGAGGCTTATACATAAAAAGGTAATACCCGCCCGCCAATACCACCAGCACCAGCGCCAGGATGATAATCACGCCTGCGGTCTTGCTGCTTCCGTTAGAATTCTCAGCCATTGGTCAATAACTTTAAGTTGAAGGTTATACAATGATAAATAAATTGGAGTTAATTCCCCTCATTGTCCTACTGTTGCGTCAGTAAATCACCTTATGCAGCTCTTTTTTCTTATTTTTAAAAGGTTTTTCAACTGTATTTGGCTATTTAAACTTGCTGTTCTGCCATCACTTAAAAAGCATCGGAGCCATTACATACAGGCTTCGTCTCCAGCTTTGGAATTCATGGGCTGTGTTGGGCGACACGTAAAAATGTGTTTTTAGGCCCGCTGCCGTAACTGCCGCAGTGTTTTCTTTAGGATCGCCCCAGGGCCCTCTGCGGGGATTGTCCAGCTCCCGGCTCCCATAGCTCACAAACAATAGCTTCACATTTTTCTTAAAATCAGGCGATTTCTCCAAATCCTCCATGCTGATGCTTCCGCCACTCAAAAGTCCCACATACGAGAACACACCGGGCTTGGCAAGGGTGATCGTGCGGGTTTCCATCCCTCCCATCGACAGGCCAGCCATGGCACGGTGGGCCGGATCGGCCTGGGTAAGGTAATTGGCATCCACATAAGGGATTAGCTCATCCAGCAATACGGTTTGGAAGGGCGTGATATCGAAGCTGCTCAACTGTCCGAATTTGACCTCGTTAGTCATCCCGTAGGTCATCACAATCAGGAAGGGCTGCGTTTTTCCGGCGGCAATCAGATTGTCCATGATGAGGTTGGCGTGGCCCTGGTTGCTCCAGGCGGTTTCGTCCTCTCCCCAACCGTGCTGCAGGTAGAGCACTGGGTATTTTTTAGATCGGTCTTTGCCATAGCCCGGAGGCGTATACACAAAGGCCCTTCTGGAGGTATTGGTACTTTTGGAAGGGAAAAGAATTTGCTCCACCTTGCCGTGCGGAACGTCCTTTAAGGCATAGATGTCCTCATCGGCAGCGGGAATTTCAATCCCACTTTCCCACCTCACTGACCCATAGAAATTCAGTGTGCCGGGGTCGTTAAATGTGCCGCCGTCTACATTAAGATGATAGTAATGAAAGCCTTCGTCGAGAGGTCCCTCGGTAGTGCCCTCCCATATGCCGTCTGCTCCTTTGGTAAGAGCGGTTCCCCCTCTTCCACCAAGGCCGAGGCTTACGTGCACCTTCTGAGCGTCGGGTGCTTCAATACGAAACCGTACATAGCCCTGAGAGTTGACTTGCGGATACTCTTTTCCGGGCTGATTGAGAACTGAGGGCTTGAAATCCTCTTTTACCGGAGGTGGGTTCTCACTTTGTGCAGATGCCAGTGTGCTGGCAAATGCCAGGAGCAGCGAAAGAATGAGTCTTGATTTTTTCATGGCTAGTTTAATAGGTTTTTAGGTGTGTAGAAGCGCTTTCATGCCCCTTCAATAATGAAATTAGTGATTTAAATCATCATTTCTTAATAATAATTGTTGATTTGACACTTTTAATTTCAAGTGTTGGCTAGTCGCTGGAATGGTCACTCACTATTGCTCACGTGGTGGGTGTTAGCTACCTGGAATTGCGCTTTGATTCTTGCTTGTAATTCATGTAAACGTTAAATGCCCATAGCACCCAGGTAAGGCTGACGAGGAAATACCCGGTATTGGAGATGGCCTCAAGTGTGTAATAGTCTCTATATCCCACAAGAAAGAGGATGGTGCTTATGAGCAATGGGATACTTGCGATGAACCCAAAAACCTGAATCCATTTCCTAAATGCTGCATAGGAGGCAATCAGCAACAAAGAGGGGAAATATAAAAAATTGGAGCTGATGGTAATGCGGTAAAAGCCCTGGTAGTCTTCCACTGAGGCCACATCCGTGATCTCAAACAGACTCATGAATGAAATTCCAAAAGAAATTGCCTGGGCTGTAAAACCAGCTGCTGCCAGAATTTGTCCCTCTTCCTGACTTCATCATTTTGCTCTCAAAAAAGTCAAAAGGTTTGTTATTTTAAGA